>DDFA01000132.1 GCA_002336975.1 Phyllobacteriaceae bacterium UBA1940
ACGCGGCCGGCCGAGGATGATCGTCTGGCCTGCTGCCGGTTTTTCGGACACGAGGTTAAGCTAACATAGCTTTCTGCTCGAACTCGACGGGGCTCATATAGCCCAGTGTCGAGTGCCGTCGCCGGGGATTGTAGAAGCGCTCGATGTAATCG
Source organism: Phyllobacteriaceae bacterium UBA1940 (assembly GCA_002336975.1). Classification (GTDB taxonomy): domain Bacteria; phylum Pseudomonadota; class Alphaproteobacteria; order Rhizobiales; family Rhizobiaceae; genus Mesorhizobium_A. The sequence continues at coordinate 153 of DDFA01000132.1, forward strand.
AACACGTCGGCCCTGGCGTCATCCCTCGTCCTGTAGACCTTGCGGGCTGTCCGCTCGGTTTTCAGCGACGAGAAGAAGCTCTCCATCGCAGCATTGTCCCAGACGTTGCCGGACCGGCTCATCGAACAGGTGATGCCGTGATCAGTCATCAGGCGCTGGAACTGTTCGCTCGTATATTGGCTGCCCTGGTCGCTGTGGTGCAGCAGGCTGTCGGGCTTGCCTCTCCTCCAGATCGCCATGATGAGAGCGTCGGTGACGAGTTGTGCCGTCATCTCGGCCTTCATCGCCCAGCCGACGACGCGTCTGGAGAACAGGTCGACGACGGCGGCAACGTAGAGCCAGCCTTCGGCGGTCCAGATATAGGTGAAGTCGGCGATCCACTTCTGGTTCGGAGCCGCGGCCTCGAAAGCGCGATCGAGGAGATTGTCCGACACTGCCGCTCGCTCGCCAGTGTCTTTCGGCAGCCCACGGCGGCGCGGCCGGGCACGCAGCCCGTTCTGACGCATGAGCCGCTCGACGCGATGCAAACCGCAGGAGAGACCCTCGGCCAGCACGTCATGCCAGATGCGGCGAGCGCCATAGGTTCGGTCACTGCTCTTGAAGCTGCGATCGATCGCCGTCACCAGCACCTCGTCGTGCCGGGAACGAGCGCTGGGACTGCGGTCGAGCCAGGCGTGGAAGCCCGAGCGGGAGACATCCAGCGCGTCGCACAGCCATGCCACCGGCCAGATGTTCCGGTGCCTCGCGATGAAAGCGAACCTCATATCGCTTCCCTCGCGAAGTAGGCTGCGGCCTTTTTTAGGATGTCGCGCTCCGCCCTCAGCTTCGCCACTTCCTTGCGCAGCCGGTCAATCTCCTGCTGCTCCGGCTTCAGTTGACCATGGCCGGGAAAGGCATGCTGCGGATCCGTAGATAGCTCGCGCACCCATTTGCGCAGCACGTTCTCGTGGACATCGAGGTCGCGGGCTGCTTGCGCTACCGCAACGCCTCGATCCTTCACCAGCCTCACCGCCTCAAGCTTGAACTCGCGGCTGAACTTCCTTCTCTGCATTCCAACTCTCCAGTTCCGTTAAACACCTTATCTCGGTGTCCACAAAACCGGCAGCAGGCCAGCTTCGGCCCGCCAAACACCGCGCACTCCCCCTCGCCCGCGCCGGCTTGACCGCCGAAAGCTTCGCCCGCCATATGGCGGAGGTCCCTTTTTGGCCGTGCAGGACATGGAGCATACATGGCAGCCGAAGCAGCAGAGCACGCGGTATCGCTGACTGATCAGCTGATCAGCGTCGTCACCCTTCTTGGCGCCGGCGTCATCGCCGTTCCGATCTTCAAGCGGCTCGGCCTCGGTTCGGTGCTCGGATACCTGGCCGCGGGTCTTCTCATCGGGCCTTATGTTCTTGGCTTGTTCAACGACCCGCAGGCGATCCTGCACATCGCCGAACTCGGCGTGGTGATGTTCCTGTTCATCATCGGGCTGGAGATGCAGCCGTCCAGGCTCTGGGGCCTGCGGCGCGAGATTTTCGGCCTCGGCGCGCTGCAGGTCGCGGTCTGCGGCCTGCTGCTGATGCTGTTCGGCATGTCGCTGGGTTTTCCGTGGACAAATTCGCTCATCGCCGGTCTTGGCTTCGTGCTCACCTCCACGGCGATTGTGATGCAATTGCTGGAAGAGAAGGGCGAAATGGCGGCGCCGGCTGGCCAGCGCATCGTGTCGATCCTGCTGCTGGAAGACCTGGCCATCGTGCCGCTTCTTGCGCTGGTCGCCTTTCTCGCCCCCAATGCCGATCCGAACGCCAGCGGGTCGGTGTGGACCGGCGTCGGCGTGGCGGTGGCGGCGCTGGGCGGGCTGATCCTGGCCGGCCGCTATCTGCTCAATCCGATGTTCAACCTGCTGGCGGATTCCCATGCGCGCGAGGTGATGACCGGCGCGGCGCTGCTGGTCGTGTTCGGCGCGGCGCTGGTGATGGATCTCGGCGGGCTGTCGATGGCGATGGGGGCGTTCCTCGCCGGCGTGCTGCTGTCGGAATCAACCTTCCGCCACCAGCTCGAGGCGGACATCGAACCGTTCCGCGGCCTGTTGCTGGGGCTGTTCTTCATGGGCGTCGGCATGTCGCTCGACCTCGCAGTCGTCGTGCGCAACTGGCAACTGATCGCCACCGGCGTCGTCGGCTACATGGTGCTCAAGGCGATCGGCATCTATCTCGTGGCGCGGCTGCTCAAGACCCCGCACCGGGAAGCTGTCAAGCGCGCGGTCTACATGGCGCAAGGCGGCGAGTTTGCCTTCGTACTCTATGCCGCCGCCACCTCCGCCGGCATTTTCGACAATGAGACCAACGCCATCCTGACCGCGACCATCATCATCTCGATGGCGCTGACGCCGCTGCTGGTCGCCCTGCTGCCGCGGTTTCTGCCGAAAGAGGACGTCTCGCTCGACGGCGTCGAAGTGGTGGACGACCTCAACGGCAGCGTGCTGATCATCGGCTTCGGCCGATTCGGCCAGATCGTCAGCCAGCCGCTGATCCTGCGTGGCATTGACGTGTCGATCATCGACAACGATGTCGAGATGATCCAGGTCGCCGGAACATTTGGCTTCAAAGTCTATTACGGCGATGGCACGCGGCTCGACATCCTCCACGCCGCGGGCGCCGAACGGGCGCAGGCCGTGCTGATCTGCGTCGACAAGGACGAGCAGGCGGTTCTGATCGCCGAGCACATGAAGACGCATTTCCCGATGGTTCCCGTTTTTGCCCGCGCCTTCGACCGCGGCACGGCGATCAGGCTGGTGCATGCCGGCGTCGAATACCAGCTGCGCGAGACGCTGGAATCGGCGTCCGTGTTTGCATCGGAAGTGCTGCGGCATCTGGGAATCCCCTATGAGGAGGCCGTGGAAACCATCGCCGAGATGCGCCGCCGCGACGCGGAACGGCTCAGCCTGCAACTGTCGGGCGACATCCGCGCCGGCAGCGGCCTGTTCAAGGGCAATGCGCCGGTGCCAGCCCCTGTCCAGCAGCCGCGGCGCGCCGGCCAGGCGCTCAATCCGGAAGCCGAAGAGGTTCTCAAGCAACATGCCGATGGAGGCGCGTCATGAGCGGTGCAAACGATATTGCCGCCGTCGCCGGGTTCTGGCGCTCGGCCGGGCCTGAAGCATGGTTCCGCAAGGACCACGCGTTCGACGCCAGCTTCCACGCGCGTTTCGAGGCGTTGCACTGGCGTGCGGCGCGGCGCGAACTGGCAAGCTGGCTCGACAGTTCCGAAGGCGCGCTGGCGTTGATGATCCTGCTCGACCAGTTTCCGCGCAACTGTTTCCGCGGCACCGGGCATATGTACGCGACAGACTCGCTGGCGCGTTTCTATGCGCGCCAGGCTGTCGCAGCGGGCCGAGACAGGGGCGTCGAGGACGAACTGCGGCTGTTCTTCTATCTGCCCTTTTCCCATTCCGAGGACCTGTCGGACCAGGAACTTGCGGTGAAACTCGGCGCAGATCTTGGCGAGGACGCCAGAATCCATGCGATCGGACATCGCGACATCGTCGCACGTTTCGGCCGGTTTCCGCACCGAAACGCAATTCTGGGGCGTCAATCAACCCCCGAGGAACTTGCCTTTCTCGACGAAGGAGGCTTTGCCGGTTGAAGTCGCGCGGCGGCACGGTTGTCGCTCCCGTCCGATTGTGGCATAGGGCGCGGCTTCCAGGGCCTTGTCGGGCTCCAAATCCGGAACAGGTCAGCTCATGAACGCCGCACCGCGCGTCAGTTTTGTCAGCCTCGGCTGCCCCAAGGCGCTCGTCGATTCCGAGCGGATCATCACCCGGCTGCGCGCCGAAGGCTACGAAATCGCCCGCAAGCACGACGGCGCCGACCTTGTTGTCGTCAATACTTGCGGTTTCCTCGATTCGGCGCGCGATGAATCATTGGCCGCGATCGGCGAGGCGATGAAGGAAAACGGCAAGGTCATCGTTACCGGCTGCATGGGCGCAACGCCGGAGCTGATCCGGGAAAAACATCCGAACGTGCTCGCGATCACCGGTCCGCAGGCCTACGAGAGCGTCATGGCGGCGGTCCACGAGGCTGCGCCGCCAGCGCATGAACCGTTTGTCGACCTGATCCCGCCACAGGGCGTCAAGCTGACTCCGCGCCACTACGCATATCTAAAGATTTCAGAAGGTTGCAACAATCGTTGTACATTCTGCATCATTCCGGCTCTGCGCGGCGACCTGGTGTCGCGGCCCGCCGCGGACGTGTTGCGCGAAGCCGAAAAGCTGGCGAATGCCGGGGTCAAGGAACTGCTGGTGATCTCGCAGGACACCAGCGCCTACGGCGTCGACGTCAAATACCAGACGTCGATATGGAAGGACCGGGAGGTGCGCGCCAAATTTCTCGACCTGTCGCGGGAACTCGGTGAGATCGGCCCGTGGGTCCGCATGCACTATGTCTACCCCTACCCGCATGTCGACGACGTCATTCCGCTGATGGCCGACGGCAAGATCCTGCCCTATCTCGACATTCCGTTTCAGCATGCTTCGCCGGCGGTGCTGAAGAATATGCGCCGGCCGGGAAAGCAGGAACAAACGCTCGAGCGCATCCGCGCATGGCGCGAGATCTGCCCCGACCTTGCGGTGCGCTCGACCTTCATCGTCGGGTTCCCCGGCGAGACGGACGAGGATTTCGAGTTGCTGCTCGACTGGCTGACGGAAGCGAGGATCGATCGCGCCGGCTGTTTCAAATACGAGCCCGTCGGCGGCGCTCGCTCCAATGATCTCGGCCTGCCGGAGGTGCCGCAGGAGATCAAGGACAGCCGCTGGCGGCGCTTTATGGAACGCCAGCAGAAGGTTTCCGCTGCTCAATTGCAGAAGAAGGTCGGAAAACGGCTGCCGGTGATCATCGACGAAACCTCGGGCCTGACCGCCAGGGCGCGCAGCAAATACGATGCGCCGGAGATCGACGGCGTTGTGCATGTCGCTTCACGGCGGCCGCTGCGGGTCGGCGATATCGTCACGGTCAGGATCGACCGCGCCGACGCCTACGATCTACACGGGACTACCGCGTAAGTCGCGTGGTTGAAGTTAATGCTTAATTGACAATCCCCGGACGATGCTGGGCCGTTGAGTTATTTTGGCGCTTCCAATTGGGGAGCCATGCCTTGCAAGCAATCGTTGCGCCGCGGATCGCGACACTGGATATTCTTCGGCTTTTCGCCGCCCTGGCGGTCGTGGGCTACCACTATTTCTTTCGCGCCGCTGCCGGTTCGCCGATCCTGATGGACGTCGAATACCCGGCCATCGCTCCTTTCGCAATTTACGGCTATCTGGGGGTCAACCTGTTCTTCCTGATCAGCGGCTATGTCATCGCCTGGTCGGCGGAAGGCCGCACGGCAATCGAATTCGCCGTCGCCCGCTTTGTCCGCATCTATCCCGGTTTTGTCGTATGCATGACGATTTCGGCGCTGGTGCTGGTGCTGGCGGCCGATCCGCAACTGCCGGCAAGCCTCGGTCAGTATATCGCCAATCTGGCGATCTTCTCACCGGCGCTCGGGCAGCCATTCATCGACGGCGTCTACTGGTCGATCGTGCTGGAACTGGTGTTTTACGGCTGGGTGGCGATCGCCATCGTCACCGGCGTGTTTGCATCGCTCAGGCTCGAGTTCATCGCCGCGATGCTGATCGCCAGCGCCATCAATGAGGGATTTGTCGGCAGCGGCGCGCTGCGCCTGGTGTTGCTGACCGATTTCGCGCCCTTGTTCGCCCTTGGCATGCTGACGCAATATATCCATTCGCGCGGCGTCTCGCCCGAATCCATGCTCCTGGCCATCGCGGCATTTGCGCTGACATTCGCCAACGCGACGATCGGGCGCGACTGGATGGCGGCGCACTACGGGGTCGCGCTGCCCAACGACGCCCTGATTATCGCCAATGCCGCCAACGTGGCGCTGTTCCTGGCAGCCCTGGCGGTCGGTCCGCGGGTCGGATCCTCGGCGGTGACGATCGCGATCGGGGGCCTTACCTACCCGCTCTATCTGCTGCATCAGCACATCGGCTATGTCGCGATCCCGAAACTCGCGCCATGGCTCGGGACGGTTGGCGCGGCGTTTGCCGTCATCGGCGCGATGCTGATCGCGTCGTGGCTGGTGTGGCGGCTGGTCGAGCGCCCGGTTCAGCCCGTGCTGAAACGGCTGCTGACGCGGTTCATCGACAAGGCGATCGCGATCGCCGGACGCGCGCGCCCGGCCTCGTTGCCAAGCGTCCAGCCGTAACGAACTACCCCCGCAGGATCGACCTGCCGGCGTAGCGCGCCTGGGTTCCGAGCATTTCCTCGATGCGGATCAGCTGGTTGTATTTGGCGAGCCGGTCGGAGCGGGCAAGCGAACCGGTCTTGATCTGACCGCAGTTCGTCGCCACCGCCAGGTCGGCAATCGTCGAATCTTCAGTCTCGCCCGAGCGATGCGACATCACCGCGGTGTAGTGCGCCTTGTGCGCGGTTTCGACGGCCTCAAGCGTTTCGGTCAAGGTGCCGATCTGGTTGACCTTGACGAGGATCGAGTTGGCGACGCCCATGCGGATGCCGTCGCGCAAGCGCGCCGAATTGGTGACGAACAGGTCGTCGCCGACCAGTTGCACCTTGTCGCCGCACAGATCGGTCAGCATCTTCCAGCCGTCCCAGTCGTCTTCCGACATGCCGTCCTCGATCGAGATGATCGGGTAGTCGGCGGCGAGCTTGGCGAGATATTTTGCCTGCGCCTTGGGATCGCGCGTCTTCTTCTCGCCTTCATAGACGTAGCTGCCATCCTTGAAAAATTCGGTGGCGGCGCAATCGAGCGCCAGCGCGATGTCCTCGCCTGGCCTGAAGCCTGCCTTTTCGATCGACGCCATGACAAAATCCAGCGCCGCCTGGGCGTTCTTCAGGTTCGGGGCAAAGCCGCCCTCGTCGCCGACATTGGTGTTGTGGCCAGCCTGCTTGAGGCTCTTCTTCAGCGTGTGGAAGACTTCCGAACCCCAGCGCACCGCCTCGCGCAGCGTCGGCGCGCCGACCGGCATGATCATGAACTCCTGGAAATCGATCGGGTTGTCGGCATGCGCGCCGCCATTGATGATGTTCATCATCGGCACAGGCAAGAGCCTGGCGGATGCGCCGCCGACATAGCGGTAGAGCGGCAGGCCCGCGGCTTCGGCGGCCGCCTTGGCCACCGCCAGTGACACGCCGAGGATGGCGTTGGCGCCAAGCCGGCTCTTGTTGGGCGTACCGTCCAGTTCGATCATGGTCTGGTCGATGTGGATCTGGTCTTCGGCCTCCATGCCGCCGATCGCCTCGACGATCTCGCTATTGACCGCTTCGACGGCGTGCAGCACGCCCTTGCCGAGATAGCGCTCGCCGCCGTCGCGCAGTTCGACCGCCTCATGCGCGCCGGTCGACGCGCCCGAGGGAACCGCCGCGCGGCCGAACGAGCCGTCTTCCAGGATGACGTCGACTTCGACGGTCGGATTGCCGCGGCTGTCGAGAATTTCACGGCCGACGATGTCGATAATGGCAGTCATGGGATGCTCCTGCGCGCTAGCGTTCCGGGAAGGTGGCCTCTCATAACGAATGCCGGCCAAAAGGCAACGCGAAAGCCCGAAACGATGGCGCCAAGTCCGACTTGCCGCACCGGTTGCCGCCTGCGCGGGCCGTCAGGGTTTCGCCTTGGCGATGCGGTCGAACGCCATCAAGCGCTCGATCAGCGCCGGCATTTCTTTCAGCGGCACCATGTTGGGACCGTCGGACGATGTCGAATTGTCGGGGTCGTCATGGGTCTCGATGAAGACGCCGGCGACGCCGACCGCCACCGCCGCCGAGGCCAGCGTCTTGACGAACCGCCTTTCGCCGCCCGACGAGCCGCCAAGGCCGCCCGGCTGCTGCACCGAATGGGTGGCGTCAAAGATCACCGGCGCGCCGATTTCGGCCATGATCGGCAGCGCCCGCATATCGGAGACAAGCGTGTTGTAGCCGAATGACGCTCCGCGCTCGGTCGTCAGCACATTGGCGTTGCCCGATCCGGTGATCTTTGCGACAACGTTTTTCATGTCCCAGGGCGCGAGAAACTGCCCCTTCTTCACATTGACTACCTTGCCGGTGCGGGCAGCGGCCACCAGCATGTCGGTCTGGCGCGACAGGAATGCCGGGATCTGCAGCACGTCGGCGACCTCGGCGACGATGGCGCACTGTTCCTCGGTGTGGACGTCGGTGAGGATCGGCAGGCCGAACTCCTTGCGCAGGTCGGCGAAGATCGGAAGCGAGGCGTCGAGCCCGGCGCCGCGCGTCGCTCCGAGCGACGTGCGGTTGGCCTTGTCGTAGCTGGATTTGTAGACAAGGCCGATGCCGAGGCGGGTGGTCATCTCCTTCAGCGCGCCGGCCATGTCGAAGGCATGCTGACGCGATTCAAGCTGGCAGGGACCGGCTATGAGCGATAGCGGCGCGTCGTTGGCGAAAGTCACATTGCCCACGGTGACCGTGTGGTTCGGCTTGGTCATTCGGTTGCCTCGAAAATGAATGCGACGCCCTGGCCTGGGGCCGGCGGCGCGACGATCTGGCCTTCCCGGCGCCGAAAATCAACCGCCGCGCGCCGGAGCAGGTTTTCCACGATATGGAGGTCGGCGACCGTGAATGCAATCGCGGCGATCGTCGCCGCGCCCAAACAGTCGCCGCCGTCGCCGAGCGTGACCGCCGCTCCGCCCACCTTCGGCTCGCCATGACCGGATTCCGACGCCAGTGCAACAAGCCCGAGATAGGCGGCGGCGCCGGGCGCCAGGACGATGCGCGCCACCGACGACGCGCCGTTGGGATGCGCGGTCAGGGCGGATAGGTCGACTTTTGGCGCGTTCATGCGCTCGCAGCTGAACACAAAAGCGTCGGCGATGTCGGCGCTGGCGGCAAACGCCAGCCGGAAGGTGGCGACGTCGCTTTTCCCGGCAGCGTCGACGAAGGGCCGCGAGAAGGTCAGCATCTCGCCTGTCGCGACGCCGGCGGCGGCAAAGCGGCGATGGTCGTCCGGTGCGTCTTCGGTCGACACCACAATGGCGGATGCGCCCTCCTCGCCGATCATCTGCCTGAAGACGCGATCGCGGACGACAAAGACATTGCCGGCGCCGATCGCCGCCGCCGTCTCGGCCGGGTCGACGACCGCCAGCGGTTCGAGATAGGAATTGTCGGCGAGATAGACGCAGCAATTGGCGGTGCCGAAGGGATGGCGGCCGTCTGGCGCAACCACAAAGCCGAGCGCACCCAGCCGCCGCCGCGCGACCGCAAGGTCGGCGACCGGCAATACGAGGTGGTCGAGCTGTCTCGTCAAGGCTGGTTCAATTCCGTCGGGAGCTAGTGATTGTCGCGCGGAACGCCCTGGGTGTGGGCGACGTCGCGATATTTGACCGCCGGCTTCAGCACCATGCCTTCCGACAGCTGGTCAACCATGCCGCGCTGGATCTCCTGCCACGGCGTCTGGCTCTGCGGATAGTCGTAGCCGCCCTTGTTCTTCAGCTCGGCGCGGCGGCGCTTGATCTCGTCGTCGGTGACAAGAATGTCGGCCGTGCCCTTGCGCAGGTCGATGCGCACCCGGTCGCCGGTGCGCAAAAGCGCCAGCCCGCCGCCGACCGCCGCTTCCGGCGAGGCGTTGAGGATCGAGGGGCTGCCCGACGTGCCCGACTGCCGGCCGTCGCCGATGCAGGGCAGCGAGGTGACGCCTTGCCGGATCAGATAGGCGGGCGGCTGCATGTTGACGACCTCGGCGGCGCCCGGATAGCCGACCGGCCCGGTCCCGCGCATGAACAGGATGGTGTTTTCCGTGATGCCGAGCGCCGGATCGTCGATCTGCGCGTGATATTGCTCCGGCCCGTCAAAGACAAATGCGACGCCTTCGAACGCGTCGGGGTCTTTCGGATTCGACAGGTAGCGTCCGCGGAATTCGTCGGAAATGACGCTGGTCTTCATGATCGCCGAATCGAACAGATTGCCCTTGAGGTTGATGAACCCGGCGTCCTTGCGCATCGGCTCGGCGACGCTCTTGATGACGTTGCGGTCGGTCACCTCGGCGTCGGCGCAGTTGTCGCCGATGGTCCTGCCGTTGACGGTCAGCGCGCCCGGGTGCGGCAGCAGGCCGGCGGCCATCAGCTCGTTCACGACCCCCGGCACGCCGCCGGCATGATGATAATCCTCTCCGAGATATTCGCCGGCGGGCTGCAGGTTGACCAGCAGCGGCACGCGGTGGCCGATCGCCTGCCAGTCGTCATTGTCGAGCGACACGCCGAGATGGCGGGCGATGGCGTTGAGGTGGACCGGCGCGTTGGTCGATCCGCCGATGGCAGAATTGACGACAATCGCATTTTCGAAGGCTTTACGGGTCATCACGTCAGACGGTTTCAGGTCTTCCCGCACCATGTCGACGATGCGCTGTCCGGTCCGGTAGGCGATCTGCCCGCGTTCGCGGTACGGCGCCGGGATTGCCGCCGAACCGGGCAGTTGCATGCCGAGCGCCTCGGCCAGGCTGTTCATGGTGGTGGCGGTGCCCATGGTGTTGCAATAGCCGACAGACGGGGCCGATGACGAGACGATGTCCATGAACTGCTCGTAGTCGATGTCGCCGGCGGCCAGCCGTTCGCGCGACTTCCACACGACCGTGCCGGAACCGGTGCGCTCGCCATTGTGCCAGCCGTTGAGCATTGGCCCGACCGACAGTGCGATCGCCGGAATGTTGACGGTGGCGGCCGCCATCAGCAGCGCCGGCGTGGTCTTGTCGCATCCGATGGTCAGCACCACGCCGTCGAGCGGATAGCCGTAGAGCACTTCCACCAGACCGAGATAGGCCAGGTTGCGGTCCAGAGACGCGGTCGGCCGCTTGCCGGTTTCCTGGATCGGATGCACCGGAAATTCCATGGTCAGGCCGCCGGCGGAGGTGATGCCGTCGCGCACGCGTTTCGCCAGTTCGATGTGGTGGCGATTGCACGGCGACAGGTCGGAACCGGTCTGGGCGATGCCGATGATCGGTTTGCCGGACTGCAACTCCTCGCGCGTCAGTCCGTAGTTCAGATAGCGCTCCAGATAGAGGGCGGTCATGCCGGGATCGGCCGGATTGTCGAACCACATCTGCGATCTGAGTTTTGTGGTCACCTTGCCGCCAGCCATCTCATCCTCCAGGTTTGCGGCCAAAGGGGTACGGCATCGACCGTGCGTCCGCAAGCCGCATTGGACCTTCGTAAGGGGGCGGACTTTGGTGCGATAGACAAATCGGCAGCCGTTTTGTAGCCCTTATCCAGGCAATCGGAGGATCCATCATGGCTGTGGATATGCAAGGCGAGGAGCGCATCGGCGCCTCCATCGACAAGGTTTGGGAGGCGCTGAACGACCCGGCGATGCTCAAGGCCTGTATTCCCGGCTGCGAGTCGCTGGAGAAGAAGTCGGACAAGGATCTGGCAGCGACTGTCGCCCTGAAGATCGGCCCGATCACGGCGCGCTTTAACGGCGAGGTCGAGCTGCAAAACCTCAAGCCGCCCCACTCCTACACCATTGCCGGCGAAGGCAAGGGCGGCATCGCCGGCTTCGCCAAGGGTGGCGCGGACGTAACGCTGAAGGAGGACGGGCCTGACGCGACGATCCTGGTCTACGTCGCCAAGGCCGAAGTCGGCGGCAAGATCGCCCAGCTTGGCAGCCGGCTGATCCAGTCGACGTCGAAGAAGCTGGCGGCGCAGTTCTTCTCGGAATTCAGCAAGAAGGTCAGCGTCGGCTGAGTTTCACCCGGCGCAGTTCCGATCAAACCAGCCTGCTCTGGTCGACCGCGGCCGAAATAAAGCTCGCAAACAGCGGGTGCGGTTCGAACGGACGCGACTTCAGTTCCGGGTGATACTGCACACCGATGAACCAGGGATGGTCGGCGTATTCGACCGTCTCGGGCAATACGCCGTCGGGCGACATGCCGGAAAACACCAGACCCGCCTGTTCCAGCCGATCCTTGTAGTCGACATTGACTTCGTAGCGGTGGCGGTGACGCTCGAAAATGTCGGTGTCGCCGTAGATTTCAGCGATCTTGGTGTCCGGCCTGAGCTTGGCCTCGTAGGCGCCCAGCCGCATCGTGCCGCCAAGATCGCCGGCTTCCCGCCGCTTCTCGTGCATGTTGCCCTTCAGCCATTCGGTCATCAGGCCGACCACCGGCTCTTTCGCCGGGCCGAATTCGGTCGACGAGGCGTCTTCGATGCCGGCGAGCGAACGGGCGGCCTCGATGCAGGCCATCTGCATGCCGAAGCAGATGCCGAAATACGGCACCTTTCGCTCCCTGGCGAATTTCGCGGCCAGGATCTTGCCTTCCGAACCCCGCTCGCCGAAACCGCCCGGCACGAGAATGCCATGCACTTTCTCCAGGAACGGCGCCGGGTCCTCGCGCTCGAACACCTCGCTCTCGATCCAGTCGAGCTTGACGCGCACCTTGTTGGCCATGCCGCCATGCGCCAGCGCCTCGATCAGCGATTTGTAGGCATCTTTCAGCCCGGTATATTTTCCAACGACGGCGATCGTCACCTCGCCTTCGGGATTGTGGATCAGGCGCGACACGTCCTGCCAGCGTTCCATGCGCGGCTTGGGCGCGGGATCGATGCCGAAGGCCGCCAGAACCTCGGAATCGAGCCCTTCCTTGTGATAGGCCATCGGCACGTCGTAGATGTGGGCGACGTCCAGCGCCTGGATGACGGCGCTCTCGCGGACGTTGCAGAACAGCGACAGCTTGCGGCGCTCTTCCTTGGGGATCTGCCTGTCGGCGCGCACGAGAAGGATGTCGGGCGCGATGCCGATCGAACGCAGTTCCTTGACCGAATGCTGCGTCGGCTTGGTCTTCAGCTCGCCGGCGGCCGGAATATAGGGCATCAGAGTCAGGTGGATGTAGACCGCCTGGCCGCGCGGCAATTCGTTGCCGAGCTGGCGGATGGCTTCAAGGAACGGCATCGCCTCGATGTCGCCGACCGTGCCGCCGATCTCGCACAGCACGAAGTCGTAGTCTTCATTGCCGGAGCGGATGAAGTTCTTGATCTCGTCGGTGACGTGCGGGATCACCTGCACGGTTGCGCCAAGATAGTCGCCTCGCCGCTCCTTCTCGATGATGTTCTGGTAGATGCGGCCGGTGGTGATGTTGTCCTGCTTGTTCGCCGAACGGCCGGTAAAGCGCTCGTAGTGCCCGAGATCGAGATCGGTCTCGGCGCCGTCATCGGTCACAAACACCTCGCCATGCTGATACGGCGACATGGTGCCGGGATCGACATTGAGATAGGGGTCGAGCTTCCTGATGCGGCAACGATAGCCACGCGCCTGCAACAGTGCTCCAAGAGCCGCTGCGGCGATGCCTTTGCCAAGAGAGGAAACCACGCCGCCGGTGATGAATACATATCGCGCCATGGGAATCACCGCATAACGCCGAGCGCCTGATTCCGCCAGTCAAAAATCAGCCCTCAACAACCATCCACCGATTATCAAAAAGGGCCGGCGCAGAGGCCGGCCCTTCGGAAACAATCATTCCGGTTTCCGGGAACCGGAATGCACGGTCCTAGAGAACGATGATGTCGGCGCCCATCGAGACGCGGCCATACAGATCCATCACATGCTCGTTGATCATGCGGAAGCAGCCATTCGACGAATTGGTCCCGATCGTCCAGGGCTGAGTGGTGCCGTGAATGCGGATATGGGTGTCACGCTTGCCCTGAAAGAGATAGATGGCGCGCGCGCCCAGCGGATTGTCCGGCCCGCCGTCCATACCGTCCTTGTACTGGCCGTATTTTTTCGGCTCGCGTTTCTGCATGTCTTCGGTCGGAATCCAGCGCGGCCATTCCTGCTTGTCGCCGACCTTGCCGGAGCCCTTGAATTCGAGCCCCTCGCGACCGACCGCGATCGCATAGCGGCGGGCCTTGCCGGACGATTCGATCAGATAGAGACGCCGCTCGGCGGTGTTCACGACGATCGTGCCGCGTTTGTAATTGCTCGAATAGTCGACCAGGCGCGGCATCAGTTCCTCCTTGGGAACGAACCGCTTGGCGCCCTTCCTGGCCTCCGTCTGTTGCAGAAAACGGTCGCGACGCTCGGTTTCGGGCAACATGCGGACCTGGCCGCCGCCGAACATGCCGCCAAACAGCGTCGGTTCCCGCTTGATGTCGCTGCGCAGCTCAATCGGGCGGTTGTCGTTGAGCGACGCCAGCGTCACCTCCTCCTCCATCGAGGCCGCGGGCTTTTCGGGCTGGCGCCTGGTCATGCCCGCGGTCATTTTTTTGGCCTTGGGGTCGATCGTGGCCGGCTTGTCGGCCTTGTCCTTGATCGGACCACCAAACAGAACGGCGAACAGGCCGGGCTTGCGCGCCGGTTCCGGCTCGGCCTTCACGACCTCTTTCTTGACTTTCCTGTCGTCTTTCTTGGCCACCTTCCTAGTGGTCTTGTTCTGCGCCTTCTTGACGGGTTTCTTCTGCGGATCCGTCTTTACGATAGGCGTCCGATTGTCCGAATTCGACGTTTGGGCCGCTGCCGGGCCAAGCGCGAGGAGCGCGGCGGCAGAAGCAAACAAGACCAGATTGCGCAGTTTCATTGTGTCACCCCGATGCGATGCCAGAACGACAGAAGCAACCGCCCGCAGAATGCTACGGACCGCCGCTGTGTTTGGTTCGCCTATATATCGAAATTGCCCTGCCGCCCTCAAGCGGGACCAAGCATGCTACGCCATCACAAGACCGTTGACGGCACTCGCAAAATGACAATGTGCGGCGGCTGTGGCGCGCTTGCAACAAGCGCGCCGCCGCTACCATTACTGGCTGCTGGGGACGGTCGCCGGCGCGACCGGCTGGGGCGCGGCCGGAGCTGCGCCGCCGCTAGCCGGGGCGATCGGCTCAAGCGGAGCAATCGGCACCGCTTGGCCCGACGGCGCGGGCGGCGCGTCGGAGGTTGCGGGCGCGGCCGGCTGCTGCGCCCCGGAACCGCCGAGCTGATTGAGAATGCCGCCACCGCCTGGAACCGCCGGCTGGCTCGACGGCGCGGCGGCAGGCGCGCGATCGAGAATGTCGGTGGTGCTTTCGCCGTAGCGAGCCATGATGCCCAATGCCAGCGAGGTTGCGAAAAACGCCGCCGCCAGAATCGCAGTGGTGCGCGTCAGCGCGTTGGCCGCGCCACGAGCGGTCATGAAGCCGGAGCCGCCGCCAATGCCAAGTCCGCCGCCTTCCGACCGCTGCAGCAGCACCACGCCGACGAGCGCGAGCACGATCATGAGATGGACGACGATGACAACGGTTTCCATGGGCGAACCTGGCTAGATTGGGCCGGGCTAGTGCGCCAGCGGCCTGGGACGCGGGTCAATACACGCCTTTAGGCGATATTCCAACCCTGATTGCCTCCAATATGGGGACTCGCGACCTGATCGCAAGCTGTCGGTCCAAAGCTCAAGCGATGGACTGATACGCCTCGGCGATGCCGATGAAATCCGCCGCCTTCAGGCTCGCGCCGCCGACCAGCGCGCCGTCGACATTGTTGACGCCAAGGAGTTCGACCGCGTTGGACGGCTTGACCGAACCGCCATAGAGGATGCGCATCGTAGCGGCGCGATCGCCGACGATCTTGTGCAGTTCCGACCGGATATGCGCATGCGCCTTGGCGACGTCCTGCGCCGTCGGCGTCAACCCGGTGCCGATCGCCCACACCGGCTCATAGGCGACGATGGCGTTGTGCGATCCCGCGTCGCCGGGAACCGAGCCCTGCAGCTGTCGGGCCAGGACGCCCAACGTCTCGCCCTTTTCGCGCTGCTCACGCGTCTCGCCGATGCAGACGATCGCAACCAGACCGGCGCGCCAGGCGGCCTCGCACTTCGCCCGCACGACCGCATCGGTTTCATGGTGATCGGTCCGGCGCTCGGAATGACCAACGATAACATGGCTGGCGCCGGCGTCTTTCAGCATGGGCGCGGAAATATCGCCGGTGTGCGCGCCCTGATCGGCTGCATGGCAGTCCTCTCCGCCGGCCTTGACCGGGGTCTTTTTCAGAATGTCGGCGGCGCGTGACAATAAAGTCGCCGGCACGCAGATCAGGGCTTCCGTTTCTGCGTCCAGGCCCGCAAGAAAGGAATGGCCGATCAATTGCAGCTCCGGCAAAGATGCTGAAGTGCCATTCATTTTCCAGTTGCCGGCGACGAGTGGTCTGATTCCTGGCGTCATCTTGAGGCGCTCCGCTGGTTCTGGGCCATCTGCCCGGCGTCACTACCAAAATGCGGCCATAAAGCAATCGACACTGCCGGCGAACGGCGCTATTCCCGACAATCATTCGATCTTGGAGTTCAGATGCTCGAAACATTGCGAAAGGCTGCTGGCACCTGGGTGGCCAAATTGCTGCTTGGTCTCCTGGTCGTGAGCTTCGCCGTCTGGGGCATCTCCGGCACCATGCTGACCGGAAGCGGCGGCAACAATGTGCTCACCGCCGGCGGCACCAGCGTGTCGATCTCGGATTATCGGCTTGCCTATGACCGTCAGGTCCAAGTGATGTCGCAGCAAGTGGGGCAGCGGCTGACCCGCGAACAGGCGACGATGCTCGGCATCGACAACCAGGTGCTGGCGCAGCTTTCGGCGGGTGCGGTGCTCGATGAGCAAGCCAGCCGGATCGGGCTGGGCGTATCGAAGGACAAGATCGCCGAACTGACGCGCGAGGACCCGGCGTTCCGCGGTTCATCGGGCCAGTTCGACCGGATGCAGTTTGAATATGTGCTGCGCCAGGTCGGCATGCGCCCCGAAGACTATATCCGCAATCGCGAGCAGGTCGCGGTGCGCCAGCAGATCGTGGAAGCGGTCTCCGACGGGATGAAAGCGCCGGACACGTTCCTGCGCGCTGTCGCGCTCTATCAGGGCGAAAACCGCACCATTGACTACGTCACCTTGCCGATGTCGATCATCGCGCCGGTCGCGGCGCCGGGCGACGATGTGCTGAAAACCTGGTTCGAGCAGAACAAGACGAGATACGCGGCGCCGGAATACCGCAAGATTCAATACATCAAGCTCGAGCCGGCCGATATCGCCGACCCGTCCGCCATCACCGACGAAGAGGTGGCGAAGGACTACGAAGCCGGCAAGAAGCGATACACCACGCCGGAATCGCGGACGATTGAGCAACTGGTTTTCGCCAACGATACCGACGCCGAAGCGGCCGTTGCCGCGATCAAGAGCGGTTCGACCTTCGATTCGCTGGTGACGGCGCAGGGCAAGACCATGGCCGACGTGCTGCTGGGCACATTCGAAAAAGGCAAGGTGACGGACCCGGCAATCGGCGAAGCCGCATTCGGGCTGGCGCTGAATACGCCGAGCGGCATCGTCAATGGCGCATTCGGCCCTGTCATCCTGCGGGTTACCGACATCAAGCCCGAGGTGGTCAAGACGCTGGACGAGGTGAAGGACCAGATCCGCAAGGATATCGCGCTGCATCAGGCGAGCACTCAACTGCTCGACGTACACGACCGCTACGAAGACGCGCGCGCCGCCGGCTCGACGCTTGCGGAGGCCGCCGCCAGCCTCAAGCTCAAGGTCGACACCGTCGAGGCCGTCGATCGCAACGCCCAGGCGCCCGACGGAGCCGTCATCTCGAATATTCCCGCATCCGCCGACATGCTGCGCGCCGCGTTCGAAACGGAAGCGAATATCGAGAACCCGGCAATCAATATCGGCGCTGCCGGATTCGTCTTCTACGAAGTCGCTTCCATCACTCCGGCGCGCGATCGCACCCTGGACGAAGTCAAGGTCAAGGCGACTGCCGACTGGATCGCCGACGAGACCGAGCGACTTTTCTCGACCAAGGCGGCGGAACTGGAGAAACGCTTGCGCGACCGCAACGATCTCGACGCCATTGCGACCGAACTGGGCCTGACAAAGCAGACTAAACGCGGCCTCAAGCGGGGCGCGGACGACGCAGATCTTGGCGCGGCCGGCGTCACCGCCGTCTTCGCGGTGGCCGAGGGAGGCGTCGGCAGCGCGGTTGCGCCCGACAACAAGTCGCGCAATCTGTTCAAAGTGACTGAAGTGTTCGAACCCACCGGCGCCAGCGCCGACTCGGTGCCGCCGGAGAGCCAACAGGCGTTCGCGTCTGGCATGGCCGACGATCTGCTGGACCAGCACGTCGCCAGGCTCCAGACCGAGTATCGCGTCACCACCAATCCGAAGGCGATCCAGCAAGCCCTGAGCTTCTGACGGACATGCGATGAGCGAGCTGAAAGTCTATATCGCCAAGGTCGCATCGGGCGCGCCGCTGAGCTTCGACGAGGCCCGCCAGGCGTTCGACATCGTGATGTCGGGCGACGCGACGCCGTCGCAGATCGGCGGTTTTCTGATGGCGATGCGGGTGCGCGGCGAAACCGTCGACGAGATTTCCGGCGCCGTCGCCACGATGCGGGACAAGATGACCCGGGTGGTTGCGCCAGCCAATGCGGTCGACATTGTCGGCACTGGCGGCGACGGCTCACACAGCGTCAACATCTCCACAGCGTCGGCCTTCGTCATCACCGGCGCCGGCGTGCCGGTGGCAAAGCACGGCAATCGCGGCCTGTCCTCGCAAACCGGCGCGTCGGACGTGCTGACGGCGCTCGGCATCCGCATCGAACTGCCGCCGGAGACGATCGCAGAGTGCATTGCGGACGCGGGCATCGGCTTCATGTTCGCCCCGTCGCATCATCCGGCCATGAAATATGTCGGGCCCTCGCGCGTCGAACTTGGCACCCGCACGATTTTCAACCTGCTTGGACCGCTGTCCAACCCGGCAGGCGTTCGCCGCCAGATGGTCGGCGTGTTCTCGCCGGAATGGGTCGCACCGATCGCCCATGCCCTGAACGGACTGGGCGCCGAACATGTCTGGGTGGTTCACGGCGACGGTTTCGACGAGATCACGACGACCGGCGAAACCAGGGTCGCCGAGTTGAAAGACGGGATGGTCCGCGAATTCACGATTACGCCCGATCAGTTCGGGCTCAAGCGTTACGCCAGGGCGGAACTCGCCGGCGGCGACGCCGCCTACAATGCTGCGGCGCTGCGCGACGTGTTGCGGGGCAAGCCCGGCGCCTACCGCGACACGGTGCTGATGAATGCCGGCGCCGGGCTGGTGGTCGGCGGCGCGGCGGCAAACCTCGCGGATGGCATCGCCCTCGCCGCAAGGTCGATCGACAGCGGCGCAGCGACGACCGCGCTTGAGCGGCTGGTGGAGGTGTCGAACCGATGACCGACATCCTGCGCAAGATCGAAGCCTACAAACGCGACGAGATCGCCGCCGCCAAAGCTTCCGTTTCGCTTGCCGACCTGAAGGCGAGGATCGCCGACCAGGAGCCGCCGCGCGGTTTCGCCAGGGCGCTGCGGGCCGCGCAATCCGACGGCCGTTTCGGACTGATCGCCGAGATCAAGAAGGCCAGTCCGTCGAAGGGCCTGATCCGGCCCGATTTTGATCCGCCGGCGCTGGCGCGCGCCTATGCGCAAGGCGGCGCGGCCTGCCTGTCGGTGCTCACCGACGCCCCGTCCTTCCAGGGTGCGCCGCATTTTCTGACCGAGGCGCGCGCGGCCTGCGACTTGCCGGCGCTGCGCAAGGATTTTCTGTTCGAGCCCTATCAGGTCTTCGAGGCCCGCGCCTGGGGCGCCGATGCGATCCTGATCATCATGGCGAGCGTCGACGACGAAACCGCGCGGTCGCTGCAGGACACCGCTTGTGAGCTCGGCATGGACGCGCTCGTGGAGGTGCATGACGAGGCCGAGACCGAGCGGGCGCTAAAACTGTCGTCGCAGCTGATCGGCGTGAACAACCGCAATCTCCGTACCTTCGAAGTGTCGCTGGCGACGTCCGAACGGCTGGCGCCGATGATCGGCAGCGACCGGCTGCCGGTCGGCGAGAGCGGCATCTTCAGCCATGACGACTGCGAACGGCTGGCCGCCTGCGGCATCAACACCTTCCTCGTCGGCGAGAGCCTGATGCGCCAGCGCGACGTCGCGGCGGCGACGAGGGCGCTGCTGACCGGCTCGGTCGCACGGGCCGCCGAATAAGGTGGGCGGGCTGACGCATATCGGCGCCGACGGCGCCGCGAACATGGTCGATGTCGGCGACAAGTCGCAAACCGAACGCGTCGCGGTCGCCGAGGGCGCGG
This sequence comes from Phyllobacteriaceae bacterium UBA1940, assembly GCA_002336975.1. Classification (GTDB taxonomy): domain Bacteria; phylum Pseudomonadota; class Alphaproteobacteria; order Rhizobiales; family Rhizobiaceae; genus Mesorhizobium_A. The sequence goes on from DDFA01000132.1 coordinate 20,271, forward strand.
TCGTCATGAAGCGGGCTACGCTGGACATGATCATGGCCGGCGACGCCAAGAAGGGCGACGTGATCGGCACGGCGCGCATCGCCGCGATCATGGCCGCGAAACGCACCCATGAGTTGATCCCGCTTTGCCATCCACTGATGCTGACGAAAGTCAGCGTCGAGATCGAACCGGACGCCGCCCTGCCCGGCCTGCGCGTCACGGCGCTGGCCAAGACGACGGGAAAGACCGGCGTCGAAATGGAGGCGCTGACCGCGGTTTCGGTCGCCTGCCTGACCATCTATGACATGGCCAAGGCGGCCGATCGCGAGATGGAATTGACCGGGATCCGGCTGGTGGAAAAGTCCGGCGGCAAATCGGGCGACTATCGCCGGGCCGGCGTGTGACGATGGCGCTGCTGCCGGTCGCCGAAGCCAAAGCGAGGCTGCTGGACGGCGCAAATCACCTGCCCGCAGAAACCGTCCGGATCGCCGACGCTGCCGGCCGTGTGCTGGCAACCGGCCTGAAGGCGCTTCGCACCCAGCCGCCATTCGACGCATCCGCCATGGACGGCTACGCGGTGCGCGCCGCCGATCTCGCCGCAACTCCTGTGACGCTGAATGTGATCGGAGAGGTAGCGGCCGGCCAGGTCTTCGATCGTGCGGTCGGCGCGGGCGAATCGGTGCGCATCTTCACCGGCGCGCCAATGCCCGACGGCGCCGACGCGGTGCTGATCCAGGAGAATGCGCGCGTTCTGTCGGCTGACCGCATCGAGGCGCTAGGGTCGCTGGCAACGGGCCGCAACGTTCGCCTGCAAGGGCTTGATTTCAAAAAGGACATGGTGATCCTGCCGGCCGGCCGCATGCTCGACCCGGCAGCATTGTCGCTTGCCGCCGCTGCCAATCATGCCGAGCTGGAGGTGGTGCGGCGACCGCTGGTCGCGATCCTGGCCACCGGCGACGAACTGCTGCCGCCAGGCAGCGCGCCGGCGCCCGGCAAGATCATCGCCTCGAACTATTTCGGCGTCGCGGCGATTGCTGCCAGCGCCGGCGCGACCGTGCTCGACCTCGGCATCGTTGGCGACGACCGGGCGCTGATCGCGCAGGCGGTGCAACGCGCTGTCTTAGCCGGCGCGGATGTGATGGTGACGCTGGGTGGCGCATCGGTAGGCGATCACGACCTGGTCCAGGGCGTGATGACCGATGCCGGCATGGCGCTGGGTTTCTGGAAGATCGCGATGCGGCCTGGCAAACCGCTGATGTTTGGCCGGCTCGGCGGGCTCAAGGTGCTTGGCCTGCCCGGCAATCCCGTCGCCAGCTTGATCTGTTCGCATCTCTTCCTGGCGCCGCTGGTTGCGCGGCTCGGCGGCCGATCCTACCGGCTGGACGAGCGAACCGCGCGGCTGGCGGTGGCGATGGAGGCGAACGACCAGCGCCAGGACTATGTACGCGCATCGGTCGAACAGAGCGGCGGCGTGCTCGTTGCAACGCCGTTTTCGCTCCAGGACTCGTCGATGCTGCGGACATTGTCCGACGCAAACGCGCTGATCGTGCGCGACCCCTTCGCCGTGGCGGCAAGCATCGGCGACGATTGCCGGGTCATCCTGCTGCGCGCGCCCGAAATGCCGAACGAACGGTAAACGAATTCATTAAACTTTAACTGGTTGCGGAACACATATCGAACAGATAGTGTTCGTTCTGGGTTTGTTTACCGATGATTCCCCGGAGGCAATATGCTGACGCGCAAGCAACATGAGCTGCTGATGTTCATTCACGAACGGATGAAGGAATCGGGCATTCCTCCCTCGTTCGATGAAATGAAGGACGCGCTCGACCTTGCGCTCGAAATCCGGCATTCACCGGCTGATCACGGCGCTGGAGGAGCGCGGCTTCATCCGCCGCCTGCCGAACCGGGCGCGGGCGCTGGAGGTGATCAAGCTGCCCGAGACGATGTCCGCCAGCATCGGCGGGCCGAAGAAATTCTCGCCGAGCGTCATCCAGGGCAGCCTCGGACGCCGGCCTGAGCCCGCGCCTGCGCCGGTCGCGGGCAATGACGCCGGCAGCGTCGTTTCCATCCCGGTGATGGGCCGCATCGCCGCTGGCGTGCCGATCGATGCGATCCAGCACCAGACGCACATGATTTCGGTGCCGCCGGAGATGTTGTCGGGCGGCGAGCACTACGCGCTCGAGGTCAAGGGCGATTCGATGATCGATGCCGGCATTTTCGACGGCGACACGGTGATCATCCGCAACGCCAGCAACGCCACGCCCGGCGATATCGTCGTGGCGCTCGTCGACGACGAGGAGGCGACGCTGAAGCGGTTTCGCCGCAAGGGTGCGTCGATTGCGCTGGAAGCGGCGAATCCAGCGTATGAGACGCGGATTTTCGGGCCCGACCGGATCAAGGTGCAGGGCAAGCTGGTCGGACTGATCCGGCGCTACTGAAGTTTGGCTGCTGGTGTCGCGGCGGCCGGCGCGCCGGACGGCCGGCCGGGTGTCGGCCCGCGTGACGCGGCTGTGCGCTTCGATTGCGGCACATACGGCGGCATGCCGCGCGCGGCGCGCGAAAAGCGCCGGTGGTCGTGCCATGGCCGCGCAATTTTCGGCAGTGCAAACACGACCTCGCCTCCCCGCCTGATCTCGACGCTTCCTCGAAGCGCGAGCTGTTGTGCGGTAACGACCCGGGTCGGCGAATGCGGACAGGGATTGGCCGACGTCGCGTCCTCGATGACGATGACATCCACCTTGCCGCAGGCGGTTTCCGCGCGCGCCATGTCGCGCGCATGGGCGACAGTCAGACCCGTCCGGGTCGCTACGCACAGCCCGTCGCGGCAGGCAAAGCCTGTGGAAACGGCGAACAGCGCGGCGTCGTCAGCCACTTCCGCCGGCTTGACGATGTCCGCCGCCATCATGGCGCGCCGCCAGTCCTTGATGATGAACGGATTGGGGCGGCTGCGGTTGACGCTGGCGCGCCCGTCGCCCATCCGCACCGCGATCAGCCTGGCGTCCTCGCTGACGAACGCCAGCGGCAAGGTCCGCCACGTCAGGCTTGCGATGCCGAGGACGACGAGCGGGATCGCGGTCGCCCGCCACGCCAATGTCGTCGCCAGTGTGAGCGGAACCAGCGCCATGGCCAACAGGATGATGGTGGCCGCCGGCACCGCGCCGATGGCATCGATCGGGGTCCTGGCGGCAAGCCAGGCGGCGATCGCGATCATCCATTCAAGGCCCGTCCCCATCACCCAGAACGCGGGTCCGTCCAACTGCAATGGGATCAACAGTACGCCCAGGACCGCGAATGGCATCACCATCACCGAGACGATCGGCATCGTCAGCAGATTTGCCGGAAGGCCGAGCGGCGACACCCGTTGAAAATGCCAGGCGCCAAATATGCCGGTGGCCGAGCCTGCGATCAGCGCCGTCGCCGCCAAACCGGCGGCGTAAACGAACGAGTTGCGAATCAGGCGGGGCGCGATGCCGGAGCGGGTCGGGCGAACCGTCGCCGCAGCGTTGCGGCGTTCCTGCCACCAGGCGTAGGCTGCGATCAGCGCGGCGGTGGCGGCGAACGACATCTGGAAGCTTGGCCCCGCCGCCTCGTGGGGCGCGAGCGCGAGGATGACAAGCGCCGCGACCGCCAGATTGCGCATGGTGAGCGCGGCGTGATCAAACAGCATCGCCGCCAGCATGATTGCGATCATCAGAAAGCTGCGCTGGGCGGCGATCGCTGCGCCGGAAATCAGCAAATAGATGGCGACGGCGACCAATGCGCCGGCGGCCGCGAATTTGCGCACCGGATAGTTCGACGCAAAGGCCGGGAACAGCGCGAAGCCGAAACGCATGGCGCCGATGACGACGCCGGCGACCAGCGCCATGTGCAGCCCCGAGATCGACAGCACATGCGCAAGACCGGTGATGCGCAAAACTTCATTGGTCTGTTCGGGAATGCCGGCGCGCGCGCCCGCGATCAGCGCGGCGGCGATCTCGCCCGCTTCGCCGTCGATCCTGTCCCTCACCCGCTTAGCCAGTGCGTTACGCATGTTTTCGACCGCATAGGACACCGCGTCGAGCATGCCCGGCTCACTGGCCGGATGGGTCGACTGCGTCGGATCGCGCAGGAAAAAGCCGGTTGCGCCGATGCCGTCGAAATAGTTTTCGAAAGCAAAATCATATCCGCCCGGCCGCAAAGGTCCCAAAGGCTGGCTCAGCCTTGCAACTCCGGTCACGATCGAGCCCGGTTGCACTCCGGCCTGCGTCTTGCGTGCGGTCAATCGGACCCGGTCCGGCTGATAGCGCAGTTTCGGCCGTTCGGTCGCCAGCACCGCAAGCGTCAGCCGCACGCGCCCGCTCTTGCGATGCTCGACCTGTTCGACCCGGCCCGTCAACCGCGTCGTGATCTCGCCGCCGATGACGCGGGTCGCCACGCGCCAGGTCTCGATCTTGGCGGCGAGCGCGCCGGAGAACAACAGCGTTGCGGAGATCGCCACGGCGCCGAGCACCGCCCGATGCCGGGCAAACCATGCGACGATCAGCGAAAGCGCGGCGGGCGCGAGCACCAGCGGCCAGCCGGGCTGGAACGGTGCCGAGAAGAAGACAAGGCCGCCGATGCAAAGCATGACCGGCGCGAGCAGGAACATCGCGCCGCGATCCGCCTCCAGCATCGACGCCGTGGCGAACGCCCGAACGGCCCGGCGAAGCTGCGCCGGTCCGACACGCGCGACCCGGCTGCGGCTTTGCGACCCAAGCGGCCAGTTCGAATCGGGCGACGGATATTCGTCAGGGACGGCCTCGGCCTGCGCAACCAGGTCGACCAGCAAAAGGTGTTCCTGCGCCTCCTCCTGCGTCTGCAGTCGCTTCATGGTGACCCCAAAACTTGCACCACCTGCACGGCATGCTACATGAACGCCGACAAAAGACCACCGGCGCGGTCCGCGCCCTCCTCCGGAAACAGCCATGACCAAACCAATCATCACCCGGTTCGCGCCGTCGCCGACGGGCTATCTCCATATCGGCGGAGCCCGCACCGCGCTGTTCAACTGGCTCTATTCCCGGAACATGGGCGGCAAGATGCTGTTGCGCATCGAGGACACGGATCGCGAACGGTCGACCGACGCTGCAACCGCCGCAATCCTTGAGGGACTGGCCTGGCTCGGCCTGACCTGGGACGGCGAACCGATCTCGCAATACGGGCGCGTTGATCGGCACCGCGAGGTCGCCGAGGAACTGGTGCGCCTGGGCAAGGCCTACTACGCTTATGAAACGCCGGAAGAACTGGCCGACATGCGCGAGAGAGCCAAGGCCGAGGGCCGCCCTCCCCGCTATGACGGCTCGTGGCGCGACCGCGATCCATCACAGGCGCCGGCGGGCGTGAAAGGCGCGATCCGCATCAAGGCGCCGCGCGACGGCGAGACGCTGGTGCGCGACCGTGTCCAGGGCGAAGTTCGGTTTCCCAACAAGGACCTCGACGATTTCATCATCCTGCGGTCCGATGGCAATCCGACCTATATGCACGCGGTCGTCGTCGACGACCACGACATGGCCGTCACCCATGTCATTCGCGGCGACGATCATTTGACCAACACCGCGCGTCAGATGGTCATCTACGACGCCATGGGGTGGGACGTGCCGGTGTGGGCGCATATCCCGCTGATCCACGGGGCCGATGGCGCGAAGCTGTCAAAACGCCACGGCGCGCTCGGCGTCGAGGCGTATCGCGCGATGGGCTACCTGCCCAACGCCTTGCTCAATTATCTCGCGCGTCTTGGCTGGAGCCATGGCGACGACGAGGTGATGTCGATCGAGGACATGATCGCCTGGTTCGACATCGACGACGTCAACAAGGGCGCGGCGCGCTTCGACTTCGCAAAACTGGAGGCGCTGAACGGTGTTTGGATGCGCCGCACCGGCGATGCGGAGTTGACGGACGCGCTGATCGAGACGCTGCCCTATCTCGAGGGCGGGCCGAAGATGCTCGAGGCGCTGGACGATCGCAAACGCGCCCAGCTTCGCACCGCGATGCCCGGCCTCAAGGAGCGGGCCAAGACATTGGTGGAACTGGCCGACAGCGCCGGCTACCTGTTCGCCGTGCGTCCCATTGCGCCTGACGACAAGGCCGCCGCCCTGCTGGATCGCGACGGCAAGGCGGTCCTCGCCAAGGCGCATGCGGCGCTGTCGGGGGTTTCGGACTGGTCGGCGGCGTCGACCGAAGCCGCGGTCAGGGATGTGTCCGAAGCCGCCGGCGTCAAGCTTGGCAAGGTGGCGCAGCCGCTGCGCGCCGCATTGACGGGCCGCTCGACGTCGCCCGGCGTCTTCGACGTTCTGGCTGTGCTGGGAAGGGAGGAATCGCTTGGTCGCATCGCCGATCAGATCGGCTGATCCGACGCGGATGTTGCAGTTGCTCAGACGCTTCGATACAGTCGCAAAGTCTTTCACCAAGACGGTTTTCCAGCTGTCGCGGTCTGCCCGCGCTTTTCGCTGGACCGACCGTCTTCGGCAGTGCAGCATCGACCTAAGTCAGCTTGGCACCTCCCCCCAAATGCGTTAGCAAGTGCCGGGCTTATTCTGGGGTGCACGGGGTCCGTCCCGCGCCGGATCGGCGGTTCCGCCTGAAATTTTGATTGGAGTAGCTATGACGAACAGAACTGCGAAACTCGAATTTGGTGGAAAATCGATCGATCTGAACGTTCGCAGCGGAACGTTGGGCCCGGACGTCATCGACATCGGCGCGCTCTACAAGGAAACCGGCGCGTTCACCTACGATCCCGGCTTCACCTCGACGGCTTCATGCGATTCCGAGATCACCTTCATCGACGGCGACGAAGGCGTGCTGCTGCATCGCGGCTATCCGATCGAGCAGTTGGCCGAGCATGGCGACTTCCTGGAAGTGTGCTACCTGCTGCTCTACGGCGAGCTGCCGACCAAGGCGCAGAAGGAAGACTTCGACAATCGCGTCACGCGCCACACCATGGTGCACGAGCAGATGGCGTGGTTCTTCCGCGGTTTCCGCCGCGACGCCCATCCGATGGCGGTGATGTGCGGCGTGGTCGGCGCGCTGTCGGCCTTCTATCACGACTCGACCGACATCTCCGACCCGCAGCAGCGCATGATCGCGTCGATCCGGCTGATCGCCAAAATGCCGACGATCGCTGCAATGGCCTACAAATATCATATCGGTCAGCCCTTCGTTTATCCGAAGAACAATCTGAACTACGCCGCAAACTTCCTGCACATGTGCTTCGCGGTGCCGTGCGAGGACTACAAGGTGAACCCGGTGCTGGCGCGCGCGATGGAGCGCATCTTCATCCTCCACGCCGACCACGAGCAGAACGCCTCGACCTCGACGGTGCGGCTGGCGGGTTCGTCGGGCGCCAATCCATTCGCATGCATCGCCGCCGGCATCGCCTGCCTGTGGGGGCCCGCCCATGGCGGCGCCAATGAGGCCGCGCTGAACATGCTCAACGAGATCGGCACCGTCGACCGGATCCCCGAATATATCGCCCGCGCCAAGGACAAGAACGATCCGTTCCGACTGATGGGCTTTGGCCACCGCGTCTACAAGAACTACGACCCGCGCGCCCGCATCATGCAAAAGACCACGCATGAAGTTCTGGCCGAACTCGGTATCAAGGACGACCCGATCCTCGACGTCGCCATGGAACTGGAGCGGATTGCGCTGCACGACCAGTATTTCATCGACAAGAAGCTCTATCCGAACATCGACTTCTATTCGGGCATCACGCTCAAGGCGCTCGGCTTCCCCACCACCATGTTCACGGTCCTGTTCGCGGTTGCGCGCACGGTCGGCTGGATCGCGCAGTGGAAGGAAATGATCGAGGATCCGATGCAGAAGATCGGCCGTCCGCGCCAGCTCTACACCGGCGCAACCGAGCGCGACTACGTGCCGATCGCCAAACGCTGACAGCGGCCAGCGTTGTCGTGCAAACGGGCGCCTCAGGCGCCCGTTTTGCTGTCGATGACGGCAAGCACGACGTCCGCGGCGATGTCTCCGGACGGCCTTGGCGTCGCCATCAGGGCGCGGACCCTGTCAAAGCCGGCCAGTTGGGCCGCGCGCGAAGGCCCGTCCGCCGCCAGACCTTCGATGTGCCGGGCCAGCATCGGCGGCCGGATATATTCGTTGTAAAACTCAGGAACGATCGGACGGTCGGCGATAATGTTGGGCAGCGCGGCGGACCAGGTCGTGACGAAACGCTGCATGACTGTGAAAATGAAGTCGGTGCGATAGCAGGAGACTGCAGGCACGCCGGCAAGCGCCAGTTCGAGCAGCACAGTGCCCGACGCGGCGAGCGCGGCGTCGGCCTGGCCAAAGGCGCGCCATTTGGCGTCCGCCCCTTCGACGATTTCCGGGCGCACCGACCAGTCGGCGGTCAATCCGGCGATCAGGGGCGCGACATGCGGCACGGTCGGCAGCACCAGCCTGAAATCGTCCCCTCGCCCGGCGAGCAGCGAGACAACCTCGCCGAACGGTTTTGCCAGCGACTTGACCTCGGCGGTTCGCGAGCCCGGCAGCACGACAATCGTGCGACGCGGATCACGGCTTCCGCCGAGGCGTTTTACCTGATGGTCGCGGGCGGCGATCAGTCCCGGTTCATGCGTCATGCGATGGCCGACATAAGTGCCTGGCGGCCCGTCGAGCCTGGCCAGCACCTCCGGTTCGAATGGCAGGATGCACAGCACATGGTCGACATAGGCCTTCATCGCCGGCGCGCGGCCAGGCGCCCACGCCCACACGCTCGGGCAGACATATTTGATGATGGGAATATCGGGAGCGAGCGCTCTCAGCTTTTTCGACACCCGCAGATTGAAGGCTGGACTGTCGATGGTGATCAGGCAGTCCGGCCTGGCGGCGGCAATCGCCCGTGCGGTCGATCCGATCATCGAGATCAGGCCGGGCAGATCGCGGATGACCGCGGTTACGCCCATGATCGCAAGTCGGCGCGGATCGTGCAGGGTGATCAGGCCCTCAGCCGCGAGGTGGCTGCCGCCGATGCCGATCAGTTCGACTTCACGGCCTGACGCGGCGCGCAGCGACCGCACCAGGTCGGCCCCCAACTGGTCGCCGGATTCCTCGCCGGCGATAATGGCGATGCGCAGCGGCCTCATGGGGCGGCGTCCGCTTCGATGCCGACGATAAACACGCCAAGCTCGTCGGCGCGCCGCACAGCCTCGTCATAGTCGACGATCAGCGTGCGGCCGACCTCGACCGCGACGCCGGCCAACCCGGCCGCATGGACGTCCTCGACTGTCCTCGAGCCGATGCTCGGCAGGTCGGCGCGCATCTCCTGCCCCGGTTTGGCGCATTTGACCAGCACGCCGCCGGTCCTCCCGGCGAGGCGTCCATGGCCGCGCAGTTCCTTGACCCGCGCCAGCAGACCGTCGGTGCCTTCGACACCTTCCAGCGCGATGACACGGCCGCCAATCGACACGGCCCCCTGCCCGATGTCGAGCGCGCCGATTGCAAGCGCAGCCTTCAGCGCGGCGTCGATGTCGCGCTGCGCCTGGCTGTCAGGCTGCTTCGCAGTCATCGGCCCGGGCCGGGCAACCAGATCCGGCACGACCTGATGCGGGCCAACCACCTCAATGCCAAAACGTTCGAACTGCCGGACGACGGTTTTCAACAACGCATCGTCGCCCTTGGTGAGCGCAGGGACAATGGCGGCAAGCATCCGAACGAGATCGAGGCTCCATTCGACCGACGACCATTTTGGACGACGCGTGATCGAACCGGCCATCACGACATGGGAGACATTGCGGTCGCGCAACAGGCGGACGAAGCCGCCAAATCGTTCGACGCCGAGCCTGAGGTGATCAAACTGAGCCAGATCGGCAGCGGTGTCCGGCTCGCCCGCGACAATCAGCACAAAGGGGTTGTGGCCCGCATCGCGTAGATTTTGGGCAACCTGAAGCGGCAACAAACCGCCGCCGGCGATAAGGCCGACACGCTCGCCTGGCTTCAGTGCGAGCGCCATCCGATCAGTCCGCCTCGTCGTCAGCCGGCTCGGCGTCGCCGAGCGGTGGAACGCAAAAATGCCGCTTGCCGCGCTCGGTCATGAACGCGAGCACGTCAGCGACCGCCGCGGAGCTGCCGAACTGGTCGCGCGCTCGCTCGATATTTTCCCCGACCGGCGAAGCGGGATCAAAAATGACGCGGATCGCCTTTCGCATCGCGTGGATGTCGGCGCGCGCCATGCCCGAGCGTTTCATGCCGACGATGTTGAGGCCGCGCAGTCGGCCACGATTGCCGACCACCATGCCGTAGGGAATGACGTCGCCCTCGACGCCGGTCTTGCCGCCGATAAAGGCATGGTGACCGATACGCGTGAACTGATGCAGGGCGCTGAGGCCGCCAATGGTGACGAAGTCGCCGATCTCGCAATGTCCGGCCAGGACGGCGCCATTGGCCATGGTCACATTGTTTCCGACGACGCAATCGTGGGCGACGTGGGTAAAGGCCAGAAAATTGCCATTGTCGCCGACGCGGGTCTCGCCGCGACTGGTGTCGGAGCCCAGATGAAAGGTCACCCCTTCACGAATGGTGCAATTGCGCCCGACCGACAGAAGCGTGCGGCCGCCCTTGTGTGCCCGGTTCTGCGGCGGCTGGCCAAGCGCCGCCTGCGGATAGACCTTGCAGTCGTCGCCAAGGGTCGTAGCGCCGACGATCGAGATATGGCTCGCAAGCTCAACCCGATCTCCCAGTTCGACATCGGGGCCGATATGACAGAACGGGCCGATCCGCACATCGACGCCGAACCTTGCGCCCGCCTCGACAACGGCGGTTGGATGAATGACTACGCCTGACATGACCGGTCAGTCGTCCGTGACCGGGTTCACCATTGCCTGAACGACCGCCTCGGCGACCTTGGCGCCATCGACAATTCCCTCGCAGGCAAAGCGCCAGATGTTGCCGCGTTGCTTTTGTTTCCTGACATGCAGTTCCAGTCTGTCGCCGGGGACCACCGGCTTGCGGAACTTGGCCTCGTCGATGGTCATGAAATAGACCAACGAGGGTTTGTCCGATCTTGACGCGTGCAGACAGATCGCGCCCGCCGTCTGCGCCATCGCCTCGATGATCAGGACGCCGGGCATCACCGGCCGTTCCGGGAAATGGCCCTGGAAATGCGGCTCGTTGATCGTCACGTTCTTGATGCCGATGGCTGAGCGGTCGCCGTCGATGTCGATGATCTTGTCGATCAGCAGCAACGGGTAGCGGTGCGGCAACAGTTTCAGGATGCGCAGAATATCGACGGTATCGAGCGTTTCGGCCTGGCCTGTCATCTCATCCTACCTTCTGTCCTTGCCCCGGGAAATATCGCGAAGATGCGCCACTTCGCGCAGCCAGCCCTTGATCGGCTGCGCCGGGGAACCGCCCCATCTTGCGCCGGCCGGTATGTCATGCATGACGCCGCTGCCTGCTGCAAGCTGCACGCCGTCTCCGATCGTCACATGGTCGGCAATGCCGGCGCGGCCGCCGATCATGACAAAGTCGCCGATGACGACAGATCCGCTGACGCCGGTCGCCGCCGCGATCGCACAGCAGCGGCCGATCGTTACGCCGTGGCCGATCTGGACCAGATTGTCGATCTTGGTGCCGTCGCCGATGATCGTGTCGGTCAGGGCGCCGCGATCGATGCAGGAATTGGCGCCGATCTCGACATTGTCCTGAATGACCACCCGGCCGATCTGCGGCATTTTTTCGAGGCCGGCCCGGCCGGCGACAAATCCAAAGCCGTCGCAGCCGATCCTGACGCCCGGGTGAATGATGACCCGGTCGCCGATGAAGGCAGCCTGGATGCTGGCGCCGTGCCCGATATGGGTCTTGCGACCGATCTGGCAGCCCCGGCCGATGACCGCATTGGCCGAAATCACCGCCCCTGCGCCGATGGTCGCCTTGGGTCCGATGGCGGCTCCAGGTTCGACAATGGCGCCGTCTTCGATAAAGGCGTCGGGCGCGACATGAGCGGCAGGAGAGATACCGCGCCGGTCGAACAATGGTTGCGGAAAGGCCGCTTCTGGGTAGAGCGTGCGCGCCAGCAGCGCAAAGGCCTGCTGCGGCCTCGGCGTGATCAGGCGCACGACGTTCGGCGCGATCTTGTCCGACATCTCGGCCGTGCAGAAAACTGCGGATGCCTGCAGCCGCGGCGCTATTGCCGCCGCGCTCTTTCCGTCGAGAAAACAGATATGACCAAACCGCGCAACGGACGCCGACGCCACGCCGGAAATTTCCAGCGGGCCCTGGGCCGCATCTGCCAAAGTGGAGCCCGTCAGTTCGGCAATCTCGCTGAGATTGATCCGGCGCGCGGGCGGAAAAAAGACCGGATCGGTCATCAAACGCCTCTCTTCCGGGCAATCATAGGCCCGGAAGATAGATACAGCACAAACTAGAAGCGCGTGGAAACGCCGAAGTTCAGGTTCTGGACGATGTCGGTACGCTCTTTCAGCACCGGAATGGCGTAGTCGAAACGGATCGGTCCAAAAGGCGACGCCCAGATCAGGCCGACGCCGACCGACGCGCGCCACTTCATGCCGAAGGAGGCCGTGTTTGCAACGCCGGAATTGGTGACACCTGAGTTAACCCCAAACAAGGTCGCGGCATCGGCAAAGATCGCGCCCTTCATACCAAGGCTCGGCGGCACCACAGGCAGCGGAAACTGCGCTTCGGCGGACGCGTGGAAATAGGTCTCGCCACCGAGGTGATACCAGTCCTTCTTGGCTGCGGATCCATTGGTGTCCACGGGGCCGAAGCCATTATAGGCGAAGCCGCGGATCATCTTGTCCGACCCTTGGAACTGATCGAACACCCGCACGCCATTGCTGCCGAACGCCTGCAGATGACCCGCGCCTGCGTTCACAACGCCGACAATGTCCATTTCCTCGGACAAGGTCGTGTAGTAGGTGCCACGCGCAGTGAACTTCGCCCACTTCGCGTCGCCGCCGAGGCCCGCGACTTCGGTGGTGAAGTTGGCGTAGATGCCTTCACGCGGGTTCTTCATGTCGTCGATGGAATTATACTGCAGCGAACCGCTGACCGACGACTTGACCCAAGGGCTGGTCAACACGCCCGCGATGATTGCAGGCGAAATGGTGCATGTCCCATCGGCCGGATTGCCGTCCTGATTGGGATCGCAAGCCTTAGTAAGGTTATAGTCTTCCTTGGTCAGGTTGTAGGCCATCGAAGCGGACAGGTTGTCCGTGATCGGCAGGCCCAAGCGCAGCGATCCGCCAATCAGGCTAGTCTCGTAGTTCTGGAAACTGCGCGTCTGGCGATAGACGTCGAAGCCGGCCGACATGCGGCGGCCAAGGAAATACGGCTCGGTGAACGACAGGGTGAAGTCACGCGAATTCTTGCCGCCGCCGGCCGAAATACGAATGAACTGGCCGCGACCGAGGAAGTTCTTCTCGCTGATCGAACCTTCGACCGACACGCCGCCGGTCTGAGAGCCGGTCGAATAGCCGGCGCCGATCGAAAACTCGCCGGTCGACTTCTCGACGACGTCGACGACCAGAACAATCTGGTCGGGCTCGGACCCGGGGGCCGTCGAAATATTGACGGTCTCGAAATAGTCAAGCCGCTCGAGCCGGCGCTTGGCGCGCTGGACCAGAACCTGATTGAACGCATCGCCTTCGGAAAGGTCGAACTCGCGACGGATGACATAGTCGCGGGTACGCGCGTTGCCGCGGATTTCGATGCGCTCGACATAGGTGCGCGGGCCCTGGTCGATCGTGTAGACCACCGAGATCGTATGGTTCTCGAAGTTGCGGTCGCCGCGCGGCGTGACCTGCGCGAATGCATAGCCATTGCCGGCGACGCGCTCGGTGAGGCCGATGATGGTGTTTTCGACCTTTCCGGCGTTATAGACGTCGCCGGCATGCGTCTCGACTTCGCCGTTGAGAGCATTGGCGTCGACGCCTTCGATCGAGCTTTCGACCGTCACGTCGCCGAATGTGTATTTCTCGCCTTCCTCGACCGTGAAGGTGACGTTGTATTCGTTGGTGGCTTCGTTGAGCTCCGCGGACGACGAAATCACCTGAAAATCGGCGTAGCCGCGGCTGTAGTAGAAGCGGCGCAGCGCCTCTTCGTCCGCCTTCAGGCGTTGCTCGTCATAGATATCGTCGCGGAACAGGAACGACAGCATGTTCGACTTCTTGGTCGAAACGACGTCGGCAAGACGCCGGTCGCCGAACGCGCTATTGCCGACGAAATTGATCGTGGCGATCTTGGTGCGCCCGCCTTCCTGGACGGTGAAGACGACATTGACCCGATTGCCGCCAAGATCCATGACCTGGGTCGTCACCGTCGCATCATCGCGCCCGATGCGGCTGTAGGCCTGACGAATGGCTTCGGCGTCCGCCTCCATCTGCGACTGCGAAAAAGTGCCGCGCGGCTTCAACTGGACGACGCCGGCCAGCACCGAATCCTTGTGCTTCTTGTTGCCCTGGAACAGCACCTGGTTGACGACCGGATATTCGTCGACCTCGACCACCAGGGTCGAACCGCGCTGCGTCACACGGACATCGGAGAACAGGCCGGTGCCAAAGAGATTCTTGACCGCCTGGTCGATATCGGCGGGCGAGAACGAACGGCCCGGCTGGATGCCGACATAGCTGCGGATGGTCTGTTCATCGACGCGCTGGTTGCCGCTGACGGAAATATTGCTGACGACAGCGGCCTGCGCCGCCGTGACTGCGGCCAATTGCACAGCAAGCTGGCCGGATGCGACGAACCCGGCTGAAAGGGCTACCGCTGATGCCGCGCCCATCATTTTCTTAATTGCCTTCATCGGGCTTAGTTACCTTGCTCTCGTAGTCCCCACGGCGAGATACCGGACGATGCGGTCATGACCGCTACCGTAATAGCCGGATTTTCCCTACACGCAAGGCTCCTGGTTAATTTGTATTTACGTTGGCCGGCGGGCGTGACTTTCGGGCCACGCCATCAGCCGCTATGGTAAATGGGCGCTGAATTTCCAGCATTTTTCAGCACGCGAACAAGTCGTTGTAGACAACGAACCCCATGAAGGCGAGCACCGCGAACATGCCGACACGGTAGACCGCGTCCATCAGCCGCTCCGTCACCGGCCGACGCATCACAGCCTCGATTGCGTAGAACAGCAGATGGCCGCCGTCGAGCGGTGGAATCGGCAGCAAATTGAGAAACCCGATGCCAACCGACAGGAAGGCGATCAGCTGGACGACCCACAGGAAGCCGAGCTGCGCCGCCTGGCCCGACATTTTGGCGATCTTGACCGGGCCGCCGAGCTGGCACTTGTCTTCGCGGCCAAATGCGAACCGTTTGAGAAACTGGCCGGTGCGCTGGATGATCGAACCGGTCTCAAGCACTGCCTGCCACACCGATTCAACCGGGCCGTATTCGATGACCTTGCGCTGGGCGAACTGCTCGGTATTGACGACGCCGATGACGCCGACCTTGACGGTGTTGCCAAGCCCGTCCTTCTGTTCGGTCAGTCGCGGGGTGGCAGTCAGTGTGATTTGCTTGCCGTCGCGCAGCATGACAAAAGTGAGGGGATCGTCGGTGCGGCCCGAGACATGCGCCTGGACGTCGGCAAAGGTCTCGACCGAATCGCCATCGACGCTGACGAACCGGTCGCCCGGCTTGAATCCGGCGGCTTCAGCCGCGCTGCCGGCAACCACCTCGGCGACGACAGGTTCTGCGACAGGCCTGCCATAGACCCCGAACAACACGGCGAAGACGGCGATCGTCAGCAGAAAATTGAACAGCGGCCCGGCGACAACCGTCGCCGCCCGTTTCCACACCGGCTGGGTGTGGAACGCGACCTTGCGCTCTTCCTCGCTCAGCGACGCGATCTCGTCAGGATCCGGCGTACTGGTCGCATTCATGTCGCCGGCGAACTTTACATAGCCGCCGAGCGGGATGGCGGAGACTTTCCAGCGTGTGCCGTGGCGGTCGTTGAAGCCGAATAGCTCGGGCCCAAAGCCGATCGAGAACGCCTTGACGCCGATGCCGCACCAGCGCCCGACGAGATAGTGGCCCATCTCATGCACGAAAACGACAACCGTCAGGACAAGCAGGAACGGAATGATCGTGCCCACGATCACGCCTTCGGCGCCGACAATGGCGTTGATGAACTCCAAACCCAGTCCCTCGATTCGACCGCGACAATTTTGGCCGGAGCCTGCGCCCGGTCGGAGCATGTCAGGCAAAAGCCGGCAAAAGCGTGACATCAAAACGGCGCCGCGGGCCGTTGATTGCTAGCCCGGGAACAGCGTCGCCGCGGTTCCCGCGCCGCTCCAGAATGTCAGTCCAGCGAGATACAGCGCCGCCGCCGCGACCACAAGGCCGTCGACGCGATCCATCACCCCGCCATGCCCGGGTATCAGGCGGCTGGAGTCTTTTACGCCGTGGCGGCGCTTGAAACGCGATTCGAACAGATCGCCGGCCTGCGAAACGATCGACAGCGGGACCGCCAGCAAGGCCAGAAGCAGCGGAGACGCGCCGCCATGGGCGAGCGCGACCGCGATCGCCGCAAGCACCGCAAAAACAACGCCGCCAACCGCGCCGCTCCAGGTCTTGCCCGGCGATATCGACGGCGCGAGTTTGGGGCCCCCGATGGCGCGCCCGACGAAATAGGCGAAGATGTCGGTCGCCCACACAACCGCGAAAAGGTAGATCATCACCCAAAGGCCCGACGTTGCGTCGCCGCGCAATTGAGCCAGCGCAATGGCGGCAAGCAGCGCATAGAACATGCCACCGCCTGCTTCGCCGCCCTGCCCGCGCAGGGCGCCAAACAGGATGACCGCGGCCGACGCTGCAACCGCGCCCGCCAAGATCCAGTGACCGAAGCCGCTCCATATGAGCGCCGCCAACACCAGGGCGACGAGCGTCCATGCCGCCATCCACAGCGGCCGATCCTTTGCCACGCCCGAAACCGTCGTCCACTCGTAGAATACCAGCGCGCCGATGGCGACGGCGAGGAGGCGGAACGGCAGTCCGCCAAACCAGGTCAGCGACAAAACGATGGCCGCGAGGATGATCGCCGAAATGACGCGCTGCTGCAGGTTGCTCATCAACCGGCGCCCGCGGCGTTGACGCCGCCAAAGCGTCGCTCGCGCACGCCAAACGCCGCGATCGCGTCGGCGAACTGGGAACGCGAAAAATCCGGCCACAGGCAGGGCAGGAAAACAAGTTCGGAATAGGCCGCCTGCCAGAGCAGGAAGTTCGACAGTCTCATATCGCCGCCGGTACGAATCAAAAGGTCCGGATCGGGAATGTCGGCGGTGTCGAGCAAGGCGGAGAAATCCGATGCGGCCACCTGATCGGGATCGACCTTGCCGGCAATGGCGTCCTTGGCGATTCGCCGGGCGGCGCGGACGATTTCGTCGCGACCGCCATAGTTGAAGGCGATGACCAGATTGAGTTTTGAATTGTTGCGCGTGAGGCGCTCCGCATCTTCAAGCAGTTTGCGAATATCCGTCTGCAAATTATGACGCGCGCCTATGATTCTCACTCGCACATCGTTCTTGTGGAGGTCGGCCAGGTCACGCCGGATGAAGAGTTTGAGCAGCCCCATCAGGTCGCTGACCTCGGATTGCGGGCGCGACCAGTTCTCCGATGAAAAGGCGTAGACGGTGAGCCATTTGACGCCGAAATCGCCGGCGTTGCGCACAGTGGCGCGAAGCGCCTCGACGCCCGCCCGATGACCGGCCGATCGCGGCAGGCCCCGCGCAGTCGCCCAACGTCCATTGCCGTCCATGATGATCGCCACATGAACGGGCGTTGGAAGCAGACTGTCGGCGACGTCGCTCATCTCAATTAATCCAGGCCCTAGACCTGCATGATCTCGCCTTCCTTCTCGGAAAGCGCGCTTTCAATCGTCGAGATCGTATCGTCGGTCATCTTCTGCACCCGGTCGGACGAATTGCGCAGATCGTCCTGGCTGATCTGGCCGTCCTTTTCCGCCTTTTTCAGCGAATCGATGCCGTCGCGACGAACGTGGCGGGCGGCGACGCGCGCGGCTTCCGCATATTGGTGCGCGACCTTGACCAGTTCCTTGCGCCGCTGCTCGTTCAGTTCCGGCAGCGGAATGCGCAGCGTCGTGCCGTCCATGATCGGATTGAAGCCGAGATTGGCCTCGCGGATGGCGCGGTCGACCGCGCCGACCAGCGACTTGTCCCAGACGCTGACCGAAATCATGCGCGCTTCAGGCACCGTCACCGACGCAACCTGGTTGATCGGCGTCGGCGCGCCATAGGCCTGCACCACGATCGGGTCGAGCAGGTTGGCCGATGCGCGGCCGGTGCGCAGCGAGGCGAGGTCGTGCCTGAATGAACTGACCGCGCCGTCCATGCGGCGCTGGATGTCCTTGAAATCGATACCTTCGGCCATGGTCTTGTCTCCGTCAGTCCGTCCTGCCCCGTCTATGCGTCGGCCACGACCGTGCAGCGGCCTTCCCCGCGCAGGATCGCGCCGAATCCACCTTTTTCGTGAATGGAGTAGACGATTATCGGAATGTTGTTCTCGCGCGCAAGCGCAATCGCAGCCGTGTCCATCACCGCAAGCCCCTGATCGAGCACCTGCTTGTGGGTGATGCGCTCATAACGTTCGGCGTTCGGGTCCTTCTTCGGGTCGGCCGAATAGATGCCGTCGACCTGAGTGCCCTTGAACAGCGCGTCGGCCCCGATTTCGGCGGCGCGCAGCGCGGCGGCGGAATCCGTGGTGAAGAACGGATTGCCGGTGCCGCCGGCAAAAATCACCACCTTGCCCTCATTCATATAGGCCGTGGCCTGGCGTTGCGAAAAACTCTCGCACAGTTCGGGCATGGCGATCGCCGACAAAACCACCGCATCGACGCCGATCTTGATCAGCGAGGTACGCAGCGCCAGCGAATTGATTACCGTCGCCAGCATGCCCATATGGTCGCCGGTGACGCGGTCGCCGCCCTTGGATGCGACGGCGACGCCGCGAAAAATGTTGCCCCCGCCAATGACCACGCCGACCTCGACGCCCATCTCGCGCGCCTCGGCGATGTCGGCGGCGATACGATCGACGACCGAGACGTCGATGCCAAAATGCTGTTCCCCCATCAACGCTTCGCCCGAAGCTTTCAAGAGCACACGTTTGTAGAGCGGCCTTTCAGCCATGGGGACCTCGCTCATGTCGGCGTTTGGCGGGCGATGGTGGCGTCTCGCCGCAGGATTCTCGTCTGCCAAGCCGGATACACGATGGCCGGGGCGATGTCATCATTGCTCTGGGCAAAGAAAAAGCCGGGTTTGTGGCCCGGCTTTTTCCAGTTTGCATTGCGCCCGATCAGCTCTTGGCGGCTGCCGCGACTTCGGCGGCGAAATCGCTTTCTTCCTTTTCGATGCCGTCGCCGACGGCAAAGCGGATGAAGCCGGTGATCTTGGCCGGCGCGCCGATTTCCTTTTCAGCGTCCTTGAGCGCCTTTTCCACCGTCAGGTCGGGATTGATGACGAAAGCCTGCTTCACCAGCACGACTTCCTCGTAGAACTTGCGGATGCGGCCTTCGATCATCTTTTCGATGACGTTGTCCGGCTTGCCGGACTCGCGCGCCTGTTCCGTCAGCACCGCACGCTCGCGCTCGACCGCGGCGGGGTCGAGGGCGTCGATGTCGAGCGACAGCGGATTGATCGCGGCGACATGCATCGCAACCTGGCGGGCGAAGCCCTTGGCGGCTTCGGCATTACCATCGGTTTCGATGGCCACGAGCACGCCGATCTTGCCGAGCCCGTCGGCGCTGGCGTTGTGGACATAGGTGGCGACCGCGCCCTTCGACACGGCCAGGCGCGCAGAGCGGCGGAACGTCATGTTTTCGCCGATCGTCGCCACCGCGTCGGTTATGGTGTCGGCGACGGTCTTGCCCGAATGCGGGTATTGCGCCGCAAGTGTCTTTGCATGGTCGCCGCCATGAGCGAGCGCGACCTTGGCGATGTTGCGGACCAGATCCTGGAAGGCTTCGTTACGGGCGGCGAAGTCGGTCTCGCAGTTGACTTCGACAACCACCGCCTCGCGCAGGCCGGCGTCAACGCCGATCAAACCTTCCGCCGCCGTGCGGCCCGACTTCTTGTCGGCCTTGGCGATGCCCTTCTTGCGCAGCCAGTCGACCGCGGCGTCCATGTCGCCATTGGTCTCGGCCAGCGCGGCCTTGCAATCCATCATGCCTGCGCCGGTAATTTCGCGCAGTTCTTTCACCTGTGCAGCGGAAATGCTCATCTCATACCTCTAAGTGCGTGCTGGCGGCCGGCGCCTGCCCTCTCGGTCACAACTGCCGATCCGCAATACGGCGCCATTCGCGCCTCTGGATGAAACGCGGCGGACCGTCGCGGGTCCGCCGCGGCAACCGATCAACGGTTTTCCGGCAAGCCGCCTTCCTGAACTTCGGTCAGGGCCGGCTCGATCGGGGCCTGGGCCGACGCGCCGATGTCGACGCCAAGCGAGCCCTGCTGACGCGCGATGCCGTCAATGGCGGCACGGGCGATGAGGTCGCAATAGAGCGAGATGGCGCGCTGGGCGTCGTCATTGCCGGGGATCGGATAGTCGACAACGTCCGGATCGCAGTTCGAATCGATGATCGCGACGACCGGGATGCCGAGACGCTTGGCTTCCTGGATGGCGATCGCTTCCTTGTTGGTGTCGATCACGAACATCAGGTCCGGCGTCGAGCCCATGTCCTTGATGCCGCCGAGCGCCTTGGTGAGCTTCTCGCGCTCGCGGTCGAGGTTCAAGCGCTCCTTCTTGGTGAAGCCCTGGGCGTCGCCGGCCAGAAGTTCATCGAGCTTGCGCAGGCGGGAGATCGAGTTGGAAATCGTCTTCCAATTGGTCAGCATGCCGCCGAGCCAGCGGGAATTGACATAATACTGGGCCGAACGCTGCGCCGCGTCGGCGACGATGTCGGACGCCTGGCGCTTGGTGCCGACCAGCAGAACGCGGCCGCCCGCGGCGACCGTGTCGGACACGACCTTGAGCGCCTGATGGAGCAGCGGAACCGTCTGCGACAGGTCGACGATGTGGATGTTGTTGCGGGCGCCGAAGATATAGGGCGCCATCTTGGGGTTCCAGCGGTGGGTCTGGTGTCCGAAGTGAACACCCGCGTCCAGCAACTGGCGCATGCTGAAGTCTGGCAGAGCCATGGTCATTTTCCTTTCCGGTTGGCCTCCACGGACAAACGACGTTTCGGGATTTCCCTTGACGCCACCGGAGGTCTCAGCCGGATTTCTCCCGGGCAGACACCAAAGTCCGTGTGTGGAATAGGCGGCTACATAGTTGTTGCGCCGCAAAAACGCAAGCATCGCGTCAATCTGGCGCTTTGCCCGGCGATCGCCCCCTCACCCGGCGCAGGATCTCGACGATTTCGCTGCGTGTGACCGGCACGGCGCCGAGCCGGATCGCCAGGTCGCGTTCGTAGGCGGTCAGGTCGTAGTGCGGGTTCTTGGTGACCGGCGGCCCCTGATAGGAGGTGCGCTTGATGCCGAGACGCGCCGCGAAACGATGCAACTCGTGTTCGTCGTCGGCCAGCATGTGGCACCATTTGCGTCCGGCCCGCCACCAGATCGGCGAATCGACATAGACCGCCATCGCCGGCCGGCGGCTATTTCGCCGCCGGACAGGTCTGCTTCTGGTCGATGACGTCGAGCCCGACCAGTTTCGCCTTGATCGAAAAATCGCCGTAGCTCATCACCAGATCGCGGGTGAAGCCATTGTCGTAGAGCTTGAACGAGATCGAGTAATCCGGAACCTCCTCGCCATCCTGCTTGCTCAGGTCGAAATAGGCGATCGACACCGGCCAGTAGCTTTCGTCCTTGAGCGACTTCAGCGCGGCATATTCGGGATCGGTCTCGGAGCTTTTTGTCTTCTTGCCGATGATGACGGTGGTGGTCATTACCTTGTTGGCGTCATCGGACCCGTCGAAGATCGTCGTCTCGTAAAAATTCTCGCCGGCCTTCGCCTTGTCGATCAGTTCGATCATATGCTGGGTGGGAAACTGGGTCTTGGGCAGTTCGATGGATTCAGCACTCGGCTTCTGCAATTTGACGTCCAGCCCCTCCCCGACGATCTGGGCAGAACCCTTGGTCTCCTTGTCGAGCTGATCGTCGACGAAAAATTTGGTGACGAAGTTGAACGCCTTGCCATCACCATCCTCAAAAGTGGTGATCTGGTAGTCGTTCATCTTCTCGGCTTCCTGCAGGGTCATCTGCGAGACAAACCGGTAATTGGTCGAGTAGCCCTCGCATGACGAGCCCTTGAACTCGTAGACGATACGGCCGGCGACGCCGACGACGCCGGATTTTTCGGTCGCATCGCCAAGATCCAGATCATAGACCGCGCGATGGGCGAGCAGGTTGGCGGAGGCTGCTTGCGGCAGGATGGCAAGGGCGACAACAACAGGCATCAAGAGGCGCGAGGCGCGCATGGGCACGGTTCTCCTGCGGATTGTGGCCGAGATGGCGTCCGCGATGTTGACTTGGCCGAATCCTCGACAATAGTCGTGGCCAAACGGAGGCGATTTTCGAGCACGACGCTCGATCTGCTCCCTGCCTTCTTGCACGAACCCGGCACCAAAGGAAGAAACATGACATCGACGATCGAAAAACGGCTGGCCGAACAGGGCGTCGTGCTGCCGCAGGCGGCGGCGCCGGCGGCCAATTACGTGCCGTTCATGACCAGCGGCAACCTGCTGTTCACGGCCGGGCAATTGCCGCTGGCGGACGGCAAGCTGATCGCCACCGGCCTGCTTGGCCGCGATCTCGACGTCGCCGCGGGCAAGGACGCGGCGCGGATGTGCGCGATCAACATATTGGCGCAGGCGAAGGCCGCGCTCGGCGACCTCGACCGCATCAAGAATCTGGTCAAGATCAACGTTTTCGTGGCGTCGACGTCTGATTTCACCGAGCAGCATCTGGTTGCCAACGGCGCTTCCGACCTGCTGGCGGCGGTGCTGGGCGACAAGGGCAAGCATGCGCGCGCCGCGGTCGGCATGGCCTCGCTGCCGCTCAACGCGGCCGTCGAAATCGACGCGATCATCGAGTTCGCCTGATGAGCCGCAACCTGTCCTGGCTGACCAGCCAGCCGATCGCGCATCGCGGCTATCACGACATGAACCGCGCCCGGTGGGAAAACACGCTGTCGGCGTTCGAGGCGGCGGCGCAAAAGGGGTTTGCGATCGAATGCGACGTGATGCTGACGGCGGACGGCGTGCCGGTGGTATTCCACGACCACGACCTGCAGCGGCTTGCCGGTCAGGACGGGCTGGTCTGGCAAAGGACGGCGGCCGAGATGGGCGCGTTGCGCATCGGCGGCACCGACGACCACGCGCCAACCTTGAAGCAGGCGCTCGACCTCGTCGCCGGCCGCGTGCCGATGGTGATCGAGCTGAAAGGCATTCCCGGCCACGACGATGGCCTGGTCGACGCCGTCGCCGCACTGCTGCGCGCCTACAAGGGCAAGGCCGCGATCATGTCGTTCGACCACTGGCTGATCCGCCAGATGCCCGACAAGGCGGCCGGCATTGCAGCCGGCCTGACGGCCTGGGGCGACACCGCCCGCGACATCGAACAGCATTTTTCGATGCTGGCGAACGGATTGTCGTTCACCTCCTATCACTACGGCCATCTGCCGAACCGGTTCGTTTCCTTCGTGCGCAAGGAGCTGAAATGGCCGGTGATCACCTGGACGGTGCGCGACCAGGAGGCCGTCAAGCGGACTTTCGAATATGCCGACCAGATGACATTCGAGGGATTTGATCCTCTCGCCCTGTCGTAAACCTGTTCCGACCTTGCCGAGCGCGGCGCGCGACCACACATTGGCGCAATGAACCCCGCTTCGGAAACCGATCCGCCCGCATCGCTGACGCTCAAGGTCGCCGCGTCGATGAGCGATTTCGACGCGCGGGAATGGGGTCGGTTTGCGGGCGCTTCGCGCACCGAATCCGATATCCCCTACAACCCGTTCATCTCACATACATTTCTCGACATTCTCGAGAAATCCGGAACAGTGTCGGCGCGCTCGGGATGGCGGCCGCAGCATCTGCGGCTGGAAGACGCTGACGGCCGGCTGGTCGGGGCCGTGCCCTGCTATCTGAAATCGCACAGCCAGGGCGAATATGTCTTCGACCATGGCTGGGCCGACGCGTTCGAGCGCGCCGGCGGCCGCTATTATCCCAAACTGCAGGCGTCGGTTCCGTTCACGCCGGCGACCGGCCCGCGCCTGCTTGCGCGCGCCGGAGACGACGCCGTTGCCGGCCAGCTTGCGACGGGATTGCGCGACCTGACCGAGCGGCTTGGGGTATCGTCGGCGCATGTGACGTTTGCGACCGGGCCGGATATCGCCTCGCTGCAGCGCGCCGGCTTTCTCGTCCGCACCGACCAGCAGTTCCACTGGACCAATGACGGCTACGGGTCTTACGACGATTTCCTCGCCTCGCTGGCGTCGCGCAAACGCAAGGCGCTGCGCAAGGAACGCGCGGCGGCGCTCGAACACGGGATCACCATCGAACGGCTGACCGGCAAGGACATTACCGAGGCGGCCTGGGACGATTTTTTCGCCTTCTACATGGACACGGGCGGCCGCAAATGGGGCCGCCCCTACCTCAACCGCCCCTTCTTCTCGATGGTCAGCGAACGCATGGCCGACGATGTGCTGC
Source organism: Phyllobacteriaceae bacterium UBA1940 (assembly GCA_002336975.1). Taxonomy (GTDB): domain Bacteria; phylum Pseudomonadota; class Alphaproteobacteria; order Rhizobiales; family Rhizobiaceae; genus Mesorhizobium_A. The sequence continues at coordinate 44,893 of DDFA01000132.1, forward strand.
TGGTGATGGCCAGGCGCAATGGCCGCTACGTCGCCGGCGCCATCAATTTCATCGGATCGGACCGTTTGTTCGGGCGTAACTGGGGCTGCATCGAGGATCACCCCTTCCTGCATTTCGAGGTCTGCTACCATCAGGCCATCGACTTTGCGATCGAGCGCGGGCTGAAGGTGGTGGAGGCCGGCGCTCAGGGCGAACACAAGCTTGCGCGCGGCTATCTGCCCGTCACCACCCAATCGGCCCACTACATCGCGCATCCGGGCCTGCGCCGCGCGGTCGCCGACTATCTTGCCCAGGAGCGGAGCGAGGTTCAGCAGATCGGCGAATATCTGGCGGAGCACGGCCCGTTCAGGAAGGGCGATCCGTCGTCAAGCTGATTGACGCTGACGCTTGGCAGGAACTATGCCGGAGAACCAATTGCCGAAACGAGGAACCGCCATGCCGGACGCCTACGATCCCAACAATGTCTTCGCAAAAATCCTGCGCGGCGAACTGCCGGCGCAAAAGCTCTACGAGGACGACGACACGCTGGCGATCATGGACATCATGCCGCGCGGCGACGGCCATTGCCTGGTGTTGCCGAAGAAGCCGTCGCGCAACATTCTCGATGTCGACGCCGACAGCCTTGCGGCGGTAGCGCGCACAACCAAGAAGCTGGCCATCGCCGTGAAAAAGGCCTTTAGCGCCGACGGCGTCACCGTGCAGCAGTTCAACGAGAGCGCCGGCGGTCAGGTGGTGTTTCACCTGCATGTGCACGTGATCCCGCGCTTCGACGGCGTGCTGCTGAAGCGGCACTCGGGCGAGATGGAAAAGCCAGAGGTGCTCGCCGCCAACGCCGACAAGATCCGCGCCGCGCTAGGACCAGTCGACATTCAGCGTTCGGGCGTGGCGCGAGCCGGATTTGGGGCCTGAGCAGGCGAAAAGATCGCCGTGGTGTTGACCACCACAAGGGATTTTCAACGAACTCAGGCCTCAAATCCGCCGCTTCCCGAAGGGATATGGCCCAAATCACGGGCTTTGGCGTCGCGACGCCTCAACGGAGGCTAACCTAAACCGAGCAGCAGGAAACCGGCGATCAGCACGATTTCGGCGACCAGGATGCCGGCGATCATGCTCTTGCGGGCAGCGAGATAGGCGATGAACCCGGCGATCGCCGCGCCGGCGCGCAGCCATGCCGGCGACAGCGCCAGCGCGCCGCCGGGAAAGAAGATCAGGTTGCTGATGACGGCCGCGACCAGCGCTGTGGCGACGCAGCGCACCAGCACCATCGCCGGCGACGTCTCGCTGACCCGCCCGCCGACCAGCACGCCGAGAAAACGCCAGACATCGGTGGCGAGCCATCCCGCGACGAGGATGAACAGATAGGGCCACCACCAGGCGTCGATGCTGTCGAACGTCATGGCTTTGCCCGCCGCCGCAGCAGGTGAAGCGCAAACGCGCCGCCGCCGCCGATCAATCCCGCCAGCAGCAGGTCGAAGGACGGGGCCAGAATGTGCATCAACGGCCCCAGTCCCAGCCCGAGCAGCATCGCATAGTGGCCGGCGCGCTCGCGCGCCGAGCCCCACAGCGAAGTCAAGAAATACATCGGCGTCAGCAACAGCAGCGCGGCCGACGCCACCGGCGGCAACTGTCCGGCGATCAGAAACACCACCCCGACCAGGATCATGTTGGCGATGACCAGCGTCGAGCCGAGACCGAGATACCACGAGGTGCGCATATTGCGCGGCACCGTCTTCATCTGGTGCATCGCCAGCACCCAGGAGGTGACGGCGACAAAGTGCGACAGAAAGTACATCACCCACGGACGGGTCGCCCTGCCGCGCATTTCCGGCATCAGCGAAACCACCATCGGCATCAGCCTGATCGACGACAAGGTGACGGCAAAGGCGGCCGCCGGCAGGCTTGCCCCGCCGAGGATGGCACCGATCAGCACCACCTTGGCGGGCAAGGCCCAGACGACGCCGGTCATGAACACGGCCTCGTAGACGGTGAGACCCGCCTCGCGCGCCAGTCCGGCAAAGCCGATGAAGGCGGACGACAGGATCAATCCTGGCAGGCTGAACGACGCCCTGACCCCTTTCAGGTACCAGTCGAGCGGACGGTCGTTGACTGCGGCCTCATACATGCTCAGCCCTGATCGAGCGCCTTCAGCAGCGCGACCGCGCCGTCGAAATCGGCCTTGCGGTAGTCGCGGCGTTTTTTCGCCTCCGCGTCGGCGCCCCAAAATTCCGCCTGCCAGTCCTCGTCGACATGCGCCGCGCCCCAGGCCGTCTCGGGGTCGATCGCGCCCGCCTCGACCGCCAGCGCCAGCAGCGCCGACCCGGTCAGCGTGGTGATGACATGCATCGACGCAAGCCGGAACGGCTCCGACCGCTGGCCGATGTGGCGGTTGACGGCGGCCAGCGAGGCCGGCGGCTGCGCGACATGCATCACGCCCTGCCCGAGAACAAAGCGTTCGCCGAGCGCCTCGCTCGCCCAGTCGATGACCGGGTTCCAGGCATTCGCCTGCCGCTCGACCAGCCCGACCGGGTTTTCGGCCCGATAGAACAACAGATCCGTGCCGGCGAAACGCGCGATCTCGTCAGCCACCGGTCCCGGATCGTTGGCGACGCCGTCGACGACCGAATTGGCCAGCCGCATCACCGGCATGGTCAGCGGATTGATCTCGCTGGTCTGGGCGGCGAACTCGTCGGCGACAAGCAAGGCGGCGGCGCGGCCGAGGAGCGCCAGCACCGCCCTGCCCGGCGTGCGCACCGGCTTTCCGTCGAGCAATACCGCAAAGGCTGAGTCGCGCTTGTCGACCGAAACCTCCCTGTAAAATCGCTTCGGCAACTGGATCTTCGATTGCAGTTGCGCCCGACGCACCGGGTCGGGGTCGGAAAGAAGCCGGCCGGCCTCAAGGTCTTCGAGAATTTCGCGCATCGTCGGCTTTCACATTCAGGCGGATGGCGGCACGGTGCGCCGCGGACGGTTCACAATGTAGATGCCCGCCGCGATCATCGCCAGCGACAGGCCGAGCCGCCAGCTTAACGGCTCCGACAGGATCAGCCAGCCGCCGATGACGGCGAAGGCCGGCGTCAGGAACGTGAAACTCGACAGGGCCGACGCCGGATAGTGTCGCATCAGCCAGAACCACAGCAGATAGGTGAAGGCGACGACGAAGGCCGCCTGCGCCAGCAGCGCAAGGGTCGCCGCGAGGTTGGCGTCGCGGATCGGCTCGTCGACGAACAGCAGGACCGGCGCGACGACGATCGCCGAAAACACCAACTGATACATCAGCACCTTTTCGGCGCTGGCAGTCGACAACCGCGTCGCCTTGATGATCAGTGTGGTCGCGGCCCACAAGGCGGCGGCCGCCAGCGCCAGCAGGTCTCCGATCCAGACCTTGTCGCCCACGGCAGACAGTTTGTCGGAAAAGATCACGGCCACTCCGGCGAAGGCAAGCGCCAGGCCGGCGACCTTTGCCGGCGTCATCCGCTCGCCGAGCAGGAAATGTGCGCCGACCAGAACCATGAACGGCATGGTGTTGACGAGCAAAGACACTCGCCCGACGCTCGAATATTCGAAGCCGGTGAAAATGCAGAGGAATTCGACGCCAAACAGCGCGCCGGCGATGGCGCCGGGCAGCAAGGTTCCGTCCCTCTCGAACAGGTTGATGCCGCGATACCGGCACCACAGATAGACCAGCACGGCGGCGATGACCGAGCGCGCAACCGTCAGGAAGACCGGGTCGTAGCCGGTGTTGGAAATCTTGGCGAGAACGCCGTTCAGCCCCCACGAGACGGTGAGGAACAGCATCAGCGCCACGGCCTTGCCGTCCAGCGCCTGGCCGGACCGCGTCACGCCGCGCTGTCCTCGGAGAATCCGAGCAGGTTCCAGGCCTGCACCATATGCGGCGGCAGCGGCGCGGTGACGTCGATCACGCCGCGCTCGGGGTGCGGAATGACAATGCGGCGGGCATGAAGATGCAGCCGGTTCTGCAGGCCGCCGGGAAAATCCCAATTGGTGTCGGCCTCGAAATATTTAGGATCGCCGATGATCGGGCAGCCGATCGCGGCGGCATGGACGCGCAACTGGTGGGTGCGGCCGGTGTAGGGCTCCATCTCCAGCCAGGTCAGCGCCTGCGCCGCCTGCTCGATGACGCGATAGAACGACACCGCATGGTCGGCTCCCTTCTCGCCATGCTTGGCGACGCGCATCCGGTCGCCGTCGGGCGTCTGTTCTTTGACCAGCCAGGACGACACCTTGTCCTCGCGCTTGGGCGGAACGCCCTTGACCAGCGCCCAATAGGTCTTGTGGGTCTCTCGCGCCCGGAAGGCTTCCGCCAGTTTCATCGCCGCCAGCCTTGTGCGCGCAACGACCAGAACGCCGGACGTGTCGCGATCAAGCCGGTGCACCAGCCGCGGCTTCTCGCCCTTCTTGTTGCGCCAGGCCTCGAGCATGTCGTCGACATTGCGGGTGACGCCGGAACCGCCCTGCACCGCCAGACCCGCCGGCTTGTTGAAGACAAACACCTTGTCGTCTTCCCACAGCAGCATTTTCGACAGCACGTCGCCATCGTCCTGGCCGCGGATGGTCTTCGCCGTCAACGGCGCGCCGCCCTTCTTGTCGACCTCGAGCGGCGGGACCCGCACCATCTGGCCCGGTTCCACCCTTGTGTCGGCCTTGACGCGGCCGCCGTCGACCCGGACCTGGCCCGAGCGCAGCAGTTTTTGCAGGTGACCGAAGCCGAGGCCCGGATAATGGGCCTTGAACCAGCGATCGAGCCGCATTCCGGCTTCGCCCGCTTCCACCTTGATCTGTTCGACGCCAGCCATGTCAGGAAAGAGTGCTCATTTGAACCGGGCTGATAGCATCAGCCAACCGACCTTGCGAGCCACAATCCGGCGAAAACGGCAAGGATCGAGCCGGCGACGCTTGCCGCGACATAGCCCATCGCCGCCGTCGACGCGCCGCGTTCCCAAAGAACCGCCGTATCGAGCGAGAAAGCGGAGAAAGTGGTGAAGCCGCCGAGCACGCCGGTTGCGAGAAACAGCCGCAGTTCGTTGGTGGCGTTGAAGCGCCGGGCCAGCACTTCCACCAGCACGCCCATGGCGAAACAGCCGGCGATGTTGACGATCAGCGTGCCCCAGGGAAACCCCGGACCCCAGACCCGGAGCGAGACGGCGCTGACGAGGTGGCGCAGCGATGCGCCAAGCGCGCCGCCAGCGGCGACGATGACAAAACTGTTCATCGCCGCGTCTTGCGCCCGGCAGAGTGCGGCGTCAACAGGCGGCAACCGTCAGCCGCCGCGTTCGCGCCGCAGCTTTTGCCAGAAATCCAGCCGCTTCCTCAACTCCCGTTCAAAACCGCGCTCGGGAGGATCGTAGAATTTCTGGCGGCCCAGCTTTTCCGGAAAATAATCCTGACCGGAAAAGGCGTCGGGTTGGTCATGATCGTAGCGATAGCCCGAACCGTAGTCCTCGTCCTTCATCAGCTTGGTCGGCGCGTTGAGGATATGTTTGGGCGGCAACAGCGAACCGTGTTCCTTTGCCGCGCGCATCGCCGCCTTGAAGGCGGTGTAGACGCCGTTCGATTTCGGCGCGGTGGCGAGATAGACGCAGGCTTGCGCGAAGGCCAGTTCGCCCTCGGGCGAGCCGAGATATTCGTAGGCGTCCCTGGCGGCGATGGCGATCGGCAGGGCCTGCGGGTCGGCCAGCCCGATGTCCTCGACCGCCATGCGCACCAGCCGGCGGCCGATATAGAGCGGGTCTTCGCCGGCGTCGAACATGCGCGCCAGGTAGTAGAGGGCGGCGTCCGGATCGGAGCCGCGCACCGATTTGTGCAGCGCGGAGATCAGGTTGTAGTGGCCGTCCTGGCCCTTGTCGTAGACCGGGGCGCGGCGCTGCACGACATCCTGCAGGCCGTTGGCGTCGAACATTTCCCCGGGCTTGGCGGTGCGCCAGACTTCTTCGGCAAGGGTGAGCGCGGCGCGGCCGTCGCCGTCGGCCATGCGCACCAGCACCGCCCGCGCCTGGGCGTCGAGCGGCAGCGGCCTGCCTTCCTCGGCCTCCGCCTTGGCCAGCAACTGGCCGATGCTTTCCTCGCTGTGCGGCTTGAACACCAGCACACGGGCGCGCGACAGGAGCGCGGCGTTGAGCTCAAAGGACGGGTTTTCGGTGGTCGCGCCGACGAGCACCACCGTGCCGTCTTCCATGACGGGCAGAAAACTGTCCTGCTGGGCGCGGTTGAACCGGTGGATCTCGTCGACGAACAGCAGCGTCTGGCGGCCGTTGGCGCGGCGAAGCCGGGCCGAATCAAAAACCTTCTTCAGATCGGCGACGCCGGAAAACACCGCCGATATCTGCTCGAACGCGAGTTCGGTCTGGCCGGCGAGCAGCCGCGCAACGGTCGTCTTGCCGGTGCCGGGCGGCCCCCAAAAGATCATTGAGCCAAGTGTGCCGGAGCGGATCATGCGCGTCAAAGCGCCGTCCGGGCCGGTCAGATGTTCCTGGCCGACGACGTCTTCCAGCCTTGCCGGCCGCAAACGGTCGGCGAGCGGACGGCCCTTGTGACCGGCAGGCGGCTGGTCGGCTCCGAACAGGTCGACCATTCAATAGTACAGCGACTGGTTCAGGATCCGGCCGTTGCGCTCGATGCTGAAACGCCAGCGGCGCGTGCGCTCCGCCGCCGCCTGCTGCAGCGCCTCCGTCGTCTCGATGGTCGTGCCGTTGACGACGCGAACGATGTCGCCCGGCTGCAGGCCGACCTGATCGGCCATCGACCCAGGCGCGACATCCATCGCAACGACGCCCTTCAGACCGGTGGGAAGCCCGAACCTGTCGGCGGTGCGCGGCGACAGGCCGGCCACCTTGGCGCCGGCGAACGGGCTGCGCCCGTCGATCACCACCTCCGGGCCGGACTGGCCATCGGGCGCGCGCTCAAGCGTCAGCCGCACATTGCGCTCGTTGCCCTGGCGAAGCACGAGAAGTTCCACGGTCGCACCGATCTGCTGGGTCGCAAGCCGGTAGCCGAGCGCGTCGACATGCTCGATCAACGCGCCGTTCATCCTGAGCACGACGTCGCCCGAACGCAGGCCGGCGCGCGAGGCGGGACTGTTTTCGTCGACCGACGAGACAATCGCGCCCGATGGGCGGGCCAGCCCCAGCGCCTCGGCCATCTGGGCGGTGACCGGGTCGAAGCCGGCGCCGACATAGGGCCGCTCGAACACGTCGCTGCCCTGCTCGGCCGACGCCACCACGGCGCGCACCATGTTGGAGGGAATGGCGAAGCCGATGCCGTTCGAGCCGCCGCCGCGCGAATAGATCGCGGTGTTGATGCCGATCAGCCGGCCCGACATGTCGATCAGCGCGCCGCCGGAATTGCCGGGATTGATCGCCGCGTCGGTCTGGATGAAGAAGCCGAAATCGGTAATGCCGATCTGGCTGCGGGCCAGCGCCGAGACGATGCCGCTGGTAGTGGTCTGGCCGACGCCGAACGGATTGCCCATCGCCAACACGAGATCGCCGACTTCCAGCGCGTCGCTGTCGCCGAACTGCAGCGTCGGAAACCGTTCTTTCGAATCGAGCTTGAGGACCGCCAGATCGACGCGCTCGTCCTTGAGCAGCACCTTGCTTTCAAACTCGCGGCCGTCAGGCAGCGCCACCTTAACCTCGTCGGCGCCGCGGATAACGTGGAAGTTTGTCACCACAATGCCCGACGGATCGACGATGACGCCGGAGCCGAGCGAGGATTGCTGACGCGGCGGCATGGCGCGGCCGCCGAAAAACTTCTCGAAGAACGGATCGCCGGCGAAAGGAGATTGCTGGACGACCGTCGCGGAGGCGTAGACATTGACGACGGCGGGCGCGGTCTGCTTGACCAGCGGCGCAAACGACAGCTGCATCTCCGGCCTGCCAAAGGGCACCCGCTTGCCGCCGGGTTCGACCTGATTTTGGCTGTCGCCCTGCTGCGAAGGCTGATTGGGGCCCTGCAACAGTTCGCGCAGAATGCCGGAACCCGGCGTTTGATCCTGCGCCCGAGCCAAAGGAACCATCAGCATCGACAGCGCGACAAAGACCGGCAACAGCTTGTTCATCGACTAATCTCCGTGGCGGACCGACGCATGGTCGCGGCGAATGTGGGACATGGAATGTGTATCAGTCGCCTGATTTGGCCGTAATCAAGGCGGCGATGACGTCGAAACCGCGTCGCCTGGCATGTTCCAGCGGCGTGACGCCGTCCTTGTCGGCAATGCGCCAGTCGGCGCCCGCCGCCAACAGGTCGCGGGCGATTTCCTGGTAGGGCGGCCCGCCGTCGCCGAGCACGACCGCTTCGATCAGCGCCGTCCAGCCGAGCTTGTTGATATGATCGAGGTCGACGCCGGCCCCGATCAACATGCGCACCGCCTCGGGATGGCCGTGGTGGGCTGCCGGGATCAGCGCCGTGCCGCCATAGCGGTTGGTGTCGTCGAGCTTCGCCGTGCCGGTCGCCAGGATCATCGCCAGGATCTCGATGCGCCCTTCCGAAGCAGCGTAGATGAACGGCGTGTCGTGGCTGTTGTCCCTGGCGTTGACGTCGCCGCCGGCGTCGATCAGCACGCGTGCGACATCGACCGTTCCGTTGCGGACGGCGATCAGCAGCGGCGAACGATTGGCGCCGTCGCGCGCATCGACCTCGGCGCCCTCGCCCAGGCGCCGCATCACCGCGTCGGAGTCACCGGCTGCGACGGCGGCGATCAAGTCTTCACCCATATTGCCTCCCTGCGCATGCAATTGGCCGATCGGAAACGCAGAAACAGGCAACGCAGCACCGGCCGTCAATATAGGCGCGGCAAAACTGATCGCCAGCCCGGGAAGGAAATTTCGACGACCAGTCACGGACACGGGTTTCCATTGCGTTGATGGATCGCATCGACCGCCTTTTCCATCTCGTCTGTCCAAACAACCGAGGCGGACGACAACGCCAGGTCAAGCTGGGCCATTGTCGTTGCGCCGATGATGTTTGAACTGACAAACGGCCTTGAACAGACAAATGCGTTGGCGAACAGCGCCGGATCCATGCCGAATGAGCGCGCCAGGTTGTTGTATTCGAGCTGCACCTGGGCGGCATTAGGCGTTTCGTAACGCTGGCCGCGGTTGAACAGGGCGCTGCGCGAACCCGGCGGCCGCGCGCCGTGGTCGTATTTGCCGGTCAGATAGCCCTGGGCGAGCGGCGAGTAGGCAAGCAGGCCGACATCTTCGCGGCCGCAGACTTCGGCGAGATTCACTTCGAACGTGCGGTTGACCAGATTGTAGGCGTTCTGCAGCGAGATGACCCGTGTCGCATTCTGCCTTTCGCTTTCGCCGACGAAGCGCATGACGCCCCAGGCGCTTTCATTCGACAGGCCGAAATGGCGGATTTTTCCGGCTTTGACCAGGTCGTCGAAAATCGCGACGATCTCGCCGATCGGCGTCTCGTCGGCCGCGCGCTCCAACGGCCATTTGCCGATACGGGTCGGATTGGAGCCCCAGGGCACGATGCGTTCGGGGAAATGCAGCTGGTAGAGGTCGATATGGTCGGTCTGAAGCCGTTTCAGCGAGCCTTCGATCGCATGGTGAACGTCATCGCGGGTTACACGCGCCGGGCGGCCGTCGCGAAACCACGTCATCGCCGTGCGGCCGACGACCTTGCTGGCGACGATCATGGCGCCGCGATTGCCGCGTGCCTTCATCCAAGTTCCGATCATCTCCTCGGTCCGGCCCTGGGTCTCGGGTTTGGGCGGAATCGGGTAGAGTTCAGCGGCATCGAGAAAATTGACGCCTCGATCGAGTGCGAAATCCATCTGCCGATGGGCATCGGCCTCGGTGTTCTGTTCGCCCCATGTCATGGTGCCAAGGCAGATCTGGGGCACCGTTAGGTCGGTGCGCCCAAGGCGGCGCTTCTGCATGTCTTGCTCCGGTTCTGGTCTGATGGGCGTCCATGCACCCGGTTGCACCGCACCTATCACGCGATCGATGGCCAGCCAAACCGACATCGACCGTTTTCTCAATGCAGGCCGCCCGCCCGATAAACTGTCGCCTGCCATCTTGGTTTGCCTTCGGGCGGCGTGATACGAGACGGCCATGGTCTACCTTGAACTTCTGTTTGTCGTCGTCCTCACTCTCATCAACGGGTCGCTGGCCATGTCGGAGTTGGCGGTGGTCTCGGCGCGGCCGGCGCGCCTGAAAGGCATGGCGGACAGGGGCGTCAAAGGCGCCCGCAGCGCCTTGACGCTCGCCGCCGATCCCGGGCGTTTCCTGTCGTCGGTGCAGATCGGCATCACGCTGGTCGGCATTCTCGCCGGCGCGGTGTCGGGCGCGACGCTTGGCGAACGGCTGTCGGCCGTGTTGGTGGACTACGGCATGACGCGGCAATGGGCCGGCGTACTCGGCGTCGGCATCGTCGTCACCGGCATCACCTATCTATCACTGATCATCGGCGAACTGGTGCCCAAGCAACTGGCGCTCAAGAATCCTGAACGGATCGCCTGCGCGGTTGCGCCGGCGATGATGGTCATCGCCAAGGTGGCGGCGCCGCTGGTCTGGATCCTCGATAAGTCCGGCAAGGCGGTGCTGACCCTGTTTGGCCAGGCGGCCGAAAGCGAACAACGGGTGACTGACGAGGAGATCCGCACCATCGTCGCCGAGGCCGAAAATGCCGGCGTCCTCGAACCTGGCGAACGCGACATGATCGCCGGCGTGATGCGGCTGGGCGACCGGCCGGTCCGCCAGGTGATGACGCCGCGTTTCGAGATCGACACTGTCGACCTGACCGAGAGCCCGAGCCGCATCATGACTCTGATCCGCGAAAGCCAGCATTCGCGCTTTCCCGTGCATGAGGGCAATCCCGACGAGGTCATCGGCGTGATCTGGGTCAAGGACGTGCTCGATCTGGGGCGCAACCCCAAGACCAACGAATTGCAGGCGCTGGTGCGCCAGGCGCCGGTCATCCCGGAAACGATGGATGCGCTCGACGTCGTCGAGACGCTGAAACGATCCACCGTTCACATGGGCCTGGTGCACGACGAATACGGCCACTTCCAGGGCATCGTCACCTCGTCCGACATCCTTGAGGCGATCGTCGGCAGCTTCGCCACCGAAGAAGGCGCGCCGGAGCCGGCCATCGTCACCCGCGAGGACGGTTCGATGCTGATCGCCGGCTGGATGCAGGCGGACGAGATGGCCGAGGCGCTCGGCCTGGTGCTGCCCGAATCGCGCAGCTACGACACGGTCGCAGGCTTCCTGATCGACGGGTTCGGCCACCTGCCGGAAGTCGCCGACCAGATCGTGATCCAGAACTGGCGCTTTGAAGTGATGGACCTCGACGGCCGGCGCATCGACAAGGTGCTGGCGACGAAACCGCCGGTGACGACGCGCGGCAAGAAGTCGAAACACTGACGCGTCCGGACTTCTGGCGGTCCATGCAGCAGGAGAAGCACACCGCATGAGCGGCCAGCCGAGCAAGCCATCGTCGCGCATCGCCTGGATCGACGTCGGGCGCGGCGTCGCGCTGGTCGCGATGGCGGTCTACCACTTCGCCTGGGACCTTGAGTTTTTCGGCTACGCGCCGCCGGGCATGACGGCGGTTGGCGGCTGGAAACTGTTTGCGCGCTGCATCGCGTCGAGTTTTCTGCTGCTCGTCGGGGTCGGCCTGTATCTCGCCCACTCCGGCGGCATTCGCTGGTCGTCGTACTGGCGCAGGCTGGCGATGATCGCCGCGTCGGCGACCGCGATCACGCTCGTCACCTGGTTTGCGACGCCCGGCAACTACATCTTCTTCGGCATCCTGCACCAGATCGCTTTCGCCAGCGTCGCGGGACTGCTGTTCCTGCGCCTGCCGGCGCTGGTGACGCTTGCGGTCGGCGTCGCGGTCGTGCTGATCGGCAATTTCTACGCGACGCCGCTGCTCGACCATCCTGCCCTTGCCTGGATCGGCCTGGCGCAGACCCGGCCGCGCTCGAGCGATTTCGTGCCGGTGTTCCCGTGGTTCGGGGCCGTGCTTATCGGGATGGCGCTGGCGGCGTTGGCAACACGCGCCGGCCTATTTGAACGGCTGCGGCGGACAACGCCCGGCGCATGGTCCCGGCCACTCGCCTTCATTGGCCGGCACAGCCTCGCCTTCTACCTGATCCACCAGCTGGTGCTGATCTCGCTGGTCTGGCTGGCGTCGCAGATCGTCGAGCCGCCGCCACCGGACCGCCGGGCGGCGTTCATACACGCCTGCGAAACCACCTGCCTTGGCGAGCGGCCGCAAGCGTTCTGCACCGTCTATTGCGCTTGCGTCGCCGACGGCATGCAGTCGCAAGACCGGCTCGACGAAGCGTTTGCGCCGACGCAGTCACAGGAATTCCGTGACATGTTGCAGGAAAATGTGCTGGTCTGCACCCAAGCAAGCGAGACCAGCACGGGCGGTGGCCAATGACGGGAACCAGCGACAGACCAGCCCATATTCCATGGCCGCCGATCATTTTCGTCGCGGCGATCGTGGTGGCCGCCGCGCTTGGTCTATGGATCGCACCTCCATGGCTGCCGCCGCCATTCTCCGACGTGGTGTTCGCCATTGGCTGGGTGCTGGCGCTGGGCTCGATCGCCATCGCCGTGCTCGCTGTGCGCACCATGATCCGGCACAAGACGACAGTTCTGCCGACGCGCGCCTCCGAACATCTGGTGACGGACGGGCCGTTCGCGATCAGCCGCAATCCGATCTATCTTGCCTATGTCACGCTGCTGATCGGCATCGGTCTGATCGCGTCCAACCTGTGGTTCCCGGCGGTTGCGCTGATTGCGGCGTTCGCTATCACAAAACTCGCCATCGAACCCGAAGAGGCGCATCTGGCGCTGCGGTTCGGTAAGCGCTATCGGGACTATTCAAAGAAAGTTCGAAGATGGATCTAGATTTCGCATGACGCCTCACAACAATGCAGCCAAGGGCGACTACGCCGACGCGGTTCTGTTGCCCGGCGATCCGCTGCGCGCCAAATGGATCGCCGAGACATTCCTCGACAAGCCGAAGCTGGTGAACAGCGTCCGCAACTGCCTCGGCTACACCGGCGAATTCAACGGCAAGCGGGTGTCGGTGCAGGCGACGGGCATGGGCCAGCCGTCGCTTGGCATCTATGTCCACGAACTGATCAAGGTTTACGGCGTCAAGACATTGATCCGGGTCGGCACCTGCGGCGGCCTGACGACCAGGGTCAAGGTGCGCGACCTGGTGCTGGCGCAGGCCGCCACGACCGATTCGGCGATCGTGCGCGACGCATTTCCCGGCTTCGCCTTTGCGCCTGTCGCCGACTATGGTCTGCTGTCGGCGGCGGCGTCGAAGGCGGCGGCCGCGGGCATGGCCTGCCATGTCGGCAACATGCTCTCGAGCGACATCTTCTATCGTCCCAACGGGTTCGCCGACTACAAGGCGCTGGCCGAGGCGGGCGTGCTCGGCGTCGAGATGGAATGCGCGACGCTCTACCTGCTCGCCGCGCGCCTCAATGCGCGCGCGCTGACGGTGTGCACCATGACCGACTGCCTTGTGACGCATCAGGAGATTGACGCCGGCGCGCGGCAGAGCTCGCTGGTGGACATGGCGCGGCTGGCGCTGGAAGTCGCCGTCGACGCCTGAGCGGCGGATGATTTCGGCCTGTCGCGGACCTGACCTGACGCGTCAGGTCTTGACGCCCAGTTCGGCCAGTCGCTCGACGCAGCCTTCCTCGGCTTGGTCGAGCTCGGCCAGCGTCTCTTCAAGATCGCGGCGCTTCTGGCGCAGGTCGCCGCGCTTTTCCTCGATCCGCTTGATCAGCAGCCTGAGTTGGCCGGCCTCACCGGGCGGCTCGTTGTACATCTGGATGATCTCGCGGATCTCGTTGATCGAGAAACCGAGCCGCTTGCCGCGCATGATCTGCTTGACCAGATGGCGGTCCGAAGGACGGAACAGCCTTGTCCGGCCGCGCCGGATCGGCTGGATCAGCCCCTCGTCCTCGTAGAACCGCAACGTTCGCGTCGAGATGTCGAACTCACGCGTCAGTTCAGTGATGGTGTAGTGTTCCCGCGCCATTTGTTCCGGTCGTTTTCAGGATTCGCGCCGAACGTTGGCATGGCATTTACGTAAAAGTCAATTGCAAGCGTCCGCGACCGTGCGCGCTGGTTGGCGATCACTTAAGGCCGATGCCGAACCACCAGGTCGCAAGACCGAGAAAGGCGAAGAAGCCGACGACGTCGGTGACGGTTGTGACAAAGACCGCCGAGGCGACGGCCGGATCGATGCCGATCCGGTCGAGAAACAGCGGAATCAGGATGCCGGCGACGGCGGCGACGAACATGTTGATGACCATGGCGGCGCCGATGATGAAGCCGATATTGGCGTCCTGGAACCAGACGCCGGCGACGACGCCGATCAGGATCGCGAAGAGGACGCCGTTGATCGAGCCGACGCCCATTTCACGGCGGATGATGCGCCAGGCATTGTAGATGTCGAGGTCCTTGGTGGCGAGCGCGCGCACCGTCACGGTCATGGTCTGGGACGCCGCGTTGCCGCCCATGCCGGCGACGATCGGCATCAGCACCGCAAGCGCGACGATCGCCTCGATGGTGTGGTCGAACAGGCCGATCACCGAAGCGGCGAGGAACGCGGTGAGAAGATTGACCAACAGCCACGGCACGCGCGAGCGCGACGTCGCCAGCACCGAGTCGGACAGTTCTTCATCGCCGACGCCGCCCATGCGCAGCAGATCTTCCTCGGCCTCCTGCTGGATGACGTCGACGACGTCGTCGATGGTCAGCACGCCGACGAGGCGGTCGTTCTCGTCGACGACAGCGGCCGACAGAAGGTCGTATTGCTCGAATTCGCGCGCCGCCTCTTCCTGGTCCATAGTGGCCGGGATGGCGTGACGCGTCTCGTGCATGATCTCTTCGATCTTGGTCGGCCGCCGGGTGCGCAGCAGCCGGTCGAGGTCGACCGCGCCAAGCAGTTTGAAGGTCGGATCGATGACGAAGATCTGGCTGAAATCGTCGGGCAGGTTCTGGTCTTCGCGCAGATAGTCGATGGTCTTGCCGACCGACCAGAACGGCGGCACGGCGACGAACTCCGTCTGCATGCGGCGGCCGGCGGTTTCTTCCGGATAGTCCAGCGCCCGGCGCAGCCTGATCCGCTCGGTGAACGGAAGTTTTGACAGGATTTCGTCCTGGTCTTCCTGGTCGAGGTCTTCGAGAATGTAGACCGCGTCGTCGGAATCGAGGTCCTGGACCGCCTCGGCGATCTGCTCGTTGGGCAGCGCGTCGACGATGTTTTCGCGAATCGAATCATCGACTTCGGTGAGCGCGGCGAAGTCGAAGTCGCGGCCGAGCAAATTGACCAGCGTCATGCGCTGGTCGGGCTGCAGCGCCTCGATCAGGTCGCCCAGTTCCGACTGGTGCAGGTCGGCGATGTCGTTCTTCAGCGTCAGCACATCGCGGTCGGCGATCGCCGCGCCGATATGCGCAAGATAGGACGCGCGGATGGCGCCGTCCTCGCCGTAGAAATCGGCGTGGCTGTCGGCCGTCTCGGGCCCGTTGTCGTCCATCTCCGCCAAGGACGCCTCCGCGACAAAGCAACTAAGAATCAGGCTGACTTAGCCCGACTTGGCGGCCAAAGCCAAACCAAATGCGTCGGCGCGCGACAACTCGCACAGCGCCGTGCAACGGCGTTGCGGCATTCACAGCCAGATCGGAAAATCAAATGGTGCGGTCGAGAAGACTCGAACTTCCACGGGTTGCCCCACAGCGACCTCAACGCTGCGCGTCTACCAATTCCGCCACGACCGCACGTGGTAGAGCCGGTCGAACCGGCCCGGCGCATGTAGCAAAAGCGTTTCGGCGAAACAAGTGCGCCGACAGGCTTATTTCGGATTGCGCGCAGGCTTCGCCGTCACCCGGCCGCGACGCTGGACGCAGCGCCCGCAAAGGGCCATATGAAGACAGGTCAGTTATGAGCGCGACGTGACGATCAGGCAAAACATTCCCGCTGGATTTCGACCCAGATCGCCCGGCCAGCCGGTCGAGTGGCGCGTCGAGGCCGGACTGACGCCCTATCCGCGGGCGCTCGCACTGATGGAGGAACGCGCGGAAAAAATCCGCGGCGGCGGCGCGCCCGAACTGGTGTGGCTGGTGGAACACCCTCCCCTCTATACTGCCGGCACCAGCGCGCGGCCGCAGGACCTCGTCGACCCGTCGCGGTTTCCCGTCTTCGACGCGGGGCGCGGCGGCGAGTTCACCTATCACGGGCCGGGACAGCGGGTCGCCTATGTGATGCTCGACCTGAAACGCCGCCGCGAGGACGTCCGCGCCTTTGTCGCGGCGCTTGAAGACTGGATCATCGGCACGCTGGCGCGGTTCAATGTGCGCGGCGAACGGCGCGAGGACCGGGTCGGAGTCTGGGTGGTGCGGCCCGACAGGCCGGCGCGGCTGGGGCAGCCGGCGGAAGACAAGATCGCCGCCATCGGCATCAGGCTGCGCAAATGGGTCAGCTTTCACGGCATCGCCATCAATGTCGAACCCGACCTGACGCATTTTTCCGGCATCGTGCCCTGCGGCATCGCCGAGCACGGGGTGACCAGCCTGGTCGACCTCGGCCTGCCGGTGACGATGGCCGATCTCGATGTGGCGCTGAAGGCGTCATTCGACGAGGTGTTCGGCGACTGACGCCGCAATCGCCAGGAGGGCGCGATGCGACATTTCAGAACTTCTCTCGGCCTGTTGGCGTCGATCGTCGCGTTCACTGCGGCGCCCTGCGCCGTCCACGCCCAGCAGCTGACCGACCAGGTCGCGCCTGAAGCCGCGACCGTCGCGACGCAAAAACCGGCGGTGCGCGCCGCCCGCCAGATGGTGGTGGCGGCGAACCCGCTGGCGGCGCAGGCCGGACGCGCGATGCTCGACGCCGGCGGCAGCGCCGCCGACGCGCTGGTTGCGGTGCAGACGGTTCTCGGCCTTGTCGAGCCGCAATCGTCGGGCCTCGGCGGCGGCGCGTTTCTGGTCTGGTACGACGCGGTCACCGGCCAGACCGAGACCTATGACGGACGCGAAACCGCGCCGAAGGCGGCGACCGGCGACCTGTTCATCGGCGCCGACGGCAAGCCGCTCGAATTTTTCCAGGCGGTGGTCGGCGGACGCTCGGTTGGCGCGCCGGGCGTAACGCGGCTGATGGAGATGGCGCATTCCCGCCATGGCCGGCTCGACTGGCCGCAACTGTTCCAGCCGGCGATCAGCCTGGCGCGCGATGGATTTGCGGTGTCGCCGCGGCTGGCGGCGCTGGTCGAGCAGGATCGGCAGCGTCTCGCCGCCGAACCGACGACGCGAGACTACTTTTTTCCCGGCGGCGTTGCCTTGAAGGCAGGCGACCTGCTTCGCAACGACGCCTATGCCGAGACGCTCGACCTGATCGCCGACGGCGGCGCCGATGCGTTCTATCTCGGACCGGTGGCCAATGCGCTGGTCGAGGCGGTGCGCGGCCACGCGACCAATCCCGGCATGCTGACGGCCGACGATCTGCGCGACTATCAGGCGGTCGAGCGGGCGGCGGCCTGCGCCCCCTATCGCGGCCTGAGCGTCTGCGGCATGGGACCGCCCTCCTCCGGCGCAATCGCCATCGGCCAGATACTTGGTATGGTCGAACCATTCGACATCGCGATGCTGGGGCCCGACGATCCCGAGACCTGGCGGATCATCGGCGACGCCACCAGGCTGGCCTTCGCCGACCGCGAACGTTATGTCGCCGACAGCGATTTTGTGTCGATGCCCAAGGGCCTGCTTGACCGCGACTATCTGCAGCGCCGCGCACAATTGCTGCGTCGACCGATGGCGCTCGGCAAGGACGAGGCGACGGCGGGCGAGCCGCCGTGGG
>DDFA01000016.1 GCA_002336975.1 Phyllobacteriaceae bacterium UBA1940
TCTTGTTGCCGGTGCGCAGCACGTTCGTCGCGCCGATATTGCCGGAACCGATCTGCCGCACATCGCCCAGCCCGGCCATGCGGGTAAGGATCAGGCCGAAGGGAATGGAGCCGAGAAGATAGCCGAAGGCGAGGGCGGCAAGCGTCGGCAGGCCGCCGAGCTGCCAGGTGAAGATATCGGACACGTCAGTTCTCCCCCGAAACCTTGCATAAGCCGCCCGCCGGGACTGTCCCTTCCGGCGAACGGCGGTGCGAACGCTCAGCCGAGCGAATGCACCCGTTCACCGGCAACATAGGTGCTAACCGCGCGCCCCGTAAAGCGGGCATCTTCGAAGGGCGTGTTCTTCGAGCGCGAAACGAAGCAGTCCTTGGTGGCGAGCCACGGCTCGTCGGGATCGATCAGCACGATATCGGCGCGTGCGCCGGGAGCGAGCGTGCCGGCGTCGAGGCCGAAGATTTTTGCCGGGCGCGTGGAAAGCGCATCGATGAGGCGCATCAGGGGAACTTCGCCGCTGTGATGCAGCCGCAGCGCCGCCGCCAGCATGGTTTCGAGGCCGATGGCCCCGTCCGCCGCATCCGCGAAGGGCAGGCGCTTGGTGTCGACGTCCTGCGGATCGTGCGAGGAGACGATGATGTCGATCTCGCCCTTGGCGAGCGCATCGACCATCGCCTTGCGGTCGTCCTCGCCGCGCAGCGGCGGGGAGAGCTTGAAGAAGGTGCGGTATTCGCCGATGTCGTTCTCGTTCAGCGTCAGGTGGTTGATCGAGGCGGCGCAGGTGACGTTCGCGCCGCGCTCGCGGGCGATCCTCACGGCCTCGGCCGATTCCGGCACCGAAATCTGCGCGGCATGGTATTTCGCGCGGGTGAGGGCGGTGATGCGCAGGTCCCGCTCGAGCGGGATGAGTTCGGCTTCGCGCGGCGTGCCGGAAAGGCCGAGCCAGCTTGCCAGCAGCCCCTCGTTCATCACGCCGCCGGCGCCAAGATGCTTGTCGCGGGTTTCGAGCGCGATGACGCTGCCGAATTCGCGGGCATAGGTCATGGCGCGGCGCAGCACCTGTGCATTGTGCATCGGGTTGCGGCCATTGGTGAAGGCGACCGCGCCGGCCTCACGCAGCAGGCCGAATTCGGTCATCTCCTCGCCCGCGAGGTGCTTGGTCAGCGCTGCTGCGGGATGCACGTTCACGATGGCCTTGTCGCGCGCCGCCTTCAGCACGAATTCGACAAGCGCGATATCGTCGATGACGGGATCGGTATCGGGCATCACGATGAAGGTGGTGACACCGCCGGCCGCTGCCGCGCGGGCGGCGGATTCGATGGTCTCGCGGTGCTCGCCGCCCGGCTCGCCGGTGAAGACGCGGGCATCGACGAGGCCGGGGGCGGCGATCATGCCGCGGCCGTCGACGATCTCCGCGCCCTCCGGCGCGCCCTGGTTCTGCGCACCGCTGCCGATGGCGGCGATCTTCCCGTTCTCGATGACGATGGAGCCGTTTTCATCGAGGTTGCGGGAGGGGTCGAGGATGCGGAGGTTTTTCAGGACAACGGTGCGGGTCATGCGCGGGCACCCTGGTTCTGCGAGAGAAGAAGCGTTTCCATGACGGCCATGCGGACAGCGACGCCCATCTCGACCTGCTGCTCGATCACGCTCTGCGGACCGTCGGCGATCTCGGAGGCGATTTCCACGCCACGGTTCATCGGGCCGGGATGCATGACGAGCGCATCTTCCTTCGCGGCTTTCAGCTTTTGCGCATCGAGGCCGTAATAGTGGAAATATTCGCGCACCGACGGCACGAAGGCCCCGGACATGCGCTCGCGCTGGAGGCGCAGCATCATCACGACATCCGCGTCCTTCAGGCCCTCTTCCATGGAATGGTAGACCTCCGCGCCCATATCCGCGATGCCGGAGGGCAGCAGCGTGGCCGGAGCGACGACGCGCACCCGCGCGCCCATGGCGTTGAGCAGCAGGATGTTCGAGCGGGCGACACGCGAATGTAGCACGTCGCCGCAGATGGCGACGATGATGCGCGAGAGCTTGCCCTTGGCGCGGCGGATGGTCAGCGCATCGAGCAGGGCCTGCGTCGGATGCTCGTGCTGGCCGTCGCCGGCATTCACCACCGAGCAGGAGACTTTTTGCGCCAGCAGGGCAGCGGCACCGGCCGAGGAATGGCGCACCACCAGCACGTCGGGATGCATGGCGTTCAGCGTCATCGCCGTGTCGATCAGCGTTTCGCCCTTCTTCACCGAGGAATTGCCGACCGACATGTTCATGACGTCGGCGCCGAGGCGCTTGCCGGCAAGCTCGAAGGAGGATTGCGTGCGAGTGGAGGCTTCGAAGAAGAGATTGATCTGCGTCAGGCCCCTGAGGGTCGACGTCTTCTTCTCCCGCTGGCGGGAGATTTTCACCGCCTCGTCGGCGCGGTCGAGCAGGTGGGTGATCTCCTGCTCGGTCAAACCCTTGATACCGAGAAGGTGGCGATGCGGAAAGAAGTCCATGGGGGCTCCGCCTCAACTGTCGTGGATACGCGGGGTCTATAGAGCGTCGATCCCGCCCCGGCAAGGCGAAGAGGGCGAGCATTCGCGCCTTCCCACGTTTTTGTGCGGGGCAACGGTGCCGCAGGGCCTTGCGCCCCGTTTCGCCCCGCCGCGACTTGGGCTAGAACCCGCTCATGACTCGCGACACCGAACAGAAACTTGCCGATCTCAACCAGCCCTCGCTCTGGTCGGGCATCAACGCCTATCGCTCCGACCCGCTGCTGGTCGACGCCACCGACGCCATGCCCAAGCCGCTGCGCGACGAGTTCGACGCCATCGGCCGCTATGTGACCTCGCCCGAGGCGCAGGAACTGGCCCGCATGGCGAACGAGGGCACGCCGAAGCTGCGCACCCACGGGCCGCGCGGCGAGCGCATCGATACCGTCGATTTCCATCCGGCCTGGCATGCGCTGATGCGCCGTTCCATGGCAAGTGGCCTGCATTCCTCGCTCTGGGAGAATGTGCCGGACGAGCAGGGCAGGACGCACAAGGCGCGCGCGGTGCGTTTCTACCTGACGGCGCAGCTCGAATGCGGCCATCTCTGCCCGCTGACGATGACCAGCGCCTCGGTCGCCGCGCTTTCCGCCTCGCCACAGGTGCAGCGTGAATGGGGCCGCAAGATCCTGTCGCGCAAATACGATTCGGCCAACAAGCCGGCCATGCAGAAGAGCGCCATCACGCTCGGCATGGGCATGACGGAAAAGCAGGGCGGCACGGATGTGCGCGCCAATACCTCCACCGCCGAGCGGGTGGGCGAGGGCATCTATCGCCTTTCCGGCCACAAGTGGTTCATGTCCGCGCCGATGAGCGACGGTTTCGTGATGCTGGCGCAGACGCGCGAGGGCGTCGGCTGCTTCCTCGTGCCGCGGCTCCTTGAGGACGGCTCCAGCAACGGCCTGCGCTTCCAGCGCCTGAAGGACAAGATCGGCAACCGCTCGAATGCGTCTTCCGAGGTCGAGTTCTCCGAGACCTTCGGCTTCCTGCTCGGTGCGCCCGATGCCGGCATCCGCACGATCCTCGACATGGTGACGCTGACGCGGCTCGACTGCGCGCTCGCCTCGGCCGGCATCATGCGCGCCTCGCTGGCGGAGGCCGTGCATCATACGCGCGGCCGCAGCGTCTTCGGCAAGCCGCTCGTCGCCCAGCCGATCATGACGCGCGTTCTGGCCGACATGGCGCTGGACGTCGCCGGCGCGACCGCGCTCGCCTTCCGTCTTGCCGACGCCTTCGACAAGGCGCGCGACAGCGCCGAAGACGCCGCCTATGCCCGCATCATGACGCCGGTCACTAAATACTGGTGCTGCAAGATCGCGCCCGCCCTCATCTACGAGGCGATGGAGTGCATCGGCGGCAGCGGCTATGTCGAGGAGCGGCCCATCGCCCGACATTACCGCGAAGCGCCGGTCAATGCGATCTGGGAAGGCTCCGGCAATGTCATGGCGCTCGACCTGATGCGCGTCATCGGCCGGGGCAAGGACCTCTTCGAAATGCTCTTCGCCGGGCTTGCCCGCGATCTCGGTCCTGCCGGCAAGAAGACGGTGGACGTGCTGCGCGCCTGCCTGTCGCTCTGCGAGCGCGACGAGGGCGCGGCCCGCATGCTGGTGGAGCAATTGGCACTCGCTGCCGCCGCCGCCGAGCTTTATCGTGCCGGTGCCGGCCGCGTCGCCGATGCCTTCCTGGAAACGCGTCTCGCCTCCGGCTGGCGCGCGACCTATGGCATGCTCGATTCGCGCTTCGATTCGGCCTACATCGTCGACCTGCTCTATCCGCCGGCGAGATAGGCGGTTGCCGTCAGCACCATCGGAATGGTGAAGAACGAGGCGATGGTCTGCAGGGTCGCGACGGCGGCGTAGAGCGGCGCGTCGCCGCCCATCTGCTTGGCGAGTACATAGCCGTTCATCGCGGTCGGCACGCTCGCGCCCATGGCGATGGTGAGAAGCTGTTCGCCGCGCAGGCCCAGCGCATAGGCCGCGCCCGTCATGACCAGCGGCATGAAGATCAGTTTCAGCCCTACCGGCAGCAGCGCCAGCGGGCGGGGCTTCAGCGCATCCGCCAGCTTCAGCCCCGCACCCACCATGATCAGGCCGAGGCTGAGCGAGGTGTCGGCGACGAATTCCACCGTCTGCATCAGCGGCGCATAGATATGGATCCCCGACAGGTTGACGAGGACGCCGAGCACCGAGCCGATGATCATCGGATTGGTGAGGATCTTCTGCGCGAAAGTCTTCAGGCTGCGCGTGCCGCCGCCGAACCAGACCAGCACGGCGATATTGTAGAAATTGAGGGGGATGATGATCAGCGTCGCCACGAGCGCGACGAGGGCAAGGCTCTCCGCGCCGTAGAGCTTTTCCCCGATGGCAAGCGCGATGAAGGCGTTCCAGCGCGTCGAGGTCTGGAAAACGGTCGTATAGGACGCACCGGAAACCTGGGCTGCGCGAAACAGCGGCCAGGAGAGGATCAGCAAAAGGGCGATCAATGTCACGGAACCGATGGAGCCGAGCGCGATTGCGCCCGCATCGATGCCTGAAAACTCCGCCTTGGCGAGCGTGATGAAGAGCAGCGCGGGAAACAGCACGAAGAAGCCGAGTTGTTCGAGCCCGTTCCACATGTCGCGGTCGATCTGCCGCCAGCGCTTGAGCAGCGCACCCAGCACGACGAGCAGGAAGACGGGAAGGATGGTTTCGAAGATAGCGAGCATGAAGCACCGGCGGGACGCGATGCCTGCTCATTCCACGCTGCGGCGTGCGTGGCAAGGGGCGTCCCGTCCCGGTGGCAATGTGGAAATTAACCTTAAAAACGGGTTTGCGTTGCGCGGCGAGGGTTAACGGGCAAAGGTGCTGTTTACCTGGTGTTAACCATGTAGGCGAGTACCTGATATGGCCAGAACGGCCCGCATTTCGGTCATGACGACCCTGTTCTCCTTCGCGGCGGTGGATATCGTCGTGCCGTTCCTCGTGCTCGTCGCGGGCGTGGCGGTCAGCGAAATGATTTTTACGGCCGGCGATCTTCTCGCCCTGAAGAGGAGGGCGGTGGCATGAAGTGGTTCCTGATTCTCTGGGCAGGCCCCATCGCGCTGCTGGGAAGCTGGTACGGGCTTTCCTATTACGACATGAGCTTCGGCATCTTCATGCTGACGCGGGATGCCCATGATCTCGTGTTCCGCATCTACGGCCATATCCTCGGCATTCCGCCGGAGAGCATTCCGCCGCTCGTGCTGCGCGCCATCATCTTCGACAGCATGCTGGTCTTCGCGCTCATCGCCTTCCGCCGCCGCAAGAAGATCGCGGCCTGGTGGCAGGCCCGCCGTCAGTCCTCTTCCCGCGCGGCTCTCGCCAGCGACGAAAGCCTGTCCAGCGCGCCCTGAAGGATGAAGGAGGCGGCGGCCGAATCGATGCGTTCGGCCCGCTTCTTGCGCGAAACGTCCATCTCGATCAGCGTGCGTTCCGCCGCGACCGTCGAAAGCCGCTCGTCCCAGAAGACGAAGGGGATGGCGGTCTTGTCGGACATGGAGCGCACGAAGGCGCGCGTCGCCTGAACGCGCGGGCCGGCGCTGCCGTCCATGTTCATCGGCAGGCCGATGACGAAGGCGACGACCTTCTCCTTGTCGGCAAAGGCCAGCAGGGTTTCCGCATCCTGCGTGAATTTCACGCGCTTGAGCATCGGCCGGGGCGTCGCCAGACGCCGGCCCAGATCGGAGACCGACAGGCCGATGGTCTTGGTGCCGAGGTCGAGGCCGGCGATGGGCTGGCCGGGGGCAAGGATTTCAGCCAGTTCTTCCAGTGTCAGCGTCGCCATCGGACTCTCTCAGCGCTTGCGGACGAACTCGGTGCGCAGCACCAGTCCCTTGATCGCGTCGTGCCGGCAGTCGATCTCTTCCGGATTGTCGGTGAGGCGGATCGTCTTGATGACGGTGCCTTGCTTGAGCGTCTGTCCCGCGCCCTTCACCTTCAGGTCCTTGATGAGCACGACCGAATCGCCGTCGGCCAGCACATTGCCTGCGGCATCGTGCACGACATTCGCCGCGGCCTTTTCCGCCGCGATCTCCGAGGCCGGACGCCATTCGCCGGTTGCTTCGTCATAGATGTAGTCGTCGTCGCTCATGGCGGGGTTCCTTCAATATGATGTAGGTCACGCTTATAACGTTCGCGCCATGGATGGAAACGGCCTTCGACGCTCTATATTGCTGACTGGCAATCAAACGGGAGAACATGCATGAAAATCACCTGGCTCGGCCATTCCGCCTTCCGGATCGAAACGGTGAAGGCCCGGATACTCATCGACCCGTTCTTCACCGGCAATCCCGCCTTCGACGAATCGACCCGAAAGGATGCCGTCGCCGGCCTCACCCATGTCCTGCTCACCCACGGCCACGGCGACCATGTCGGCGATACGATCAGGATCGCCGCGGAGACCGGCGCGACCGTCCTCGCCAATGCGGACCTTGCCGCATGGCTCGGCGCGAAGGGTGTCGAGAAGGTCGACATGGGCAATACCGGCGGCACCGTGCATTTCGACGGTTTCTCGACCACCTTCGTCAATGCGCTCCATTCCTCCGCGCAGATCACCGAGGACGGCGTTTCCCATTCGCTCGGCAATGCCAACGGCCTCGTCCTGCATTTCGAGGACGAGCCGACGCTCTACCACATGGGCGACACCGACATCTTCTCCGACATGGCGCTGATCAACGAGCTGCACCAGCCGGAAATCGGCCTGGTGCCGATCGGTGACCGCTTCACCATGGGCGGTGCCGTGGCGGCGCTCGCCTGCCGGCGCTTCTTCAAGTTCGATACCGTCATTCCCTGCCACTACGGCTCCTTCGGCATCATCGACCAGACGGCCGACCTCTTCGTGCAGGCGATGGACGGCGCATCCGCGAAGATCGAGGTGCCGAAGGCCGGCGGTTCGGTCTCGCGCTGAGCGGCCGGAAAAGCGGCGAGGGGGCGTGGAAGCGACCATTCCCCCGTTGCGCCCCTTGGGCTTGGTCAGTATAGCGGGTAGGAAATTTCCTGTCGGAGACCATCCATGTCCGTAGATCTAGCCACCGTGAAGCGCGTCGCGCGCCTTGCCCGCATCGCTGTCAGCGAGGAAGAGGCAAACCGCATGACCGGCGAGCTGAACGGTATCCTCGGCTTCGTCGAGCAGCTTTCCGAGGTGAATGTCGAGGGCGTCGAGCCGATGACCTCCGTCACGCCGATGGAGATGCGCAAGCGCGAAGACGTCGTCAACGACGGCAACAAGGCCGACGCCATCGTCGCCAACGCGCCGGCCTCCGACCGCAACTTCTTCCAGGTTCCGAAGGTGGTGGAGTAATCCTTGCCCGTCACCCTCGCCATCGAGAGTCCCTTGCAGGATGAGGTTCGCACGCTGATCGCGGAGCTGAACACGGTCCTGCTCGAACTCTCGCCGCCGGAGGCCTGCTATCACCTCACCGTCGAAGAGATGGCCGAGCCGGCCGTCACGGTCTGGATCGCCCGCGATGGGGATGCCGTTGTCGGCTGCGGCGCGCTGAAGCGCCATTCCGACGCGGTGGGCGAGGTGAAGCGCATGTTCACCCGGCCTGAGTGGCAGGGGCAGGGCGTCGGCCGCCGCATCCTCGGCGAGATCGAGGCCACTGCCGGACGGGAAGGGCTGCAAACCCTCGTCCTCGAAACCGGCGACCAGCATCCGGCCGCCTGGGCGCTTTACGAGAAGGCGGGCTTTGCCCGCTGTGGCCCCGTGCTCGACTACCCGGATTCGCCCTATTCCATATTTTATCAAAAGCAGCTTCGCGCTGCCTGACCCGAAGTGACCGCACCATGACCGATCTGACCCGCCTCACCATTGCCGAAGCCCGCGAGAAGCTTTCCTCGAAGGAGATCAAGGCCGTCGAGCTGACGGACGCGTATCTGGCTGCGATCGACGCGGCCAATCCGGCGATCAACGCCTATGTCACCGTCACGCCGGAAAAGGCGCGCGAGATGGCGAAGGCCTCCGACGCCCGCTTCGCCGAAGGCAAGGCCGGCGCGCTGGAAGGCATTCCGCTCGGCATCAAGGACCTCTTCGCCACGGAAGGCGTCCACACGCAGGCCTGCAGCCACATCCTCGACGGTTTCAAGCCGAAATACGAATCGACCGTCACCCAGAACCTCTGGAACGACGGCGCGGTCATGCTCGGCAAGCTGAATATGGACGAGTTCGCCATGGGCTCCTCCAACGAGTCCTCCTATTACGGCGCGGTCAAGAACCCGTGGCGCGCGACGGGTTCCAACGCCGATCTCGTGCCCGGCGGCTCTTCGGGTGGCTCGGCCGCCGCCGTCGCCGCGTTCCTGTGTGCCGGCGCGACCGCGACGGACACCGGCGGCTCGATCCGCCAGCCTGCCGCCTTCANNCGCTGGGGCATCGTCGCCTTCGCGTCCTCGCTCGATCAGGCCGGCCCCATCGCCCGCGACGTGCGCGACGCTGCGATCCTCTTGAAGTCCATGGCCAGCGTCGACAGGAAGGACACGACCTCCGTCGACCGGCCGGTGCCGGACTACGAAGCCTCGCTCGGCCAGTCGCTGAAGGGCATGCGCATCGGCATCCCGCGCGAATACCGCGTCGACGGCATGCCGGACGAGATCGAGGCGCTCTGGCAGCAGGGCATCGCCTGGCTGAAGGATGCCGGCGCGGAGATCGTCGATATCTCCCTGCCGCACACGAAATACGCCCTGCCGGCCTATTACATCGTCGCCCCGGCGGAAGCCTCCTCGAACCTTGCCCGTTACGACGGCGTGCGCTACGGCCTGCGCGTCGACGGCAAGGACATCGTCGACATGTACGAGAAGACGCGCGCCGCCGGCTTCGGCCATGAGGTCAAGCGCCGCATCATGATCGGCACCTATGTGCTTTCGGCCGGCTACTACGACGCCTATTACCTGCAGGCCCAGAAGGTACGCACGCTCATCAAGCGCGACTTCGAACTGGCCTTCAATGCCGGCGTCGACGCCATCCTGACGCCCGCCACGCCGTCCTCCGCCTTCGGCATCGCCGACGAGGACCTGGCGGCCGATCCGGTGAAGATGTACCTTCAGGACATCTTCACTGTGACGGTGAACATGGCTGGCTTGCCGGGTCTTTCCGTTCCCGCCGGCCTCGACCACAAGGGCCTGCCGCTCGGCCTGCAGCTCATCGGCAAGCCCTTCGAGGAGGAAAGCCTCTTCAAGACGGCCCATGTCATCGAGCAGGCCGCCGGCCGCTTCACGCCGGCCAAGTGGTGGTAAGCGGCGCATAGCCTTTTTATCATCTCCGTGGATAGCGGTTGGCGTCTCTCGCCAACCGTTTCGCACAATGCTTTGATGGCGGCGGAGAAAACCGCCCCATGATCACCGTTCGCAACGCCCTTGAGGAAGATGTCCCGGTCCTGATCGGGATCGGTGTGCGGGCGTGGGAGCAGGCCATTGTCGGCGTCTCCGTTCAGGTGCGGCGCGACCATGCCCGCAATGCCTTCCAGCAATTCCTCGCCAATCGCTGGCTGCGCGTCACCGTCGCCGATTTCGACGGCCAGCTTTCCGGCTGGGCCTCGCGCGAAAAGCTGGACGACGAGATCAGCGATCTCTGGGTCGATCCCCTGCAGCAGCGAAAGGGCCTCGGTTCCGCCCTGCTTTCCGCCATGGAGGCCGAGATTGCCGGTGCCGGCTTCGAAGCGGCGCGGCTCCAGACCCATGCGCGCAATCTCGCCGCCGTCGGCTTCTTCCAGAAGCACGGCTATGCGGTGAACTGGCTTTCCGTCGATTATTCGCAGCGCCTCGACCGCAATATCGAATCGGTCGGCCTGCGCCGGCAGCTCGTCGCGGACGCGCCGGTCGCCTACGGGCCGGGCGGATTTTGAGGAAGAAGGAGGCGGGCTTTCGCCGCGCCTCCCGTCTTTTTACTGCTCGCGTTTCACTGCCAGCATTTCACTGGTTGTCCAGTTGGGCGCGAACCAGTTCCAGCCCGCGCTGTGTGATGCGGTAGGGCCTGCCTGCGGAAGAGGCGATGCAGCGCCGTCGTTTCAGCTTGCGGAAGAGCGCCATGTCGAGGCCGCTTGCCCGCCAGCCGTCCCGCGTGATGCAGGCGACCGTTACGATCTTCCGGGTGTCTTCGTCTTTTTCGATGTCGATCCTGCCGCCCTGGGCGAGCAGGTGAAGGATGCGCTGTTCGGCGCGCGAAATGTCCATTGTCTTGAGAATCCGTCCGGCGTTCGAATGAACGCGAAAAAACGTTCCGCCACCCAAGGGTGGCAGGGCTCATCGTTTTTTCGACCCTGCGCGCAAACTTGAGCGGGCAGGGTCCTCAGCAGGACTCAGACGAGTTGAACATCAAAACTCCATGACGGATGCCCAGGAAATAACCGGGGCATCCGCAAAGGTCAATGCGTCGGCCAGATCAGCGAGTGATGCAGGAAGACGCCGGTCTTCACGCCATTGGCCGAGGCGAGCGAGATATTGGCCGCGCCGAGCGCGATGTCACCGGCGGCATAGAGGCCGGGCAGGGAGGTCTGGCCGGTGTCGTCGGTATGGAGGATGTTGCCGATGGGCGTCTCCTTCAGCTTCAGGCCGCGATCGGCCGGAATGGCGCTGCGCACCCGCGCTTCCGGCATGATGAAGAGCGCCTTGACGAGCGTCGGGATGCCGGGGCCGGTCTCGACGGAGAGCATGCCGTCCGGCCCATCGGTGACGGCCGTGACGCGGCCCGGCCGCAGCTTCACATTGCGCTCGGCAAGAACGGCAAGGGCTGCGTCGTCCGGTTCCGGCACCGCATTGGTGAAGAGCGTGACATGGCCCCAGTCCGCGACCACGGCCGCAAAGCGTGCCGCTTCCGCGGTGCGGGCGAGCACCCCGACCGGCCCGCCGCCGACTTCATAGCCGTGGCAATAGGGGCAATGCAGCACCGTCTTGCCCCAGCGCTCCGCAAGGCCGGGAATGGCGGGCAACTGGTCCTCGAAGCCCGTTGCGAGCAGCACCCGCCGTGCGTCGATCCGCCCGCCATCGCTGGCGATGACGGAGAAGGCGTCCCGTTCGCCGTCCAGCCGCTCGGCAGGGGCGTTACGGAAGGTGACGGTCTCGTAGGCGGCAAGCTGGCGGCGGGCGTCGGCGAGGATTTCGCCGCCCGGCCGGCCATCCTGCGCGAGGAAGCCGTGCGAATGGGAAGCGAAGCGGTTGCGCGGTTCGCCGGTGTCGAGAATGGTGATGCGGCGGCGGGCGCGGGCAAGCTGCATGGCGGCGGAAAGGCCGGCAAAGCCCCCGCCGATGATGATGGCATCTTCGGTCATGGTTCATCCTTTCTATGGAGCGAGCGGCATCGTTCGGCCAGCGGGTGCCGGCCGTTCGATGCGGGGAGTATCGGGCGTGACGACGGCTTAGCCGGTGTCGGTCCGGCTGTGCCTTGCCGATGCGCGGAAGTCGACCGCGAGGTCGGCGAGCGTCGTGCCGGCAAAGCGCGCCATCAGGATCGCCTCGGCGTCCTTCAGGGCGTCGCCGATCACCCGGTTGACGGATTGTTCGATCACGCAGCCCGGCATTTCGGTTGCCGGGCCGATCTGGAAGAGGATCGGCTCGCCAAGCGCGTTGTAGATATCGAGCAGCGAGATTTCGGTGAGCGGTTTGGCGAAATGCCAGCCGCCGCCATGGCCACGGCCGGATTGCACGATGCCGGCGTCGCGAAGCCCGGCCATGGTGCGCCGGACGACGACGGCATTGGTATCGAGGCAGAGCGCGAGATCGTCCGAGGTCATCGGCTCCTCGCGTTCGGCCATGTGCATGAGTGCGTGAAGCACGGCGGAAAGGCGGCTGTTTCTTTTCATGTAACAATAATAGTTACGAATCTTGCCGCATGTCAACACATGCCGAAAAGGCGCGTCAGCCGGCGAGCAGCATGCGATAGAGGGAGGGGCCGAAGAACAGGGCTGCCGGGATCAGCAATGCATGGAGAATCAGGATCGCCATCAACCGCGTGCGAAACGGCTCCTTGCGTGTCTTGTGCCGTAGAATCCGCTGTGCGGCAAAGGCGCCGAGACTGCCGCCGAAGAAGGCGAACTGCAGCAGTCGCGGTTCGGAAACGCGCCAATGGCCCTCACGCGCGGCTTCCTTGTCCCACCAGTAGAGGCAGAACGTCACGATGTTGAAGAGAACAAGGATGATCAGAAGCGTCGCTATCGTGCCCATGGCACGCTTTTAGCCGATCATCCTTGCGGCTTGGCTAACGAGGGCGGACGGCACCCGCTGAAAACCTTGCGCCGCCTGCCCATATGTTCTACCGAGACAGCACCGAAGACACCACAAAAAGAGCCTGCAATGACCCTCGTCGACGTCCGCACCCCCGATCCGAAACGCTTGATCCCCGGCGCCACCGGCGACTGGGAAGTCATCATCGGCATGGAGGTGCACGCGCAGGTCCTTTCCAATTCGAAGCTCTTCTCCGGCGCATCGACGGAATTCGGCAAGGCGCCGAATGCCAATGTCTCGCTGGTCGATGCCGCCATGCCGGGCATGCTGCCGGTCATCAACGAGGAATGCGTCAGGCAGGCGGTGCGCACGGGCCTCGGCCTGAAGGCTGAGATCAATCATCGCTCGATCTTCGACCGCAAGAACTACTTCTACCCCGACCTGCCGCAGGGCTACCAGATTTCGCAGTTCAAGGACCCGATCGTCGGCGAGGGCAAGATCACCATCTCGCTCGGCCCGGATCGTCAGGGCAATTTCGAGGATATCGAGATCGGCATCGAGCGCCTGCATCTGGAGCAGGACGCCGGCAAGTCGATGCACGACCAGCATCCGACCATGTCCTATGTCGACCTCAACCGCTCGGGCGTCGCGCTGATGGAGATCGTCTCCAAGCCGGACATGCGCTCGTCCGACGAGGCCAAGGCCTATATGACGAAGCTGCGCTCCATCGTGCGCTATCTCGGCACCTGCGACGGCAATATGGACGAAGGCTCCATGCGCGCCGACGTCAACGTCTCCGTGCGCCGTCCGGGCGAAGGTTTCGGCACGCGCTGCGAAATCAAGAACGTCAACTCCATCCGCTTCATCGGCCAGGCCATCGAATATGAGGCCCGTCGCCAGATCGGCATTCTGGAAGATGGCGGCAGCATCGATCAGGAAACCCGCCTGTTCGATCCCGGCAAGGGCGAGACGCGCTCGATGCGCTCCAAGGAAGACGCGCACGATTATCGTTATTTCCCCGATCCGGACCTGCTGCCGCTGGAATTCGACAACGAATTCGTGGGAAAACTGCTCGCCGACCTGCCGGAACTGCCGGACGACAAGAAGATCCGTTTCGTGAAGGATCTCGGCCTCTCCGTCTACGACGCCTCGGTGCTCGTCTCGGAAAAGGCGATTGCCGACTATTACGAGGCCGTGGCCGCCGGCCGCGACGGCAAGATTGCCGCCAACTGGGTCATCAACGACCTCTTGGGCGCCTTGAACAAAGACGGCAAAGCCATTGAAGAGACTCCGGTTTCGCCCGCCCAGCTCGGCGGCATCATCGATCTCATCAAGGACAGCACCATCTCCGGCAAGATCGCCAAGGACCTCTTCGAGATCGTCTGGAACGAGGGCGGTGAGCCGGCGGAGATTGTCGAGAGCCGCGGCATGAAGCAGGTCACGGACACCGGCGCTATCGAAAAGGCCGTGGACGAGATCATCGCCGCCAATCCCGATCAGGTCGCCAAGGTTCTGGCCAAGCCTACGCTTGCCGGCTGGTTCGTCGGCCAGGTCATGAAGGCAACGGGCGGCAAGGCCAACCCGCAGGCCGTTCAGGCGCTGGTCAAGGCCAAGCTCGGCATCGAGGAGTAATCCGGTGTTCTTCGTCCGCACGGCCTCCGAGCGCGATCTGGCGAAAGTCAGCGCGCTTTTGGCCGAGACGTGGCACGCGACCTATGACGCGCTCTACGGCGTCGACAAGGTGAACGAGATCACCGCGCGCTGGCATTCCGTGCCGGCGCTGAAGGCCCGGCTGGAGCGCAAGGACAGCGAGTTCGTCGTCGCCGATAACGGCAGGGAGCTGGCCGGCATGGGCTATGTCGCCATGTCGAAGGACCGGCCGAAGGTCGCCTTCCTGCACCAGATCTATGTGCTGCCGCGCTACCAGCGGCAGGGCATCGGCCGCGACATGTTCGCGGAGCTGGAAACCTGTTTCCCGGATGCGAACGCCATGCTGCTGGAGGTCGATCCGCGCAATGCGGCGGCGGTCGCCTTCTACGCCGCGCACGGCTTTGCCAAGGTGGGCGAGGCGCAGCATACGGCGGACAATGTCTCCGGCGTGCCGCTGGATGTCTACGAGAAGCCGCTTCACGGTTGACGCCTACGAAAAGCCGTGGGCGAAGGCGCGGGAATCGCTGGACATTCCGGCGTCTTGGGGCCATAAGCGGAAGAAATATCGCCCGTGTTGAGCGGGCAAACCATCAGTCTCGGGCCGCCCTTGCGGCATGGCCCTGCCAAGGACGCCACCCATGAGCCTTCTCAAGCAGATTTTCACCTGGTGGAACGGTCAGACGATCGGCACCCGTTTCCATACCTGGCGCTTCGGCACCAAGGTCGGCCAGGATGAGTTCGGCAACGTCTACTATCAGGGCGGCGGCAAGGATTCCGAAGGTCGCACGCGCCGCTGGGTCATCTACAACGGCTATGCCGACGCCTCCGCCATCCCCCCGGGCTGGCACGGCTGGATGCATCACCGCACGGACGTTTCCCCGGCCGACGAGAGCTACAAGGCACGCGAATGGGAAAAGGCGCATCGCGCCAATCCGACCGGCACCGCGCAGGCCTACCGCCCGCCGGGCTCGCTTGCCGCCACCGGCGAGCGCCCGCGCGTGACCGGCGACTACGACGCCTGGACCCCGGGCAACTGATACCGATTTGGCCACATTTCGCCGGTAGCTGGAAGCTGCCGGCGGACCGCCGGAACGGATCAGGAGACGGCTTCATGACATCAGGGTTTTCACGGGCAAACGCCGGGCGGCGCTTCGGTTCGGTGGCGCTTGCGGCATTTGTCGCAGGGCTTGCCCTGACGCCTGCCTCCGCATGGGCGGCGCGTGTCGAGAACCCGGTCGCCGCTTTCTCCGGCATCGACAAGATCACCGGCCGCATCACCAATTTCGATGTCTATATCGGCGAGACCGTGCAGTTCGGCGCGCTGCAGGTGACGCCCAAGGTCTGCTACAGCCGTGACGATACCGAGGCGCAGAAGATCACCTCCTTCGTCGAGGTCGATGAGATCACCCTCGACCGCAAGATCCGCCGCATCTTCACCGGCTGGATGTTCGCCGACAGCCCCGGCCTCAACGCCGTCGAGCACCCCGTCTATGACGTCTGGCTGACCGAGTGCAAGGCGAAGTCGGACGTGCCGCCGCCGGAAGGCAAGTAATCGGGGCCGCTTCGGCCGCATTGCCCCTCATCCAGCCTGCCGGCCACCTTCTCCCAGCAAGCGGGGCGAAGGAGATTCGCTGAGCCGGTTTCCCACTTCCATTGTCGTCGTTGCTCTATTGGAAAACGTCCGTTGAACCGGAAGCCGGTGCGGCATATCCCTTCGCCCCGCTTGCTGGGAGAAGGTGGCCGGCAGGCTGGATGAGGGGCCGTCAGAACGGCAGATGCGGCGAGGCCAGCGCGTTCGCCAGCATATCCTCGTAATCGATCTTAGGCACGTCGATGGCCCCGAATGTCTTCAGATGTTCGGTGGTGAACTGCGTGTCGAGCAGGCGGAAGCCGTTCGTCTTCAGGCGCTCCACGAGATGGACAAGGCAGATTTTCGAGGCGTCGGTGCGCCGCGAGAACATGCTTTCGCCGAAGAAGGCCGCGCCGAGCGAGACGCCGTAGAGGCCGCCGACAAGCTGATCCCCCTCCCAGGCTTCGACGGAATGGGCATGGCCCATGCGGTGCAGGGTGCCGTAGAGCGACTTGATCCTGGCGTTGATCCAGGTGGATGGCCGGTCCGGCGCAGCCTCGGCGCAGGCGGCGACCACCGCGTCGAAGGCGGTATCGAAACGAATGTCGAAGGGGGCTTTGCGGATCGTCTTGGCGAGGCTGCGCGAGACGTGGAATTCATCGAGCGGGATGACGCCCCGCATATCCGGCTCGACCCAGAAGAGTTCCGGGTCGTCCGCCGAATCGGCCATCGGGAAAAGCCCGATGGAATAGGCGCGCAGAAGGAGTTCCGGGGTGATTTCCGGGTGCCGTCTGCGTCGCCCTGCCATCGACCGACGCTCCTTAAGCGTCGGTCTTGCTGGCCAG
Organism: Phyllobacteriaceae bacterium UBA1940; assembly: GCA_002336975.1. Lineage (GTDB taxonomy): Bacteria > Pseudomonadota > Alphaproteobacteria > Rhizobiales > Rhizobiaceae > Mesorhizobium_A. The sequence goes on from DDFA01000016.1 coordinate 16,754, forward strand.
ATAGTTCTCCAGCCAGTGGATGTCGTAGTCGCCGTTGGCGATGTCCTGGTTGCCGATCAGGTCCTGGAAGAGCGGCAGCGTCGTCTTGATGCCGTCGATGACGAACTCGTCCAGCACGCGGCGCAGGCGCATCATGCATTCGACGCGGGTGCGGCCGTGCACGATGAGCTTGCCGATCAGGCTGTCGTAGTAGGGCGGGATACGGTAGCCCTGATAGGCGCCCGAATCGACGCGAACGCCAAGACCGCCCGGCGCATGGAAATGCGTGATCGTGCCCGGGGAGGGAACGAAGGTGCGCGGGTCCTCGGCGTTGATGCGGCACTCGATGGCATGACCTGAGAAAACGATATCCTCCTGCCGGACCGAAAGGCCCCCGCCGGAAGCGACGCGAATCTGCTCGTGCACGAGGTCGATGCCGGTGATCGCTTCGGTGATCGTATGCTCCACCTGAAGACGGGTGTTCATTTCGATGAAATAGAACTCGCCGTTCTCGTAGAGGAATTCGATCGTGCCGGCGCCGCGATATTTCAGCTTCTTCATGGCGTCGGCGCAGATCTGGCCGATTTTCATGCGCTGCTCGACATTGAGGGCCGGGGAGTTGGCTTCTTCCCAGACCTTCTGGTGGCGGCGCTGCAGCGAGCAGTCGCGCTCGCCCATATGCACCGCATTGCCCATGCCATCGCCCATGACCTGGATTTCGATATGGCGCGGCTTGCCGAGATACTTTTCCATATAGACGGCGTCGTTGCCGAAGGCGGCGAGCGCCTCGGAACGGGCGGTCGAGACGGCCTCTTCAAGGTCGGCCTCGGTCCGGGCGACCTTCATGCCGCGCCCGCCGCCGCCGGCGGTGGCCTTGATCAGCACGGGGAAGCCGATCTGGCGGGCGATTTCCAGCGCGTTTTCCGGCTTCACCTCGCCGTCGGAGCCGGGAACGACGGGGATGCCGAGTTCCTGCGCCGTCTGCTTGGCGGTGATCTTGTCGCCCATGACGCGGATATGCTCCGCCGTCGGGCCGATGAAGGTGATGCCGTGCGCGTCGAGGATTTCCGCGAACTTGGCGTTCTCCGACAGGAAGCCGTAGCCCGGATGCACGGCGTCTGCGCCGGTGATCTCGCAGGCGGCGACGATCTGGTGGATGTTCAGGTAGCTTTCTCGCGACGGGGGCGGGCCGATGCACACGCTCTCGTCGGCAAGGCGCACATGCATGGCGTCGGCATCGGCCGTCGAATGCACGGCGACCGTGGCGATGCCCAGCTCCTTGCACGCCCGGAGGACGCGAAGGGCGATTTCGCCGCGGTTGGCAATGAGGACTTTGGAGATCATGGGACCCGCCTTATTCGATGACGATCAGCGGTTCGCCATATTCGACCGGGCTTGCATCCGAGACGAGGATTTCGGTGACCTTGCCCGAGCGCGGCGCCGGGATCTGGTTCATCGTCTTCATGGCTTCGATGATGAGGATGGTCTGGCCTTCCTTGACGGTCGAGCCGACCTCGATGAAGGGGCGGGCGCCCGGAGCGGGCGAGAGGTAGGCGGTGCCCACCATCGGCGCCGTCACGGCGTTCTTGTTGCTGCGGGCGTCGGCCGGCGCTGCGGCGACGGCGGCCGTGGCGGCGACTGCGGCCGGTGCGGCGAAGGCCGGGGCTGCGATCGGCGCCTGGACATATTGCGGGGTGCCGGCGCGCGAGACGCGGATGCGCAGGTCGTCCTGCTCCACTTCGATCTCGGTCAGGTCCGTCTCGTTGAGGATGTTGGCGAGATCGCGGATCAGAGCCTGATCGATGCCGTGTTTCTTGTCAGCCATGGAAATGAGCCTCTGGTTCTTTTTATTTCGTGATGGACGAGAGCGCATGCAGCGCAAGGACATAGCTATGCGCGCCGAAGCCGCAGATGACGCCCTTTACGGCGGGCGCGATCATCGACTTGTGGCGGAATTCCTCGCGGGCATGCACGTTGGAAAGGTGCAGTTCGACCACCGGGATCTTCACGGCGCGGATGGCGTCGTGCAGCGCGATCGAAGTGTGGGTATAGGCACCGGCGTTGATGGCGATGCCGGCAGCGGTGTCGCCGGCCTCATGGATCCAGTCGACCAGATCGCCTTCGTGGTTGGACTGGCGGAACTCCACGGCATAGCCCAGCTTCTCGCCCTCGGCCTTGCAGAGCGCGTCGATATCGGCGAGCGTCTGGCCGCCATAGATACCGGGCTCGCGTTTGCCGAGTGCGTTGAGGTTGGGGCCGTTGAGCACGAAAAGGGTTGAAGCCATTCGCAATTCCGCATGCTGGATAGACAATTACCTATAGACCGGCGGTTTCCACAGGGAAAGCCCCAAGGCGCGGGGCTTTGCCGGTCTGAAGGGCGTGTCCACAAGCCAAAGGCTCAACACGGGGAGCGTGGCGAGAAGATGGCGGTTACGAGCAGGTCGCCTTGCCGCAGGCGCGGACATTGGCGATCTTTTCCTTGAGTTCGTCCACGCCGACGGCGCCGAAGACCATTTCCTGGCCGAGCACATAGGAGGGCGTGCCGGTGATGCCGAGGTCGTTCGCCAGCGAATAGGCCTGGCGCACCGCATCGTCATGCGGCTTTTCCGCCATCGTCTTGCGGATATCGGCTTCCGCAACACCCATGCTGGCGGCAAGCGCGATGGCGCTCTCATCCGTCGCGCGGCCTTCGCCGCCGAGCAATGCACGGTGGAATTCGCCGTATTTCTCCGGTGCGAGGTCGCGGAAGGCGGCGCTGACCTTGTGGGCAGCCAGCGAATCGGGGCCGAGGATCGGCAGTTCCTTCAGGACGAAGCGGATATTCTTGTCCTCCTTCAGGATCTCGTCCATGTCGGAGAGGGCGCGCTTGCAGTAGCCGCAATTGTAGTCGAAGAACTCAACGATGGTGACGTCGCCCTTCGGGTTGCCGAGCGCGATGTCGTAGGGCGAGGAGAAGATCGCCTTCTCGTTGTCGGTGATCGCGGACTGGGCCTTGGCCTGCTGCTGCTCTTCCTGCTTCTTCTGCAGGGCGTCCTGCACGTCGACCAGGATTTCCGGGTTGGCGACAAGGTATTCCTTGATGAACTCGCCGATCTCCTTCTTCTGCGCATCGTCGAGGGCGAGAGCGGGAAGGGGGGCTGCGGCCGCGATGATGAGCGCGACGGTGGCCGCAAGCTTGGTCTTGAATGTCATGTCTGTCCTGTCCTCGTCCGTGATGCGCCGGAGAAGTGCCACCGGCGGCACCCGCGCGTCAATGTGCGCGGAACGCTTTCAACGACCTTATGGCCGGGCGCGCGCAAACGATAGGGCAAAAGCGGCGGATTTTCGGCCCTCGCGGGATTGTGAATGCTGGCGTCTTGCGGCAGGAAGGCGCATCTCGTGAACCGGAAGGCAAGCCCATGAAACTCTCCCGCCGCGGCGCCGTCGAACCCTTTCATGCCATGGATGTGCTGGCCGAGGCGACGAAGCGCCGCGCGAGCGGTCGCCCGGTGATCTCGATGGCGGTCGGCCAGCCCGTCCATCCCGCGCCGGAAGCGGCCCGCGACGCCGCCCGCCGGGCGCTGGAGATCGGCCGCATCGGCTATACGGATGCGCTCGGCCTTCTGTCGCTGCGCACCGCCATTTCGGACTTCTACAAGAGCCGCCATGGCGTTTCTGTCGATCCCGGCCGCATTGCCATCACGACAGGGTCTTCTGCCGGCTTCAATCTTGCCTTCCTCGCCCTGTTCGATGCCGGCGACCGTGTCGCCATCGCGCGCCCGGGATACCCGGCCTACCGTAACATCCTCGCCGCGCTCGGTATCGAGACGGTGGAAATCGAGGTGAGCGCGGAAAACGGCTTCACTCTCAAGCCGGAAGCACTGGCGGCCGCAGGCCGTATCGATGGCGTGCTGCTCGCCAGCCCGGCCAATCCGACCGGCACCGTGACGGGCAGGGCCAATCTCGCCGCGCTCTCCGCCTATTGCCGGGAGAACGGCATCGCCTTCATCTCGGACGAAATCTACCACGGCCTCACCTTCGTCGGGGAAGAAGCGACGGCGCTGGAATTCGGCGAGGAGGCGGTGATCATCAACTCCTTCTCGAAATATTATTGCATGACGGGCTGGCGCATCGGCTGGATGGTGCTGCCGGAAAAGCTGGTGCGCCCGGTCGAGCGCATTGCGCAGAGCCTCTACATTTCCGCCCCGGAACTCTCGCAGATCGCCGCTGAGGCAGCTCTTGGAGCCGAGGCGGAGCTGAACGTCTATCGCGACGCCTATCGCGTGAACCGCGATTTCCTCGTCAAGCGGCTGCCCGAACTCGGCTTCTCCATCGCCTCGCCGATGGACGGCGCCTTTTATGCCTATGTGGATGTCCGGCGCTTCACCAATGACAGCATGGCCTTCGCACGCCGCATGCTGGCCGAGACCGACGTCGCCGCGACGCCCGGCATCGACTTCGACCCGCTGGACGGCCATCACACGATGCGCTTCTCCTATGCCGGCTCCTTCGAGGAGATGAGCGAGGCGGTGGACCGCCTCGCACGCTGGCTGGCCTGATATCGGAAAGCGATTCCGCTTCAGTCACTTGTGACGGCAGGCGGAATCGATCTCTCAGGCCTCTGAATCACTTTCTCAGACGCGGTTGATCGAAACGCCGCCATCCACGAGCATCGCCGTGCCGGTCATGAAGCTGGAGGCCGGCGAGCTGAGAAAGAGGGCGGCCTCAGCGATTTCCTCCGGCGCGGCGATACGCTTGAAGGCATTGAGGCCGGCGACGAACTGCAGAGCCTCGGGCGTATTGGCGACATCGCGCCCCATCGGCGTATCCGTCGCACCGGGCAGCAGCGCGTTCACGCGAATCCCTCTCGGCCCATATTCGGATGCCAGCACCTGAACCAGACCGACGAGGCCGGATTTCGATGCGGCATAGGCCGCAAGGCCCGGAAAGCCCGCCGTATAGCCGACGAAGGTCGAGGTGAACACGATGCTGCCGCCACCGCGCGCCTCCATGGCCGGGAGCTGGTATTTGGCCGCAAGGAAGCCGCTTGTCAGGTTGACGGCGAGCACTTCCTGCCATTCCGCCATGGAAAGGGCGGGCAGGGCGCCGACCGGCCCCGTCGTGCCGGCATTGTTGAAGGCGATGTCGAGGCCGCCGAACTCCGTTTGCGCGGCATCGACCAGCGCCCGGTGATGCGCTTCCTCGCTGACATCGCCGGGAACGGTCACGACCGCACCGCCAGCTGCGCGGATTTCTTCGGCAACCGCTTCCAGTCTTTCGTGTCCGCGTGCCGAAAGCACGACTTTCGCGCCCTGCCGGGCGAACAGCAGCGCAGCCGCGCGGCCGATGCCGGAGCTTGCGCCGGTGATGATGGCGACCTTGTCGTCGAGACGTGTCATGGGGGAACTCCTCTTGGTTCTGACGACAGCGGTGTCGCAGAAGGAGAGAGGCGCAACCACCCGATTCCCGCGCATGAAAAAAGGCCCGGTAAAAACCGGGCCTTCCTGATTTCATAATATAAGCAGCGTCTTAGAAGAAGCCGCGGCGCTGCCACCAGCCGCCCTTCTTGGGCTTCTCCGGCTCGTCGTCCGCTGCCGCTTCCTTGGTCGTCGTGGACTTCACGACGGGCTCGGAGGCGATCTTCGAAAGGTCGCGATTGGCGCGCACGGGCTTGGCCGGCTCTTCGAGATCGGCGGATGCCTGCTCGACTTCCGGTTCGGCGGGCGTTGCAGCCTCTTCCACGGCGGCCGGAGCGGGCTGCGCTTCGACTTCGCTGCGGGCAGCTTCATCGGTCACGGCTTCCTCTGCCGCCTTGGCGCGGCTGCGGCGTGCACGCTTCGGCTTTGCGGGTGCTTCCTCGGCTACGGCTTCAACCGGGGCTTCCTCTGCGGCGACAGCCACTTCGGCCACGGTCACTTCGATGGCTTCTACCGCTTCGGCATCGCCATCTTCATCTTCCGCGTCATCGGACCCTTCGGCGCCGGCTTCGACCGAGCCATCCTCGGGACGGTTACGGCGGCCGCCACGCTTGCCGCGACGGCGGCGCTTGCGGCGGTCACCGGCCTCGTCCGCCGTTTCGGCGTCGGCCTTCGTGGTTTCCTGCGCCTCGTCGTCACCATCGGCATCGTCTTCGTCGAGAGCGTCCTCGTCACCAGCCTGTTCGCCGCCGAAGGACGCGGTATCAGCGCCCTCGCCATTCTCGCGGCCACGACCGCGACGGCGGCGACGGCGCTTGCGCTTGTTGCGGCCGTTTTCGTCGGAGGAAGGCTGCGACTGGGCTGCGCCTGTGCGGCGGCAGCCGGACGGGCTGCTTCTTCCTCTTCCTCGTCGATCTCTTCCTCGATCACGACGTCGTCGTCTTCCGGTTCCGGCTCGAAGTGCAGGATCTGCTCGATCTTGACCGGATTCTCGACGGCCTCGCCACGGTCGATGGCGAAAGTGCTGCGCGCCGACATGGGCATCGGCCTCGATGATGATGGCGACGCCGAAGCGGCCTTCATAATCGATGATCGTGCCGCGCTTGTGGTTCAGCAGGTAGAGCGCGATGTCAGGCGTGGTGCGGACGGTGATGTTATGCGTCGTGTTCTTGAGGAGATACTCCTCGATGCCGCGCAGGACATGCAGCGCGACCGACGACTGCGAGCGGACATGGCCCGTGCCGTTGCAATGCGGGCAGGTCTGCATCGTCGATTCGAGAACCGAGGCGCGGATGCGCTGGCGCGACATTTCGAGCAGGCCGAAATGCGAGATGCGGCCGACCTGGATGCGCGCGCGGTCGTTCTTGAGATGGTCCTTCAGACGCTTCTCGACGGCCCGGTTGTTGCGCTTCTCCTCCATGTCGATGAAGTCGATGACGACGAGGCCGGCAAGGTCGCGCAGGCGAAGCTGGCGCGCCACTTCTTCCGCCGCCTCCAGGTTCGTCTGCAGCGCGGTCTCCTCGATGGAGTGTTCGCGCGTCGAGCGGCCGGAGTTGACGTCGATCGAGACGAGCGCCTCGGTCTGGTTGATGATGATGTAGCCGCCGGACTTCAGCGTCACCTGCGGCTGGAGCATGCGGTCGAGCTGGGCTTCGATACCCGAACGCGAGAAGATCGGATGCACGTCGCGGTAAGGCTGAACGACCTTCGCATGGCTCGGCATCAGCATCTTCATGAAGGCTTTCGCTTCGCGGTAGCCTTCCTCGCCGGCAACGACGATCTCGCTGATGTCCTTGTTGTAGAGGTCGCGGATCGAGCGCTTGATGAGCGAGCCTTCCTCATAGACGAGGCAGGGGGCTGTGGATGGCGAGCGTCAGCGTGCGGACGTTCTCCCAGAGGCGCATCAGATATTCGAAGTCGCGCTTGACCTCGACGCGCGTGCGGTTCGCGCCGGCGGTGCGAAGGATCACGCCCATGCCCTGCGGAACCTCGAGGTCGCGGGCGATTTCCTTCAGGCGCTTGCGGTCCTGCAGGTTGGTGATCTTGCGGGAAATACCGCCGCCGCGCGCCGTGTTCGGCATCAGGACGGAGTAGCGGCCGGCGAGCGACAGGTACGTGGTCAGCGCCGCGCCCTTGTTGCCGCGCTCTTCCTTGGCGACCTGCACGAGCAGGATCTGGCGGCGCTTGATGACTTCCTGGATGCGGTACTGCTTGCGCGGCTTGCGCTGCACGCGATCCGGAACCTCTTCCATGGCGTCTTCGGCGCCGACGGATTCGATGACTTCCTTCTCTTCGCCGTTGTGATCGTCGTCATCGTCGTCGTCATCGCGGCGGCGACGGCCGCGCGAACGTTCGGCGGGCTCGGAGATTTCGTCGGTGTCGACGGCCATGGCCATCGCGCCGCCGGGCGTCTCGTCGTCGCTGCCCTCGGAAGGGGCGGCGGCTTCTTCGGCGGCCGGGGCTTCTTCCTCGGTCTTCGCCTTGGCCTTGCGGGTGCGGCGCGGCTTCTTCGGCTTTTCGGCCGGAGCCTCTTCGGCGGCAAGGTCTGCGGTGGCTGCAACGACGTCCGGCTCGGCCGGAGCCTCGGCAACGGTTTCCTCGACGGCGGCGACGGCTTCAATCTCGACGTCGGCCGGCGCTTCGCTCTCGTCGGAAGCGCGGGTGCCTGTTTCGATCGGCTCGATGTCGTCGTCGCGGCGATGCTCTTCGGCCTCGGCCTTCAGGAGCGCCTGACGGTCGGCGAGGGGGATCTGGTAGTAATCCGGATGGATTTCGGCGAAGGCCAGGAAGCCGTGGCGGTTGCCGCCGTAATCGACGAAGGCCGCCTGGAGCGACGGTTCGACGCGTGTGACCTTGGCAAGGTAGATATTGCCGCGAATCTGCTTCTTGTGTTCGGATTCGAAGTCGAATTCTTCTATGCGGTTCCCGCGTACGACGACAACCCGCGTCTCTTCAGCGTGAGACGCATCGATAAGCATTTTCTCTGCCATTTAATTTGAGCTCCTCGGCGCAGCCGCAATCCTGGCGGCAAGCTGTTCCCTGAAAGGGATGAGCCGGGGGAGGAGAGGGATGCGCCGGATAAGTAAGTTCCCGTCAGGCCACGGTGAGGGGTAAGCGGACGAAGGGCGGTCGGTACGCGAGCGTCCCGGTGCCTGTTACCCTTCGATAGAATCCGCCGTGACAACATCAACGTCCAACGAGAATGCCAGTGCCATAGACCTATGACGGTCCGATGAAATTACCCTTTGGTAAGGGCGAGCGGTGGAAATCCACCTTGACTGTTCCGGCCACCGCCGGTTTACGCGATCTAATCGGCCGGGAAAAAGCGGTGCGACGGCGGATGAAGGCCCGGTTCGGCGCCAAGATCCCGAAGGGGTGGCTGCCTGCTCTAAGCGATTCTATCCCGTCTATTCTTTTTCCCTGATTTTGCTTTTATGGCGGATATGTCACAATGGCAAGGGAAAAGCCAAAAGCGTCATAATCTTGATGGATTTGCCATGATCTGTGCGCCGGGTCCCCGGCATACGCGCCCGGCAAGCTTCGGTTAACCATATGGGGGCATCTATGGACCTTGTCCAGCGCCGCATAGCGCGGTTTTCACGCGTTTGAACGGACTGCCAGTGGTGATGCTAAGCCTTCTGACCAAGACCCTTTGTCGCCTTGTCGCGGGCGCGCTCGCCGCCGCCCTTTGTCTTGCGGTCGTGACGCCGGCCTTTGCCGTTTCTGCCGAGGCTGCGCCTCTGCTCGCCTTCTCCGCCCGTATCGCGGGTGATGATGCCCGCACGCGCGTCGTGATCGATTTCGATCGCAAGCCGGAGTTCAAGGTCCACTACGTCGCCAATCCCTACCGCGTTCTCATCGACCTGCCCGAGACCGATTTCGGCATCAAGGCGGAAGAGCTGGAGGCGCGCGGCATCTTTTCCGAGATCCGCTACGGCACCATGGCAGCCGGCCGCTCGCGCATCGTGCTGACCGCCTCTCGCCCCGTGGGCGTCGTTTTGGCCGAGGTGCAGGAAGAGCAGGGGGCGGCGAGCTATCGTCTCGTCATCGACGCGGCCATCGTTACCGGTGAGGCCTTCCAGGGGCAGATGGAAAAGCAGAGCTGGCAGGAAGCCGCGCCCGCGACGGGCGAGCAGGCGCCCGTTCTGCTGCCCGGCAGCCGCCCGGACGGCCCCTTCGTCATCGCGGTCGACGCCGGCCACGGTGGCATCGACAACGGCGCGCGTGGGGGCGCGACCAAGACGGAAGAAAAGAACGTCACGCTCGCCTTCGCCAAAGAGCTTGCCGATGCGCTGAACAAGCTGCCCGACACGAAGGCCATTCTGACCCGCGACAAGGACGAGTTCCTGTCTCTCTCCCAGCGCGTGCAGCTTGCCCGCGCCGAGGGCGCCAACCTGTTGATCTCCATCCATGCCGATACGCTGAAGCAGAAGGATACGCGCGGCGCGACGGTCTACACCATTTCCGACAAGGCTTCGGATAGCCTGGCCGCAAGTCTCGCCGAGCGGGAAAACCTCTCCGACCAGATCGCCGGCATCGCCTTCGTCGACGAACCCGCCGAGGTCGCCGATATCCTGCTCGACCTGACGCGCCGGGAAACGCAGGCCTTCTCCATCAATCTCGCCCAGAGCGTCGTCAGCACGTTCAAGGACGAGGTGCTGCTGATCAACAATCCGCACCGCCATGCCGGTTTCCGCGTGCTGACCGCGCCGGATGTGCCCTCCATCCTGCTCGAGCTCGGCTTCATGTCGAACAAGGAGGACGAGCAGTTGCTGATCGACCCGGCCTGGCAGAAGAAGGTTGCCGGCCTCGTCGCCAAGGCCGTGGAAGAATACCGCACGACCGTTGTCGCCAACGGCGGTTAATCCTGTCCTGCGATGCTTGAAGCGCGCTAACGAAGAACATGCTAATACTGCTGTGCCGGAAAAGTGACATCGGCCGTCATTGTGCGATGGCGAAGCCATCGGGCATGCTGTAAGCCCTATTTTCCTCACATTCCGATCGCTAGACGGAAGCGGGAAACCGGGGACGACTCGTCTTCGACCGGAAGGGCGCAGCGGCTGGATCGGGCTGGTGCGGCATAGGCCGGGCAGCAGTTCTGCCCGATGAATTTATAAGCATAAGGCATCGGTAACTGGCTCATGATCAGACTGCTTGGATATTTCTTCGGGATTGGCGCCGTGTTCTTCCTCGGCGTGGCGGCAATGGTTGCCCTCTATCTCGGAAGTGTCGCAAAGGATCTCCCCGATTATGAGGTGCTGAACAGCTACGCGCCGCCGGTGACGACGCGCGTTCACGCTGGCAATGGCGCGCTGATGGCCGAATATGCCCGCGAGCGCCGCCTCTATCTGCCGATCCAGGCGATCCCGGACCGCGTGAAGGCCGCCTTCCTCTCCGCCGAAGACAAGAATTTCTACCAGCATCCCGGCGTCGACGTGACGGGCCTGTTCCGCGCCATCGTGGTCAACCTGCAGAACTTCGGCTCGGGCCGCCGCCCGGTCGGCGCATCGACCATCACGCAGCAGGTGGCGAAGAACTTCCTGCTCTCCTCCGACCAGACCATGGACCGCAAGGTCAAGGAGGCGATCCTCTCCTTCCGCATCGAGCAGGCCTATTCCAAGGACCGCATTCTCGAACTCTATCTCAACGAGATCTTCTTCGGCCTGAATTCCTACGGCATCGCCGGCGCGGCGCTCACCTATTTCGACAAGTCCGTCACCGAGCTGACCATCGCCGAGACCGCCTATCTGGCGGCCCTGCCGAAGGGGCCGTCGAACTACCATCCGTTCCGTCGCACGGAAGCCGCTCTCGAGCGCCGCAACTGGGTCATCGACCGTATGGTCGAGAACGGCTACGTCACCCAGAGCGACGGCGCGGAGGCCAAGACCCAGCCGCTCGGCGTGACGCCACGTCACCGCGGCACCTATCTCTTTGCCTCGGACTATTTCTCCGAGGAGGTTCGCCGCCAGATCATCGAGCGCTACGGCGACAACGCACTTTACGAAGGCGGCCTTTCGGTTCGCACTTCGCTCGACCCGCGCATCCAGGTCGCGGCCCGCAAGGCCCTGCAGCACGGTCTCATCAACTATGATGAGCGCCGCGGCTTCCACGGCCCGATCAAGAGCATCGAGATCGGCGGCGACTGGGGCGTGGAACTCGCCAAGATCGACGCCTTCTCCGACGTGCCGGAATGGAAGCTCGCCGTCGTGCTGGCCGTCGATGACGGCGGCGCGGATATCGGCCTGCAGCCGAGCAAGGAAGCCTCCGGCAAGGTCGTAGAGGAGCGCGTCACGGGCCGCATCGAGGCCAAGGCGATGAACTGGGCCTATCGTTCCGCCAAGGGCGACCGCAAGACGGCCAAGTCGCCGGCCGGTGTCTTCGATGTCGGCGACGTCGTCTATGTCGAGCCGATGGAAGGCGGCACCTATCGCCTTCGCCAGCCGCCGAAGGTGCAGGGCGGCCTCATCGCCATGGACCCGCATACCGGCCGCGTACTCGCCATGGTCGGCGGCTTCTCCTACGGCCAGTCGGAATTCAACCGCGCGACGCAGGCGATGCGCCAGCCGGGCTCCTCCTTCAAGCCCTTCGTCTATGCGGCGGCGCTTGACAACGGCTATACGCCGGCCTCGGTGGTCATGGACGCGCCGTTCGAGATCGTCGCCGGCGGCCAGGTCTGGCGCCCGCAGAACTACGGCGGCGGTTCGGCCGGCCCCTCGACGCTGCGCCTCGGCATCGAGCGCTCGCGTAATCTGATGACGGTGCGCCTGGCCAACGACATGGGCATGAACCTTGTTGCCGAGTATGCCGAGCGCTTCGGCATCTACGACAAGATGCTGCCGGTTCTCGCCATGTCGCTCGGCTCGGGTGAGACCACGGTGATGCGCATGGTTTCGGCCTATGCCGTGCTTGCCAACGGCGGCAAGCAGATCAAGCCCTCGCTGATCGACCGCATTCAGGATCGCTACGGCAAGACCATCTTCCGCCACGAAGAGCGCACCTGCGAGAACTGCAACGCCAGCGATTGGGAAAACCAGCCGGAACCGGAACTGGTCGACAATCGCGAGCAGGTCCTCGACCCGATGACCGCCTACCAGATCACCTCGATGATGGAAGGCGTCGTCACGCGCGGCACCGCCGCCGGCAAGATCAAGCTCGACCGCCCGACGGCCGGCAAGACCGGCACGACCAACGACGAGAAGGACGCGTGGTTCGTCGGCTATACGCCGGATCTCGTGGCCGGCCTCTATATCGGCTTCGACAGCCCGGCCCCGCTCGGCCGCGGCGGCACCGGCGGCTCGCTTTCCGCGCCGATCTTCAACGAGTTCATGCAGGCTGCTGTGGAGGGTACGCGCCCGACGAAGTTCATCGTGCCCGAGGGCATGCAGTTCATCGCCGTCAACCGCAAGACCGGCATGCAGGCCTATGAGGGCGATCCGGACACGATCATGGAAGCCTTCAAGCCCGGCACCGGCCCGGCCGACGTCTTCTCGGTCATCGGCGGTGACGAATATGCGACCCCAGAGGAAATCCTGAACAGCTCGCCGCAGGCCAATCAGGCCGTGACCGGTGGCAGCGGCGGCCTGTTCTGATCCAGCCGATCCTTTTGCGAGGGCGGGCGCGGGGCTTTACATCCGCGCCCGCCCTCTCTATTTCGGGGCCACCGAAACCTGAAGCATCGAAGAAACGGACATGCGCGCGGAAATCGAGAATATCGTGGACGAAATCAAGCAGGCCATAAGCCTGCTGAGGAGGCATCTTTGACTGGGATCAGGCGGTAAGACGACTGGACTGGTTGAACAACAAGGCAGAGGACCCCAACCTCTGGAACGATGCCCAGGAAGCCCAGAAGCTGATGCGCGAGCGCCAGCAGCTGGACGAAAGCATCAATGGCGTGAAAGCCATCGAGCAGCAGCTCCGGGACAATATCGAACTCATCGAAATGGGTGAGGAAGAGGGCGACGATTCCGTCGTCAAGGACGCCGAGGACGCGCTGAAGGCCGTCAAGGTCGAGGCCGCGCGCAAGCAGGTCGAGGCCATGCTTTCGGGCGAGGCGGACACCAACGACACCTATCTCGAAGTGCATTCCGGCGCCGGCGGCACGGAAAGCCAGGACTGGGCGAACATGCTCCTGCGCATGTACACCCGCTGGGCCGAGCGTTCGGGCTACAAGGTGGAACTGCTGGAAGTCCACGACGGCGAAGAGGCCGGCATCAAGTCCGCGACGCTCCTCGTCAAGGGCCACAACGCCTATGGCTGGCTGAAGACGGAATCGGGCGTGCATCGCCTCGTCCGCATCTCGCCCTATGACAGCAATGCGCGGCGTCACACCTCGTTCTCGTCGATCTGGGTCTATCCGGTCGTCGACGATTCGATCAACATCGAGGTGAATGAGAGCGATTGCCGTATCGACACCTACCGTTCGTCGGGCGCCGGCGGCCAGCACGTCAACACGACCGACTCGGCCGTGCGCATCACGCACATCCCGACCGGCATCGTGGTCGCCTGCCAGCAGGAGCGTTCGCAGCACAAGAACCGCGCCAAGGCGTGGGACATGCTGCGCGCCCGCCTCTACGAGCAGGAACTGAAGAAGCGTGAGGACGCCGCCAACGCCGAAGCCGCCTCCAAGACGGATATCGGCTGGGGTCACCAGATCCGCTCCTACGTCCTCCAGCCTTATCAGCTGGTCAAGGACCTGCGGACCGGCGTCGAAAGCACGGCTCCGTCCGACGTGCTCGATGGCGAACTCAACGAGTTCATGGAAGCCGCGCTCGCCCACCGCGTCAATGGCGGCGCCGATGCGGTCGTGGACGACCTGAGCTGAGATTGCCGGAAATGAAATGGATGACGGGCGCTTCGGCGCCCGTTTTCAGTTGGTGGCCCGCTCCACCTTGATCTCGCCGAGATCGTCGATCAGCACGGTCCAGCTTTCCGGCTCCGCCGCCTTCGGATCCGTCTTCAGATAGACTGTCGCGAAGAGGCCCGGCTGCGCTGTGATGCCCGACGAATTTTCCGGGCGGATATCCGTCACATAGGGCTTCAGCGCCGAAAACTCCTCCAGCACCGTCGAGGAGGCGACTTTCGGGCCGTTTGCGGTGGCTTCGATTTGCTGGAGATGGATTTCGGCCGTGCCGTCGGGCTGGCGCTCGGCGATCAGCTTGTAGTAGCCGCGCCGCATGTCGGCCTTTTCGTCGCTTTTGCCCGTTTCGGCCCTGGTCGCTTCGGTATCTCCGGCCGGCTCTTCCCAGAAGCCGGTGCTGACCACGAAGGTGATTGTTTCCGCGACGGGTGAAGGGCTTTCGGCCGATGCCGTGCCGGCGAGGAGAAGGAAGGCGAGGGCGGCAAGCATGTGCCGTTTCATGGCGAACTCCTGTCCTGGACGCGTCGCAGCCTCAGTAATCGAATTGTTCGGCGAGAATCCGGTCGGACCAGGAATGATCCGGATCCGAGAGGATGCGTGCCGAAAGGCCGGCCGATTCGGCGATGCGCACGGAGATGACCGATTTGACCTCGGTATTGTCGGCGACCGCGTTGACCGGCCGCTTTTCCGCCTCCAGCACTTCGATCTCCACCGTCACCTTGTTCGGCAGCAACGCGCCACGCCAGCGGCGGGGCCGAAAGGCGCTGACCGGCGTCAAGGCAAGAAGCGGCGCTTCCAGCGGCAGGATGGGACCATGGGCGGACAGGTTATAGGCCGTGGAGCCGGCCGGCGTCGCCAGCAGCAGGCCGTCGCAGATGAGTTCCTCCAGCCTGACGCGGCCGTCCACGCTGACGCGCAGCTTGGCCGCCTGGTAGGACTGGCGGAACAGGTAGACCTCGTTGATGGCAAGCGCCCGGCGTTCCTGGCCACTTGCATCGTTCGTTATCATTTCGAGGGGGCGGAAAGCGTTTTCCACCGCGGCATCGATGCGTTCCGGCAGGGCCTTCGCATCGTAGCGGTTCATCAGGAAGCCGATGGAGCCGCGGTTCATGCCGTAGACGCGCTTGCCGGAATTCATCGTCGTGTGCAGCGTCTGCAGCATGAAGCCGTCGCCGCCGAGCGCGACGATCACGTCGGCCTCCTCCGGGTCGGTATTGCCGTAGATGGCAATCAGATCGTCGCGCGCTTCCTGCGCTTCGGGCGCCTGCGAGGCGACGAAGGAGAGGGAGGTGAAGTTACGCGTCATGCCCTGTTTCCCGCATCCTCGCTGCAAAGTCTCGCCCGGGGGGGCCGGTCTTTGTCGCATGCCTTTACGGCATGCGCATCTGAAAAATGTGACAGTGCCGGGTGAGCGAACGGCGATCGTCGCCGGATATCAGGACTGGCGGTGCTTTGCCTGCGCTTCGAGGCCCTTGAGCACGGCCTGACCGGCTGCAGCCGCCTGGAGCGGATTGGCGAAGGGGCCGTTCACCGGATAGGTCACGCCGCGATAGGTCAGGGCGAAGAAATAGCGCCCCTTGCTGTCCTTCTCCACCGTGACCTTGGTGGTCGGATCCTTGTCTGCCGTCACGTCCGTTCCTCCGAAGAATCCTTTCGCGCGGCCGGTCTCTTGTGCCGGTACTGCTGCGCGAAGCGGGGTGGTGGCGCCGAAAGGCGCCGTCTTGAGCTAGACAGGCCTATAGGACAGTCGGCCCGGCGCGGCAATGCATCTGTGCGTGACAGGCGGGTGTCTTGCCGCAAGAGGGCCGGGATTCTACACCTCGAACGGGCTTCGGAAAGCTAACTGGAAAAACAACATGCCTCTCCCCACCGTTTCCATAGAGGAAATCCGCGCCCTCGAAGAGGCGCTGCATCGCCCCGACATCCGCCGTTCATCCGGCGCGGTCGAGGCTCTTCTGGCCGAAGGCTTTGTCGAGTTCGGAAGCTCAGGCACGATCTATCACCGGGCGGAAACGATCGCGCTTCTGGCCGAAGAGGAGGGCGAGGCAGACGCTGGAACCCTGCGCGCGGACAACTACGCGCTGACTCGGATCGCCACTGATGTCGTCCTCCTAACGTACCGCACCACGCGCGCGCAAGCAGATGGTTCGAAGCGACGGGTCCTGCGCAGTTCCATCTGGAAACATGATGGAGGGCGCTGGCAGATGCTCTTCCACCAGGGAACCGTCACCGCTTCGGAAAATTAGGCCGGGTAGCCTCTTAACCGTGGCGGACGGAAGCGTTTGAGAATGCCCGGCTCTCCCGCACGATCATCGTCGCGATCGCCAGCCTTTCCTCGACCGCGTCGCGCTCGACGATAAGAGTGCGCAGGGCCTCCAGCGCATCGCCATTATGAAGCGCCAGAATTTCGAGCGCTTCCTCCCGGTCCGTTCTCGTGTCGAAGCAATGGGCTTGGGTCATTGCAACCGAAGCTCCAGCTGTTTCTTGCTTTTCAGGACATAGAGCGGCTTGGCGACGGCCGCGGCCTTGCGTTGAAGTTCAAGCCGGTTCTGCATCTGCCGTTCGCGCAACGACCGGCAGGCCTCAAGAAGGGCATTTCCACGTTCCAATGCATCGTTCTGCATGACCGCAACCTCCGAATGTTCCCTTTATGTTCTATTTTTGAGGCGCGGTCAAGGGAGGCCGGAGAGGACGACGGTTTCATAGCGTAGCGCGGACGAAGTGCGAAACGCTCCGCACGGTTCCCTGCGTGTAGGCGCCATGATTCTGGGTGAAATCCCAGGCGAGGGCACAGACAAGGGCAAAGATGGCGACGACGTATCTCATGGGCACCCCGCACGACATGGAAGGAATGCGCTGACGAAGGCGAGGACGACATTGCGACAGGCGCAAGCCAACCGGAGGCATGATGCGCCTCGACGGAAGATGAATCCATTGAATTTCAGGATATTCTTATGAAGTCGCGATACGCGGCTAACGGAAAAGAAATGGCAGGCCGAAATGTATCGAAACGGCACCGCGAAGCGAGGGCCGGTTTGAAGTCAGTGCGTATGGTAGAGAGTGGTGCCCCCAGCAAGACTCGAACTCGCGACCCCCTGATTACAAATTTTTATCGGAATACGTCTTTTCAAATAGTTAACGGAATGCGACCGAATGCGTATTTCCTTACTATGAAAGCTCTTGTCGGTCTTCCGCCTCCAGCCAGGCCACCGCTTCGCGCTGTCTGGAAAAGCCTCGACGCCGGCGCGGGAACGCGCCGTGATCATCCGCTTCGCGCGGGCGGAAGGCGAGCCAGCGTTCGGCAGGCTTGTTCCCTCTGAACCATTCGATATGGCCGATCAGGCGGCCGGCGATCGAGACGGTCTTCATTGCTCGTTTTCCTCTTCTCCATCGTACCAGGCGACCATCTTGGATATGGCTGTATCGGCCAGCTCGGGGTTTATCGCCAGGTAGTGTTTCAGAATGTCATGCGCCGTCTTCATGCTGTGGCCGGTGATCGAGCAGATCTCGGGGATAGAGCAGCCGGAATTTGCCAGCCAGGTGACGGCCGTGTCGCGCAGGTCCTGGTCGCGCAGGGAAAGCAGGGTCTCGCCCTCGACGGCCGGCCGATCGGGAACCGGCTTGCCGACCAGGCTCGGCATGGGCTTGATCTCGGGATGCCCATCCGCTGCTGGCAGGCCGCGTGCGGCGGCGTCGCGGATCTCGGAAAACAGATGGGCGTAGTGCGACGACAGGAGAGGGCGCCAGCGGCGTTCGTCGAGGATGACGTGTGGCGAGATCACCTCGGCCCGCTTTCGCCTCTCCTCGGCCGCCTGGAGCCGTTGGCGTACGATCGGCGCTTCGGGCATCGAGACGATCGCCTTTGTCTTCATCTGGCGCAGGGTGAGCCTGCCGCCCTTCCTATCGGCGATGCCATAGTTCAGCCGATCGGCCTGGCGCTGGCCGGACCAGACGCCAAGAATGATCATGTCGCCGATTTCGGCGCGGCCGAGCCGATCGGCAACCGCCACCAGCTGGGCGATCTCTTCGCGGGTGCCGACGCGGATCCGCGGCGGCGGCGTCTTCATGCCGAGCCCGTGGGCCGGGTTCGGCTTTTCCGGATTGATCCGTCCCTTGCGGATCGCCCAGGTGAAGGCAATGCCGAGCACGCGCATGGTGGCGACGGCCTGGGCGTTGCCGACGGTCGCGCGCAGGGTGTCGTACATGCCGACGCAGATCGGCCGGGTGAAGGCCTCGGCCTCGGCCTCCCATGCATCCGGCAGGTGCTTGCGGATGACGTTCTCCTTCCAGCGGTACTCGGCAACCGTCTTGCTGGCGAGATCCGCGATGTCGGGATTGTCGGCCGGGTGCAGCCATTCCTGGAAGAGTTTTCGCAGCGGGTAGGCCGGCGCCAGCGGCGCGGCGCTTGCCGTCGCCGGCGTGCGCTTCTTCGGCTTTGCCTTGCGGGCCTGCTGGCGCAGATTGCGATCGAATTCGCGCGACCACTCCAGCGCCTCGCCGGCGCTCATCCAGCGGCCGTCCTCGTGGCGGAGGTCTATGCCCTCGTGGCCCTGCTCTCGCAGCGTCTTGGACGGGGAGAAGCGCGGCCGCCCGCGGCGCCAGGAAATGTATTTTATCTTGGGATCTTGTTCGGACATGGCGGCAACCTTTCGATACGCAGAAACAAGGAAGACCGGCGGCACTCGATACACAGCCGTCGGTCTTCAGGGGCCGCCGGCCTGGGAGCACTGAGGCGGCGGGCAACGCAGGCGGCGGGGACTTACGCCTGCGTTAAGGGTTCACCGGTCTGCTATTGCAGCATGTGCCGGCGCATGGTCTCGGTGACAGGCTCGCCGCGCTCGCGCTCCGAAAGAATGCAGGCGGCCTCGACGATGACGGCCGACGAGGTCGAGCGGACCAGCGAGGTGGCGCGCATGAGCGCCTCGAGGTCGGCGTGATATTCGCCGAGATCCGCGACCAGGCGCGTCATCAGCTCGTCATTCATGCCCGCCAGCGCTTCAAGCTCGGCGAGGATCTCGCGTGCGGTCTTCATGGCCTGTGGTCCTTGAGGCGCTTCTCGGCGAGCTGGCCGGCGAGCGTGAGGGAAAGAGAACGGCTGGCCTCGCGCGCCAGGTGGCGGCGCACGAGCGCGTCGACGAGTGCCTGCGAGAAGCGATGCGGACCGACTTCCCAGGCGGCGCCCGCCTTGCGGATATGGCGATAGTGGCCGATGGCGACCAGCGCCAGCTGCTGGCGCCGGGTGAGGATCTTGTGCGGTGCCAGTGCCGCGGGGTTCTCGGAAATGGGCATGGTCATGCTGCGCACTCCTTCGCGGCTTTGCGGGCATGGATGCGCTCGATCGTCAGGCGCACCGCTTCCATGTTCATTTCGCCGCCCCGCCAGATCCATGGCGGGTTCTCGGGATCGAGCCGGCCGACGTCGTAGCTGTGCAGCATGTCGAGCAGATAGCCGGGCGTGCCCGGATACGGCGCCGTGTTCCAAAGGTGGCGCAGGATCCTGCGGGTGTTTTCGCCATAGCCGGCCAAGCGCTGGCGGGCGCGGCGCCAAAGCGCGGCGCGCTGGGCGCGATGCTCCTCCTGCCAGCGATCCCATCTCAGGGCGCGCGCGGCCATTACTTCGTCCTCGCTTGGCTGCTGCGCGGCGACCTGCTCGGCAAAGAGGGGAAGCGCCTCTCGCTCGAGGCGCTGCTTGCGTCGCAAAGCGGCGCGCTTTCGGGCGGTGTCGATGTATGGCCCGTGGCGCTGAGCTTTGACGAACCTCATGGCCGGCCCGCCTTCCGCGTCATCTCCATGTGCCTGAGCAGCTGCTCCTCAACGATGGAAATGACAGCATTCTTCAAGAGCAGGTCACCGCTTGGCTTGCTCACCTGTGCGGCCACGCTGCCGATCGTCTGGATGAAGACAATGGACATGGCCTGCACGACGACCATGGGGTCGCCGTCCGGACGCATCACCTCGTCGTTGACCCAGGCCGAAAGCTGCTCGATCCATCCGCTGACGGCGCAACGGGCCATGGTTCTGGTCACACTACTCCCGCTCGTCAGGGCGTCCTCGAGCGCCATTCCAGAATGGATGCCCCCGTTCATGCCGCGTTCCTCGCGACGTACTTCTCCTCGAGGCGGGAGCGATCGGCGCCGACGCGCAGCGAGACGACGGCGCGGCCGAGGGCCTCGGCTTCGGCCTTGGCCTTGCGGTCAGCATAGGTCTCGTGCCAGCGCAGGATGGCGGCGCGATTGAAGCGGCCGCCCGGTACGGGGTGCGGCAAGGCTTCCTCGGTGATCAGCCGGCGCTTGTAGCGCGAAAAGGTCTGCGGGGTGTAGCCGAGAAGGTCGGCGACTTCCTTCGCCGTCATCCATGGCTGGAGATCGTTCTGGGGGATCATGTTTCGCGTTCTCCCGTGGCTCAATGCAAATCAACGCGTGCAAAAGCTCTCACCAAATTCATCGATTGGCAAGCGGAACTTCATGAATTTAGTGAAAGTGATGATTGCAACGTTGACCTGCAGGCGGCCTCGGGCGGCGATGTCTTGCTTTTTTCCAAGGATTTCTTTCTGCCCGTGCCCTGCTGGCGAAGGAATTCAAGGCCTCGCTGCCGCCCTCCAATCCTTGAGCAGCTGCTTCGGCCGATCCTGCTGCAAGGATTTGTGGGAGCCGGCGAAGGAATTCGCGCCATCGCTCAAGGATTTGCACCGGGGCAAAATTCAAGACGCCGCACCGGGGCGGAATTCATGGTGCCGCGAATCCTTGCACCGGGGCGGAATTCAAGGACTCGCACCGGGGCAAAATCAAATGTGAATGACGGGATTGCGACAGGCGCCAATCAAGCGGCGGCGGCGCGGCGTTCTCGGAAGGACGCGACGACAACACCGCGAACGACGACACGGTCGTTGTCGATCAGCAGTGGCTTGATCAGTGTTCGATCGAGCGTGGCCGCCATGAGGAAGGGATCTTCGAATATGCGGAAGACGGTCTCGGTGCGGCCGGCGCGATCATAGACCTGCGCGCAGACGACGTCGCCCGGTTCGGGTCTTGCATTAAGGTCGACAACGAGAACATCGCCGGGCAGATAGCCTGCGGCCTCAAGCGACCGGGATTTCAGCACCCACGGGTCTATGCCGTTGCGTTCGCCCTGTAGCGCCTTGACGGCGCCGTCCACGGTCGCCAGCGGCTCTGCCTCGTATTTGATGCTTTCGCTTTCTGCGAGGCCGCGGGCCTTTGTGTGCTGCGAGAATTCGTAGGCCCGGATGCCGGAGGCTTCCTCGATGGCCGCGATCGTTGCCGGCTCAAGCGTGGCCTGGTTGGCCGGATCGTTCTTGAACTTGGAGTAGGTCGAAGGATTTCTATCCGTGCGGCGGGCCAATTCGGCCACGCGCCATCGCTTCGTCCGGAGGACGAATTCCAACCACTGCAACTGTTGTCGACGCTCGTTTTCCACAACGCAAAACTAAGGTGGAACCGTTCATTAAAACATGCTGCGGAATTCACTTGACCAAATCACGCAAATCACTTTTTTCATGAATTACGTGAAACGGAAAGAGTGTGTGATGGTTCTGACCTGGAAAGTTGTTGATGGCTGGCGCGCCGAGCGGCGGCTGGAGATCTCCGATCTGGCGAGGCGGGCCGGCATACCCGAGCGGACGATCTACATGGGGCTGCGGAACAATTCCCGTCTGCGGGCCGGTACGCTCGGCGCGATGAAGGTCGTTTTCCCGGAGAAGTTCGACGAGCGCGGAGAGCCGCGCAACGGCGGTGCGGCATGAGACGGATCGCCGCGATCGCCTATAGCTGCGAGATCGACCGCGACCCGGTGCGCAACCGTGCGAACCATCAGGCGATGGTCGATCGCCTCAATTCCATCATCGGCGACGACGGCTGGGCCGGTGTCGAGGTTGCGAGCCTCTACACCCACAAGGGCGACACCTTTGTCGAGATCGAGCCGGGCGACGCCACGCTGACGCTCGAGCTTTTGCGCGGGGTCAAGGCCAGTGGTGGCCGCCGGCGGCCGCGCGTCGAGCCTGAATTCGATGGCGAGCAGGGGAGGTTGATCTGATGGCTGAGAACTCCGGTATCTCCTGGACACGGCACACCTGGAACCCCTGGATCGGCTGCACGAAGATTTCGCCGGCCTGTGACGGCTGCTATGCCGAGGCGCTGATGGACAAGCGCTTCAGCCGGGCACAGTGGGGCAACCATCCGCGCGCGCGCACCGGTGCCCACACCTGGAACGATCCTTTCCGTTGGCAGCGCCAGGCCGAAAAAGATGGCGATCGGCCGTTCGTGTTCTGCGCTTCGCTTGCGGACATCTTCGACAACCAGGTCGATCCGCAGTGGCGGGTCGATGCTTTCGACGTCATGCGCCGCACGCCACGGCTGGTCTATCTGCTGCTGACGAAGCGGCCACAGACCATTGTGAAGCTCTCGGACGCCGCCGGCGGACTGCCATCAAACGCGGCGCTCGGCACGACGGTCGAGGATCAAAAGCGGGCGGATATCAATCTGGCGGCGCTCGAGGTCGCCAGGATCGAGTTGCAGCCGCTCTTCACATTCGGCTCGTTCGAGCCGTTGCTGGG
Organism: Phyllobacteriaceae bacterium UBA1940; assembly: GCA_002336975.1. Taxonomy (GTDB): domain Bacteria; phylum Pseudomonadota; class Alphaproteobacteria; order Rhizobiales; family Rhizobiaceae; genus Mesorhizobium_A. The sequence continues at coordinate 39,554 of DDFA01000016.1, forward strand.
GCCTGTCATCATTCCGCCGGGGCTGATGCCGGGGTGGATCATCACCGGCGGCGAGACCGACCAGGGCACGCACCTTGCGCGGCCCACGCATCCCGGCTGGTTCCGTTCGCTGCGTGACCAGGCGGCGGCTGCGGGGGTGCCCTATCACCACAAGCAGAATGGTGAGTGGGTGTCGGTCTCGGAAGTGTCAGGGCCGGGTCAGCATTTCACTTTCGGCGACGGCGCGACCGTGCGGCGGACAGGAAAACGGCTTTCGGGCCGCACTCTCGACCATGTCGAGCACAATACATTTCCAGAGGTGGCGGCACGACGGGCGAGCTTGTTCCGATCGTCGAGCAGCTTGCGCGCTGCACCAGCCACTCCGAGCGGGCGCTGTGGTTGCTTGCCTGCCCGATCGACATGCTGCGTCGGTACGAAATGACGATCCGCAACCGGCTGATGCTCGCCGGTTGCCATGCCGGCCTCGACTATCTGGAGGTCCTGCGTGTCGTGATGAGCGCCACGCGCGGGCCAGAGACCGGGCTGCCCACCAATTCCTCTGTCGAGCTGCTCCTGGCGGCCGCCGACCGGCTGCGAGGCTGGGCGGCGGAGCGGGATGGATACGACACGCAAGCCGACGATCCGACTGACCTTTAGACAATCAAGACCATGCCGATTTGTACTGCGTTCGGCCTTTCGTACAGGGCTGGAAATGAATTGCATTGCCGACATCGATGCCGCTATCCGATCCGCCGGCCTCAACGAGGGCGACGTGCTGCGCGCCGCCGGCGTCGAGGCGCGCTACCTTTCGCAGATCCGGCGCGGGCGTCGCACCTTCACGAGCACCATGGCCCGCCGCCTGCAGTTGGCGATCGCCGAGCTGAAGCGGATCCAGAAGCTTGCCGAGCGGGAGAAGGATGCGGACGGCAAGACGCCCTGGCAGAGCAGGGCGGCGGCGCAATACCGGCTCTGCATATCCTTCGTCGCGCATGCCAGCGGCGTGCTGCCACGCTTCATCCTCGATGCCGATCCCGGCCGGCGGGCGACGGCCGATCCGCAATGGCTGCGGGCCGCCAGGCTGCGCCGGATCGCCCTCTACATTGCCAGCCAATATCTCAACATCCCGCAAGCCGATCTCGCCCGCGCCGCCTCGATGAGCAAGGCGAATGTGTGCAAGGCGCTGCAGGACCTCGAGGAGATCCGCGAAGGCGATCCCGAAATATCGCGGATCCTCGCGGCCGTCGAAGGAGCGTTCGAAGGATGAACTGGGCGGATTATCAGGTCGGCCGGCGGGTCGCTTGCGTCAAGGATGGCAGCGCCGTCTGTCGGCTGCATTGCTCGATCTGGCCAATTCTCGGGCGCGTCTACACGATCAAGGCATCCCGGATGGGGGCGAACGAACACGGCGAAGAAATTCTCGGCCTGCGGTTCGACGAGTTCGAGGCTTACAGCATTGCCGAGTTTCGGCCGGAAGACGGCTATTGGTGGTTTCCCGCGCGGTCGTTCCGGCCGCTCGATGAGCGCCGCCTCGACCAGTTCCGCAAGTTGCTGACGCCGGCGCCGAAGGTGAGGGCGGCGGCCGACTATCACGCCGCCGGCACGCGGACCTATCTTTTGGCGCTGCCGCCCAAGATGAGGGCGCCGGCATGAGCCAGCATAACGATCTGCCAGAAATCAAGCAGGGCCTGAAAGACCGGATCGATGCGGTCTGCCTGCGCCTGTTGCCGGACGGGCGACGGATGGGGCGGCTTTGGGTTTCGAACAATCCGGTAACCGGCGACTATCGGCAGACGCCGGAGTTCAAGGTGGCGCTGACGCGCGACGTCGGCGCCTGGAAGGATTGGCGCACCGGCGACAAGGGCGACGTGATCAAGCTCGTCCAGTACCTCACGTCTGGCGGCGACATGACCAGCCGGGACAGCTTTCGCCAGGCGCTCGACTGGTCGCGCGATTTCCTCGGCTTGCGCAGCATGAGCCCGCAGCAGCGCCGCCAGATGAGCGCGCGCGCGGCCGAGGCGCGCCAGGAGGCCGAGCGCAAGGAAGCCGAGGAGCGGATCGGCCGCATGCTGAAAGCCGAAAAGCTGTTTCATCGCGGCTATCAGGACGGCGCGGCCAGCACGGCCGAGGCCTATGCCCGCCGGTATTTCGCGGTGCGGGGCATACCGCTCGAGACCTGGCCGAACCGGGATCTGGCGACGTTTCGCTTTACCGAGGCGCAGGAATTCTGGGCGCGTGCGCAGTTTCGCCACGAAAACGGCCGGCGCATCAAGATCGTCGAGGGGCCGCGCTTTCCCTGCATCTACGCGGCCGGCCGCCTGCCGACCGGGCAGGTTTCGGCGGTGCACATGACGTTCCTCGACCCTATGGGGCCGCGCAAGCTGCCGATCGTCGATCCCAAGACGGAAAACTCCAAGGTGATGTTTGGTCCCTGGGATGGCGGCGCGATCATTCGCCTGACCCACGGCCCGGAGGGCCAGCCGCCGGAGACAGCGCGCGAAGCGCATCCCCTGATCATGGGAGAAGGCATCGAGACCACGGCCTCGATGGCGCGCACGGCGCCGGAAGCGCGCGCCTGGGCCGCCGGCAGCCTCGCCAACATGTTGCATGCGCCCGTCTGGCTGCCCTGCGTCTCGTCGATCGTGCTGCTGAAAGACCACTTCAAGCACAAGACCACCGAAAAGCAATTCGACCAGGTCTGCGAGGCGATGGACCGCAGCGGCAAGCCATGGATCGCCGTCGACAGCATCGAGGGTAACGATTTCAACGACCTGATACAGGAGGTTTAGGTGAGCTACGAAGCTTTTGGCGAACCCGACGACAGTCCATACGAGGCGGCGATCGAGGCCGGCTGGATCGATCCCGACGATCTTTCCAAGGCGATGTCCGACGTCATGGCGGAACGCGACCGGCAGGAGAACGTCGAAGGCTTCACGGCGGATCACGACGATCAATATGACGACGGCCAGCTCGAGCGCGCCGCCGCGTCCTACGCGCTGTTCGACTGCCGGCGCGTTGGCCATTGGTTCATCAATGACATCTGGGCCTGGTCGTCGAAGTGGTGGAAGCCGCGGTCGCACCGGGAGAACCTGGTGCGTGCTGCCGCTCTTCTGATTGCCGCGATCGAGAAGATCGATCGCGCCTCCTCCACAGGACATTCTGGGGTTAAGCCATGATCCCCGACATCTGCATTTATCACGCCAATTGCGACGATGGTTTTGCCGCCGCCTACGCGGTCTGGAGAAGGTTTGGCGATGCCGTAAAGTTCATCCCTGCCCAATACGGCGCCGACATTCCGGACGTTGTAGGCAAGGATGTCCTGATCGTAGACTTCTCGTTCAAAAAGCCGGAAATGCAGCGGCTCGCCGGTGAGGCGAAGCGCATCATCGTGCTCGACCACCACAAGACGGCTGAGGCGGAGCTTTCCGACTTCACCAGGCTGGAATGCGTCGGCGGGCCATTCGAGAAGCGGTACGCTGACAGGCTTCTTGCCGGCGTGGGCGTCTGTTTCGACATGAACAAGTCTGGTTGCCGCCTCGCATGGGAATATTGTTTCGGCGATATGCCTATGCCCGGCTGGTTTGCCGCCGTAGAGGATCGAGACCTGTGGCGCTTCGCGCTGCCCGCGACGAAAGAAATATGCATTTCGATCCGGTCGCATCCCCGAGACTTCAACGTCTGGGATGGCTTCGACGCCGGCGAGCTTGCAGCCGAGGGCGCAGCGATCCAGCGCTATGTTGACATGATCGTCAGCAACATCTGCGACACTGCCTTCGTCGAGAACATTGGCGGCCACGATGTACCGGTGGCGGCATGCTCCTATGATTTCGTTTCCGAAACCGCGAACCAGCTTCTCCAGCGCAATCCCGACGCGCCATTCGCGGCGTGTATCGTTCGCTCCTATGACGGCGTGACCTATTCGCTGCGGTCGATGGATGACCGAATGGACGTTTCCGAGATTGCCAAAGCCAACGGCGGTGGTGGGCATCGCAATGCCGCCGGCTTCCGTGCCAAGGCAACCGCCAGCAATGCGAAGGGGCAGGACCATGCTTAGGCGCTTCCCAAAGCAGAAGGTGGTCGTTGTCCGTGTCGAAGAGACCAGCGACGGCCTCATCATTCATCCCGACGACGCTCGGAACTACGGCCTTAACTGGGACCAGCCCTACAAAGGCCGACTGACCCGCGATGGCTTCTTCCGCATCGCGTTACCGCAAGCCTCCAGCAAACCGAAGGACGCTTCCAATGAGTAGAGATCACGACAAGCTGCCGGAAGCGCTCCGGCCGTTCTCACGGGCTCTTGCTATCCACGATGCCCTGCCTGCGCGGTTCAAGCCGTCCGATGAAACCCCGTTGCGGGAAATCCTGGCTGGCATATGGCCGACCGTTGCCGATCTCCGGGCTCTCGTCGAATGGGCTGCATCGAACAGAGGAAACGCTAGCTGGCAGCCGATCGAGACGGCTCCGAAGAACACCAAGCTTTTGGTGGCCTATCAGAATGAGCTTGGCAATTGGCGCATCGTCACCGCCTGCTACCACACACGGCTCGAGTGGTCCGACGAATACGGCGATCATGAGGAGGAGTTCGCACCGGAGGCTTGGTACGAAGAAAACGATAGCTCGGAGGTAATCTATCCGACCAGTCGAGTTCCCACCCATTGGCAACCTCTTCCAGCCACCCCAGCAGCGAAGGGGCCTGAGCATGGCTGAGACCTCGTCCCCCACATGGATCATCGTGCAGCGCCACGGCATGACGCCCGACAAAAAGGGGCCGCTCTACACGAATAAGCGTATCGAGGAATTTCTTCGAGACCTCTACAGCATTTATCCGGGCTGCGTTTGCATCGTCGTGAATGATCTCGGCGCAGCCGGCTGGCACCCTCAGCACGGCTATGAATGGCTGGACATGTATGGTGACAGGCGCCGCCGCCATCCCCGGAAGCGCGAGCAAGAAAACGAGCCAGTCGGCTATCTTCGGCCCAGCGGCCTAGAAGCGCTCAAGACCGGCGGCGCCCACCTCTACAAGAGGCGAGACTGGCAGGCGAACATCCCTGTCTACCTTTACCCCACAAAAGCGAAGGGGTGCGCCGATGCTTGACCTCATTCAGCTCGCCGATCGCGTCGCTGCTGGTGAGATCAAGGCGCTCAGCATCAAGCAGCCGTACCCGCACCACATCTTCCATGACGGGAAGGATGTCGAGAACCGCGACTGGCCGACCAGGGGCCGAGGCTGGTTCATCGTGCATGCGGGCGTCTCGAAATCCGAGATCAACAAGGACGACGACGCTCAGATGGCCATGCCGCGCGGTGGCGTTGTCGGCATGGCACGGATCGTCGATTGCGTGACCGAAATGGAAAGCCGCTGGTTCTTTGGCCGCTACGGTTTCGTGCTGCGCGATGCCTTCCCTCTGCCGCTCATTCCGTGCCGGGGGCAGCTCATGTTCTTCAACCTTGAGCCTGAAACGTGCCGCGCGGTCGCGGCTGCGATCCGAACCACAAGCATTCCGGGAGGTGCCCTATGAGCGGCGCCGGCCACAATTCAGGGGTCGACGCCCATGGCGTTGCCCGCGACCAGCTTCGTGCCTTCGTCGAGCGGATCGAGCGCCTCGACGAGGAAGCGAAGGCGCGGAACGACGACCGCAAGGACGTCTATGGCGAGGCCAAATCGATGGGCTTCGACACCAAGATCCTCAAGCGGGTTATCGCGATCCGCCGGCAGGACCGCGACCAGCGCCTCGAGGAGGAAGCGATCCTCAAAACCTACATGCAAGCGCTCGGCATGATCGACCTACCACCAGGAGAAGACTGACATGGCGAAAAAGAAGGGAAATGCCAATGAAACGGAAGCTGCAGAGGTTGTCGCGGGCGCGCTCGAGCCGGATCTTTCAGCGGAGCATGATGCATCGGCGCCTGCGCCGGTGGTGGAAGGCGACGGTGCTGGCGCCGCTCTCTCAGAGGGGGCGGAACACCAGGGCGAACCGGCGGGAACGTCTGGCGAGGCTGATGGCATTGCCGTGGTCGACGGCGCCGGAGAGCCGGGTGCCGAAGCCGAAACCGAAGCGCCGGAAGGTGTGGCATCGGCGCCGGTACACGAGAGCGCGGGGGTGAGCGATGACGCAGGCGAACATGATCAATCATCGTCTGAGATATCGGCAGAGGAAGCCGTTGCCGGCGATGCTAATGCCGGTGGAACCGATACCGATGGGCAGGAGCCCGGCGCAGATGGCGATGAGGGATCTGAGGACGCTGGAGAAGGAGCTGGCGAGCAGCTCGACGCACAGCCCGATGCCGTTGACGAAGGCGATCGAGCAGGCGGTGTGGCCGCTGTCGTCGAGGGTGACCACGGATCCGACGCAAGCGGCGAGGGACATGGTGATGTACGGAACGGGGATGCTTCTGTTGCCATTGCCGATAGAGACGGCGGTGGAGGACCTGCAGGAGTATCAGCGGTGGATGCTGGGCTGGATCTGCCAGGCGATGATAGTGCCGCGCGCAATGATGGATCGGTGAACGACAGCGATGGAAGTGCTGACGGGGTTGATCCGGTTGATCATGGCGACCAGACGCTCGATCGCGTTGCACTTTGCGGGGCGGTCGGTGCGTACCAGGAGGCTTTAATTCATGGCGCCTGGCTCGAGGCAACCATGCGCGGATCCGATGCGCTCGATCCGCAGATGACCGACGCGGCCTATGACGAGATGGCCGTCTATGTCCGCAAGATCGGCGAGCGGGCGTCGCCGGAGGTCCTGGCGCAGCATCTCGTGCTCTCAAAGCACCGTTCGTCGGCCGAGATCTCGCAGGCCGAGCGCATCGCCTTTACGGCATTTTCCGGCGTTCTTCTCGGCCTCGATCGCTATGTCGCGTCCGAACGGGAGCGGATCGCCCGCGAGAATGCGGTGGCGGAAACGCGGCCACCGGTGCCGATCGACGAGACGACGATGGAATTCGTCGATGCGCCCATGGCGACATGGGGAGGGCGCGGCTGATGGCGAAGTATCGGAAAAAGCCGGTTGTTGTCGAAGCTTTCCAGCTCACCGAGGAGGCCCGCGCCGACAATAGCGCTTGGCCGAGTTGGGCGCATGACGCTTGGAACAAGGATGACGGCCGCGACGGCAACGAGCCCGAGGAGGGCGCGTTGTCCTGCGAGATCGGGGTCGGTGACGGGCCGCTCTTCGTCTTCACGAAGGAAGGCAAGATGACGGCTCAGATTGGCGACTGGATCATCCAGGGCGTCAACGGCGAGATCTATCCCTGCAAGCCGGAGATCTTTGCCGCGACCTATGATCTCGTCGATGAGGAGGCGGGCTGATGGGGCGTCTGAGAAAGGCCGTCACGGACCAGCTCAAGCAGCCTGCGCCGCCTGAGCCGATGATCGCGCCGCAGGAAGGCCCGCCCTACAAGACGGGCGATCTCGTCTGCCTGAAAAGCGGCGGCTTCCCTATGACCGTCATTGAAACGGGCTTCGTTAAGAGCTGCAGCGATCCGGAAGGCTACTGGCTCGTCAACGTCGTCTATGCCCCTGAGCGACTTGAAGATCACGTCGGTGTCCGGATGAACGGAACCGGCCTCATCTACGACGAACTCGACGCGGCGCTGCTCAAGCCGAGCAGCGGTTTCGGACGCGATATGGACGATAACATTCCATTCTGACCCATGCCCGCTGCGCCTCGGCGCGGCGGCGATCGCCGTCGGCAATCCCGCCGGCGGTAAACGAGGAGAGAACCATGAAGGACGAACAGGCCATAGAGCAGGAAATCCAGGCGAAGGGGCTGAAGGCGCCGCGCCTCACGCCGGCGGACATCGACGCCGCGATCGCGGCCGAGGACTATCATGTCTTCCCGGGCACCACGCTGACCATCTGCTGCTTGAAGCTGCAGAACGGCTTTTGCGTGACAGGCGAAAGCGCGGCCGCCAGCGCCGAGAACTTCGACGAGGAGATCGGCCGCAAAATCGCGCGCGAAAACGCCCGTAACAAGATCTGGCCGCTCGAGGGTTATCTGCTGCGCCAGGCGCTGCATGAATTCGACAAGGAAGAGGCCGCCACGGCCTGACCCATGCCCGCCGCGCCGGCGACGGCGCGGCGGCCGATACCTCGATGAATGCGGGCGGACATGACAGTTAAAAAACCAAAGGCACAAGGCGGCGTTAAAGCCGTCCGCGCGACCTTCCTCGATGCCATGCAGGCGCTGGGCGAAGTCAAGGCGCTCGACGATCCGGATCCGAACCTCGCCCGCAACGGGATCAAGCCCGGCCAGTGGCCAGGCGCGCCGCATGACAGCATGCCGCCGGACTGCCCGGTGACGGTGCTCGGCAAGAAGGGCGAGACCGTCTATGTGATCGATGCGATCGGCGAAATGCAGGCGGTGACCCGCTGGGACCTGCCGACGCTGGCGCGGCTGTTTGCGCCGCACCTGAACTATCTCATGTGGGCCTGGCCGGCCTTCGGCAAGGCGGAGACCGATCCCGAGACCGGGGATCCGCTGCCACCGAAGGTCAAGCGCATCGAGCGCGACAAGGCGGCCATGGCGCTGATCAATGAGGCGGGCCGCAAGGGCCTGTTCGATCCGCAACAGAACGTGCGCGGCCGCGGCGGCTGGAAGGCGCAGGACAAGTTCATCTGGCATTCCGGCAAGTTTCTGTTTTCCGTCGATGTGAAGACGAACGGTGAGAACCGCGCGACCGACTGGCAGCTGACGGCCGCCAAGCCCGGGGAATATGACGGCTATTTCTACGCCCAGGACGCGGATACCCTGCACCCCTGGCAGTCGCCGATTGGCATCTACGACAGCCCCGCGCATCAGCTGCTGCAGGACCTGCAGAGCTGGAACTGGGAGCGCCCCTATATCGACCCGATCTTCCTGCTTGGCTGGATCGGCTCCTCGCTGCTCGGCGGCGCGCTCGAGGTGCGGCCGATCGTGTTCACCACCGGCGGCGCCGGCGTCGGCAAATCGACGCTGCACAACATCATCCGGGCGCTCTTCGGCAACGTGCTCTATACCACGGCCAACACGACGGCCGCCGGCATCTACCAGAACCTGAAGCAGGACAGCCGGCCGGTGGCGGTCGACGAGTTCGAGCGCAAGGCGCATTCCTCCAAGGAAGGGCAGATCGTCGAGCTGGCGCGGCAGAGCTATTCGGGCGCGAAGGGCTATCGCGGCGGCGCCAACGGGGAGGGCACGGAGTTCGAGCTGCGCTCGAGCTTCATGTTCTCGGCCATCATGCCGCCGGTGCTGGGCGTCCAGGACCGCACGCGCATGATCATCCTCAACCTGAATGCGCTCGACAAGAAAAAGACAACGACGCAGCCGGTGATCTCCGACACGGCCGGCCGGATGATCCTGCGCCAGCTGATGGACGGGTTCCACGATTTCTACTGGCATATCCTGCCGAAGTGGCGGCAGATCCTTTCGGATCCGCGCCTGCCATTCGATGCCCGCGCGATCGACACCTATGGCACGGTGCTGGCCTGCGCCGAGCTGCTGGTCGGCGAGCAGGGCATGATCGACGCCGGCCTGCCGCAGGACGGCCTGGCGGTCGGCGAATGCAAGCTCGACATCGACCACCTCGTCGAGATCCTCGAGCACGCGACGGCCGCCGAGCGCGGCGACCAGGTGCCGAAATGGCAGGAGGTGATCGAGAAGATCCTCGGCGCCAAGCTCGACAGTTATAAGGGCGGCGACAAGCTGACTGTCGGCGGCGTGCTCGAGCAGCTCGAGCAGGGCAGCGAGTGGATGACGCTGCAGGAAGCCCGCGCCCGCCTGGCGCTGATGGGGCTCGGCCTGCGCGACAAGGGCGACCCGGCCGAAGGATACTCGCTGGCAATTCCGATCAGCGACGATAACCTCGATCGGCTCTTCGCGGACAGCGACTATCTGCGCGGGGGCTGGACCATGGCGCTGAAGCAGGCGCCAGAGGGTGTGGTGCTGCGCCGGGCGGACAACAAGCAGACAATGAAGATCAACCGCGCTGCAAAGAAGGTGACGCTGGTCGACCTGCAGGGTTATGACAAGTGGGTGAGTGAGTGATGTTCGGAGCAATGGCGCAGGCGCTGGCAGCGCTTTTCACGGCATATCATCAAGACCAGGTCCAGCAGCATCGGCGGCGGCTTCGGATCCGCGGTCGATTGTGGAAATGCGGCCCTTGGCGATGGAGAACCTGATGGCTCACAGGTGCCCGCACAAGAACATTCAGTTCTGCCCGCTCTACTACGCGGCCCACGGCCTGGACACCGCAGGCGGTCGTATTCACTCATTCGGCTGTGATGACGGCCATCTGGAGCAAGGCGCTTGCGCCGTCAATCGTGGTATGAGCTACGCGGCCGAGCTTGAAAAGGTCCGCTCGGTAGATCCGCACCTGGTCGCAACGCTAGCTTGGAGGGAAGACCTTCTCGAGCGAAGAGCCCAGATGCTTCGCAATTTGACGGCCGCGGGGCTACACTAGCCCTCGACCCTTACCCGCTCGCAGGAGCCCGCTGGAGCGATCCGGCGGGCTTTCTGTATCTTTCCATGCCCGCGCCCTGCTGCTAGCCTCCGGAGCCGCTGGGGAGCCTGGACGTGAACATCTTTGAGATCCTTATCGATGCGCCCGCCTGGTATCTGGGGCGGCTTCTGGGCCATCTGTTCCATCTGGCCGCCATGATCGGCTGCCTGGCGGGATCTGTCTATGCCGGCGTTTGGATCCACCGCCTCGTCCGTGTCCCAGTCGTCAATTGGATCGCCTCGATCGCTGTCGGCTGCTGGCTGCTTCTGATCCTGTATCGTGCGGAGACCTGGACGGCTGCCGCCTGGATACAAGCCGCAGAGCTGCGCGACACAAGCGACTACTGATCGCCCACACCCTGTTCTTATCCCGACATTTCCCCCGCCCTGATAGCCGCCGCAGTTAACTCTCTTCCCCCGCCCTTGGCTGGTCAAAAACGGAACCCGCGCCGCGTCGAGCGAGCCGAGCGGAACCCACGTGACGCCCAAAGCACCGCCTAGGCCGCTCGTCCACGCGATGTCTGAGGAAACCAGGCGCGGGCACTTAACGCGGCGAGAGCCGTGCGCAGGATGGTGGCGAGGCCGGTTGCTTCGCCGGATGGGTGCGGGTGGTTACCACCGGTTACCAGCCGGTTACCGATGAGGTAACCGGGATCAATCAAGGAAAACAGTGGCTTGCGCAGACGGTTACCGGGTTACCGCAATATGAGCAGTTTTCACGCGCGCGCGCGTGGATACGCGTGAAGAGAGATAGAGGTAACCCGGTAACCGAGAGGGATAAATTCCTGATTTTCCAGCAGATATGCGGTTACCGAATAGGTTACCTCCGGTTACGGGCGGTAACCGGAATAAAGAAATAGGGAAATAGCGGCGATGGCGGACGACGGTCGAAATCAGGGGCTTAACGAGGCACACACGCCGGGCGAAAATTCCGGCGCGCCGGCGATCGAGCCGGATCCGGAGCGGGCCGCGAAGGTCGGCACGACAAAGGCAATCGTCCAGGGCGCGATGGCTGACCTTGCCCAGCAGCTGGCCCAGCCCGTCGCCGAGGCCGAGCAGCCGTCCCTCATGCTCGACGAGATCGACGAGCAGCAGTCGCTCTTCGCCGGCCCGGTGCGCCATGTGGCGGAAACAATCTCGGCCGCGCGAAACGGGCGCGGGAGGCCGAAGGGCAGCCAGAACAAGGCCAGCCGGGAATTTGCCGACACGCTGATGCGCATGGGATACCGGCATCCGGGTCTCAACCTCGCCGCCCTGGCGAATGCCGATCCCGTGCGGCTGGCCCTCGAAATGGCAGGGCAGGAGGTCAGCGCGGATCCGAGCATGCAGCTTCTCAAGCTCGCGAAGGAAGGCAAGCTCGATGGCGTCGCTGCCCTGGTGACGAAAGCGCACGAGCTGGTGCTCAAGGCCAATGCCGAGTTGATGCCGTATTTCGAGAGCAAGCGGCCGCAGGAACTCAAGGTGGACAAGCGCGTCCTGGGCGTGATGATGATCGGCGACATGCAGGTCGAGCGGACTGACGATGGCGGCGTGATGAGCCTGACCAAGAACGAAACGCCGACCTAATGAAATCAATCGGTTAGTCGTGCGACATTGTTGGTGCAAGTCGCACGGCCTGTAACCACCTGAAATCATTACCTTCCAGACTGATCAAAGATTAGAGCGGCATTTCGGATCGCGCCCCACGCGCGCGGGAAACCGGCTGGCCTATCGCCACCCCCGGGGGTGCCTCACGCGGGCGGGCACGCGCGCGGGCGCGGCGGCTTCGAAACTCGCGCGCGCCCTGCCCCTACTGGGGGTCGGTTGTCACACACACCGGCCATTCGGCCTTGCCCGACTGAACAGCTGGCGGCGCGGACTAATCTTGGCCCTTGGCGGAGCGGGCGCGGGCGCGCGGGCTCCGGGTTTGCAAAGGGTCAAGGGTCATGGGAATTGATATCGTACGCTATACGCCGCCGGGGCCGATCGGCGCAGCATTCATCCGGTCGCGGGGGCCGATTGATGCGATCATGGGCCCAGGCGGCTCGGGGAAGACCGTTTGTTCGGTGATCAAGGGGCCGCTGCACGCGGCCGACTATCTCCCCGTCTGCAAAGATGGGTGGGTGAGGGTCAAGACGCTCTGCGTTCGTGACACCTATCGCAGCTTCGCCCGCACCGCGCTCGCCAGTTGGTACAACACGTTCCCGGAAAAGCACGCCTGGACGGAAAGCCATGAAGGCGGGCAGGATCGGCCGGTGGTGCACAAGATCTGCTGGGAGGCCTGGCGTGGTCCGGACAAGGTCAAGATCGAATACATCATGGAAACCGGCGCGATCGGGGACAATGACCTCGAGGCCTTCGCCAAGGGCTACGAAATCTCGATGGCCTGGTGCAACGAATTCGATCTGTTGCCGGAGAATACCATGCCGGTGTTTTTCCAGCGTTGCGGCCGATATCCGCCCGTCGAGCAGATCGCGCCTTCGGAGCTGGAGCGGGTGTCGCGTGACGGCCGCGCGGCCATGCGCATGATGGGCCTCGAGGCCGACGACAACGAGCCCGTGCTTCCGCGCATCGTGTGGGGCGACATGAACCCGCCGGACGTCGACCACCCCGCCTACAAAACGCCGTTCGGCGAAGGCTCCAAGCCCGGCGGGATCTACAAGAACGTTACGCCTGGCTGGAATGGTTTCTGGCAGCCAGGCGGGTTGACCCCGAATGCCGAAAACCGCGTCGGCAAGCCCAGGTCCTCGTACGAGCTCGAGGCGGCAACGACGAAAGACAAGCGCCTAGTCCTGCGCATGGTGCATTCTCGGCCGGCTTACGCGAAGGACGGCACGCCGGTCTATGAGGATTATTTCAATCCGGAGGTTCACCGCGCCGACGAGGCGTTGACGGCGGTGCCGCAACTCGGGTTGACGATCGGCATCGACGCCGGCGGCTCCCCGGCGGCAACGATTGGCCAGCAGATGCCGAACGGCCAGAACCGACTGCTGGCTGAACTGGTAGCGCAGCCTGGCACGGGGCCGACCCGGTTCGGGCAGGCGATGCTGGCTCTGTTGATGACCCGTTTTCCCGGCATCCCGATTATCGGCGCCTGGGGAGATCCGTCGGCCTGGTACGGCGCCGACACCAACACCGGTGAATTCCACTGGATGAATACGCTTTCGGCGACCGTAGGCTTTCCGATCTCGCCGGCGCCGTCGAACGAGCCCGGCATCCGCCAGGAGGCTGTAAAGCACTACCTAGGCCTGATGATTGACGGCCATACCCCGGGCTATCTTGTCGACCCCAGCTGCAAATTCATCCTTGGCGGCTATGAGGCGCACTACAAGTTCTCGAAGAAGACCTCGACGAGCGAGACCGACAAGCTCGATGTGGTGAAGAACGAATATTCGCACCCCCACGACGGGGAGCAATATCGTTGCCTCGGCATGCTCGGCCTTGCAAACCTCGTCACCCAGTCGGCCCAGTCGGTTCGGCCGGCGAATGTCACCAGCCTGCAGGCGGCGCGCCAGCAACGCCGGATCGAGCAGCAGGGCGGACGCGGGAATTTCAACGTATGGGACGTTTGATGTTCAAGACGCCGGCCGACTGGAGCGACTGCCTCGCGTGCGCGGGCGGGCGGGCGCTCGCGCGTAAGGCCGCGATCTGGCAACGCTCGAACGGCGAGACGATCTCGTTTCATGCCGGCGCCGAGCTGCTCGCGGTCTCCTACCTCGTGCCCCGCGATGACGGGTCGCGGGAATTCTGCCTATCGATCCAGACGGCGGCCCGTCCGTACATGCGCCAGCTTTGCCGCTTCGCGCAGTCAACGCTGACGGGCCTCGCCCAAAATGGCGTCGTGGTGAACTGCCACGTCACGCCCGGCAACCGATCTGGTGAGCGTATGGCTCGCCTCTGTGGTTTCGAGCTGCGCGGCGGCACGGTCTGGAGCTTCAGAGGAAAAGTCGATGGGCAATATCGTGAAGGGTCTGTTTGGCGGCGGTGGCAGCAAGGACAACGGCGCGAAGGTGGAAGCTGAGAAAAGCCGGCAGTTGCAGCAGGTGGCGAACGATCGCCAGTTGGCGGAAGCGAACCGGAACACCCGGGCCATCGGCGCGACGCGGCGCGCACCACGTGGCCGGCGGCTCTTTGAGGATGGCCCGGACGCGGCAAGCTCGGTGCTTGCCTGATGGATGGCGATTTCAACGTCGACGTCGCCAGGCTGAAGCGGCGGACCGATGACACATGGGGCGCCCGCTCCGGTTGGAGCACGATCTACCAGGAAGCCTATGATTACGCCCTGCCGATGCGCCGCCCGGCCGGCGGCGTAAACGGCCGGCCGCGACAGCCGGACAAGCTTTTCGACATGACGGCGCCCATGTCGGCCATGTATTTCGCCGGCAACTTGCAGCGCGATCTCTTCCCGGCCGGACAATCCACATTCGAGATGGAAACCGGGCCGATCGCAGCCATGGTTCTCGACGAGGCCCAGCGGAAGGCTTTCGACGTCGAGCTATCGCGCACCTCGAGCCTGATCCATCCGTTTTTTCTCGCCGGCGACTGGGATACCGCCATCCATGAAATGTGCGTGGATCTTGCCGTGGGGACCGGTGCGTTGCTGCCCGTCAAGGGTACCCCCAACAATCCGATCATGTTCTGCTGCCTGCCGTTCGATCAACTCGCGATCGACGTCGACGGCTACGGTCGCGTCACGTTCGTCGACTGGAGACAGGAGCTGCAGGCCGGGCAGGTCGTCGAGGCCTGGCCGAACGGCCGCTATGCCAGCGACTTCAAGGAGAAGGCAAAGACAAAGCCATCGGAGCCCGTCACCGTTCACCAGACCTGGTGGAAGGACGGTCGCGAGGGTGCCGGATGGCATTTCGGGGTGCGTCTGCAGGACCAGACGGCGCTGATCTCGCATGAGCGCTACCGCACCCAGCCCATCGCCGTTCCGCGCTACTACCGTGTACCTGGTGAAGCCTACGGGCGCGGCGTGGTTCTGACAGCGCTTCCGACGATCAAGACGCTGAACAAAGCGCAGGAGCTGGCGCTCAAGAGCGCGGCAATCTCGATGCTCGGCATATGGGGCTATCGCGCCGGCGGCACGTTCAACCCGAACACGGTACGCCTGGCGCCCGGTGAGTTCTGGTCGATGCAATCGACCGGGGGGATGCTCGGCCCGGATGTGCAGCGGTTGGATCCGGCAAGCGGCAACCTCAATGTTGCGCAGATGCTGATGGGCGACCTGCAGGCGCAGGTGAAGAACGCCATGTTCGACACACGCCTGCCGGATTACGAGGGAACGCCGCGCTCTGCCGGGGAGATGGCCGCTCGCCTTCAGCAGCGCGCCAATATCCACATCGGAGCATTCGGGCGCCTCGTCAATGAGATCATGCCCGTGGTCGTTCCGCGTGCCGCCGAGATCCTGTTCGAGTTCGGCATGATGCCCCGGATGCAGCGGATCGACGACCTGTTGGTTTCGGTCAAGGTTCGCTCGCCAATGCAGGCCGCGCTAAACGCTGATCGCATCGCCTCGATCGCGAATTACTGGGACATGGTCCAGGCGTTCGCAGGACCGGAAATGGCGCCGGCCTATCTCGACCGTGACAAGACCATCGACAAGATTGGCGACGGTTTCCAGATCGAAAAAGACCTCATTCCGCAGGGCGACGCCCGCAAGAAGATTGTTGCGGACATTGAGGAGGCGCGCCGCCAGCAGCTGCAGGCGGCGATGATGGCCGAGATGGCGAAGCAAGCACCAGGAGCGATCAAGGATCTCGCTGTCGCCGACATGCGGAGGGCCGCGTAAGTGTCTGGACCCTTTGTGCCCGCGCGTGCTGCGCAGCCCTTCGATCTCCTCGAGAAAAGCGCCGCCGGCGGCGGCTGGGAGGGCCTCGAGGAGATCTTCAAGCCCATCCTGCAGGAAGCTCCACTTCAGCCGGGCGACGATGTTGCGCGCTTCATGTGGGGTCTCGCGAATACGCCTGAAGGCAGGGCGATGTTCGAATGGATGATGGATATCTCCTTGCGCCAGCCCTTCCGCGCAGTGGGGCAGACAATCGAGCAGACGGCGCTCGCTGCCGCCACTCGGCAGGGCATCAACGGTTTCGCCGAGGCGGTGCTTGCCGCGATCGCACATGGCGAAAAGCAGGTCAGAGAAGCGCGGCAGAAATCATGAACCCAGAATGGAGCTGGAAATGAAAAATCTCTTGTCAAAGATCGTTTTCAACGCGCCGGACGGCGGTGGTGGAGGAGCGCCTTTGGCAGCTCCGGCGCCTGCCGGTGGCGCAGGTGATCCGCCGGCGCCTGGTCCCGCTGGCGGCGATGCCCCGCCGTCTCCATCGGCTGGGGATCCTCCGGCGGGCGCCGGCGACCCGCCCGCCGGAGAGTTCTACCGGCCGAAGGATCTGCCCGACCATCTTCTCGGCAAGGATCAGAATGAGACGATGGACAAGCTTGCGACTGCCCTGAAGGGCTACCGCGAGCGTGACACGAACAACGGCGTGCCGGAAACCCCCGACGCCTATGCCGAATTCAAGGGCGAGATCTCGGAGAGCGTCAAGCCGCATCTGGAGACGCTGACCAAGGATCCGCTTTTCAGCCGTGTGTCCGACAAGGCACTCGAGCTGAGGGTCTCGGTCCCGCAGTATCAGGCGCTGGTACACGAGTTTATGTCGGTATCCGCGGAGATGGGCCTGCTCGAACCGGTCGTCGACGAAATGGCGGAACGCGCCGCGCTCGTTCCCGACGCTTCGAAGCACCTGACGCCGGCCGAGCAGCAGCAGGCCGTCGAAAAGCGCATGAATGACAACTATGCCTACCTTGACGCCATGGTCGCGCGGGGCGCGGAGGGCGGTGGCCTTACCAAAGACGATGCCGAGTTTGCGAAGGCGATGCTTGGTGACAGCGCAAAAGGCCATCGCTTCTTCGAGTGGCTTCGTTCCGCAACCGGCGGCGGCGCGGGCGGCACGGGTCCGCGCATGGAAAGTCCCGGGCCTGGTGGCCTCGATCCTCGCGTCGAGCTGTCCCGGCGCTCGGCCTTGCCCGAAAACACGTGGGGGAACCCGAAGTTCGACCAGAAGAGCTACGATCAACTGCAGGCGGACTATGCACGCCTCATCCCTGACAAGTGATCCGCACTGAACGGCTCCCGCCCGATGGCACATTCGACGAGCTACCGGACGGGAGCGACCTGGACGACGCGGCGGCTATCCTTCACAGGACCTGCCGCAGCTCCGGCTAATCGGCCCTCACGGTGATTTCGTCCATCACTTTGACAGGGGGCTCTTATGCCTGGAATTCCGAATTGGTTTACTGAAAAGATCCGCGACCAGGTCCGCACGCGCTACAGCTCGAAGGGCGGCCATCTCGACGGCACCATGATGCGTGGTGAAGGCGGCGCGGGAACGGTCAAGTTCCCGGTCGTCGGTGGCCGGATCGAGATGTACAAGCTTTCCGGCGCGATCCAGAAGGTGAAGTTCTCCGACATCAACCTCGACATGGTCACCCTGCTGACCGACGACTTCGAGGCTGCTACGACCTTCCGCGCGCAGGACGTCCGCAAGATGGGGCCGAGCCTTCAGGCCGCGCTCGCCGACGAAATGGCAAAAGCTGTCCGCCGCAAGCGCGACCGGATGAAGCTCGATGCGCTCAATGCCTTCGCCTCGGCGACGTCGTCGCTCACGGACAGCCCGAACACCATCGAGACGATTGGT
Organism: Phyllobacteriaceae bacterium UBA1940; assembly: GCA_002336975.1. Classification (GTDB taxonomy): domain Bacteria; phylum Pseudomonadota; class Alphaproteobacteria; order Rhizobiales; family Rhizobiaceae; genus Mesorhizobium_A. Next base: position 57,681 of record DDFA01000016.1, read on the forward strand.
GTCGGTACCGAGCGTGTCGATATTCTCGACGCCATCGCCGTCTCGGATGCGATCGCCGGGGCCGGCGCCGACGAAGACGCCTACTGGGCGATCCCGCACGTCTGGTTCTCCCAGCTCCTGATGTACAAGGAATTTTCGAACGCCGACTACCAGGGCAACAAGGAGCTGCCCTTTGCCGTCAACGGACGCATCAGCAAGAAGACGTTCCGTAACGTTCATATCCTCGGCATCCCCGATGAGCACTTCATCTACGGAACCGGTGCCTATGTGCCGGGTACCCCCGGTTTCACCGGCTCCGACTACCTCGACACCTTCGCCTGGACGCAAAGCGCGGTCGGCTGCGAAATCGAGTGGGACCAGGAGAACATGACGATCGATCCGCTTCCGGACATGGAAGGCACGCCGAACCTCTGCAAGGTGCAGCTGTCTGGCGCGGCGGTCGGCATCCTTCCGGAGGGCGTCAAGCGCGTGCGGAAGCTGGCGATCAAGACGGCAACCCGTCCGGCCTAATCTCGACCTGGCCGGGCGGAAGCGCCCGGCCTTCGCCTTCGCACGAAACCAATGGAGGCCGTCATGGCTTTGGAAATCCGGGCGCTCAAGCGCTACAATACTGTCACCCTGTCGGGGAACCGTCAGGTTTCCTGGTACAATTACGCGACCAATGACACCGCGGCGGAAGTGGTCGCGGCCGGCTACTTCAACAATGCCCGAGATACGGTGAAGGTGGGCGATTGCGTCGATGCGATCATCGACGTCGATGGCACCATCGATCGCATCTCCTTCCGCTTTACTGCCGTTCCCACCAGCGGGAACGTCACCGTCGCATATGACGGCGACGCGGCCGGCGCCTGATCCGATCTGCTTCGCAGTCAACGCTTCACCGTGGCCAGTAACCTGCTGGCCACGGTTTTTCTTTTTGGGCGGGCTCCGGCATGTCGACGATCGACAAGGCGACGATCATCAATTGGGCGCTGACGGATATCGGCGCGGGACCGATGTTCTCCGTCGACGACGGCAGCGAACTGGCCGAGCAGGTCGAGAACACCTGGCAGCCCGTCGTCGATCGTGTCTTCGGCATGCACGACTGGAGCTTTTCCCTCAAGACGTACAAGAACACGCGCCGGGCCGAGACGCCGGAAAACGGCTATCGCTACGGCTTCGACCTCCCCGGCAACAGGATCGGCAATCCACTGCTCAACATGAGCGATCCGCGTTCCCGCCGGCCGCTGCGCGACTTCACAATCGAGGAAGGCAAGCTCTTCAGCGATGAGGCTGAGACCTGGTCGCAGGTCAAGGTCGCCGTCAATCCGGATATCTGGCCGCCTGAGTTCCGCGGCGCGTTCGTCGTGGCGCTTGGCGGATATCTCGCGGTGCCCGTCTGGCAGGACGCCGACATGCGGGCCGACAAGCTGGTCGAAGCCTTCGGAACGTCGTCGAGGGAAGGAACCGGCGGCTTGTTCGGCCGGCTGATGGCGCAGGACAGCGCATCCCGTCCGAAGGGCTCCGGCCTTGCCAACGAGGACCCGCTGACCGACGCGCGGATCTCCGGCGCTGGTCCGCTGTCGTCTCCCTGGTACGGGAGCCTTTGAGCATGACGCGCGTTTCCGGACAGCTCAAGAGCAGCGTGAATTCCGGCCAGCTGGCGCAGAGCCTGCTCGGCAAGGTCAATTTGAAGCAGTATTATTCCGGGGCCAAGCTCATGCGGGGCGTTGAGCCCATACCCCAGTCCGGATTTCAGCTGTTGCCGGGATCTGCCTATGTCGGGGCGGGTGTCACGGGCATTTGCAACAAGGCGGTGCTGCGCGTGGACAAGCAACTTTCTTACACGCTCGTCGTGTCTTCGGGGCAGGTCGATATCTACCGCAATGACCGGGTGAAGGTTGCGACGCTGACGGGCGGGCTGCTGGATCAGATCACGGATGCGATGGTTTCGGACCTTTCCTTCTATGGCGAGGCAAACACCTTCGGCATTTTCCATCCGGATATCTGGCAGGGAATACGCTTGTTCCGCGACGCCGGCGACGACACGAGCTGGACAATCGGCGCATGGCCCTTCGGGCTACTGCCTGAGGTCGATCTCGGCGGTTCCTATGTGAAAACCGACGACGTTTGGACCGTCTATGTACGGTGGTCCAGCGACGTGACGTCAATCCAGCTGTCCGTCACCATCGACGGCAATACGACCGACGCCATTGCGGTTACGCTCGCCAGCTGGGGCGCGTTTCCGACAGCTGCAGAAGCGGCCATCGCGGATCTCCCCGGATTTGCCAGTGGGGTGAGCGTCTCTCTTGGTGCGTCCGGCTCTCTATTCCAGGCCTTCGATGTCACCTTCGGCGGAGTGCTGACAGGTTCGGAATATGATTTCAACGCCGCTGTTCTTGATACGACCAGCGCCTCGGCTTTGCCTGCGCATACCACCGTCGGCAAGACCGATGGAGAGCCATTGATCTCCGAGACCCGGGGCGGTTTTGGTGTCATGGGGCTTTTTCAGGATCGCGCGGTCTATGCGGGGCCGAAGGCAAAGGGCGCTGCGATCGCCATGTCGGCGAGCGGTGAATATTTCGATCTCGGCATCAAAAGCCAAACCGAAACGGCAGGGCGGCTCGAGGCGCTTCGCACGGAAAGCTCGGAGACGGTCCTGCACATCGTCGATGCAACGTACCTGCTGGCGTTCACCAACCAGGCTGTCTATTTCGCCAGCAACCGTACCGTGAAGCGAAATGAGCCATTGAACTGGGTTCGCGCGATCGAGATCGGAAGCAAGAAGAGCTGCCAGCCGGTGACGCTCGAGGGGCGCGTCTACTTCGTTTCCGACGATGGCGGACGCCTCTATTCAGCCGCCTATGACGCCGTCTCCGAAATGTTCCAGCCGACACCCGAGAATGATCTCAACGGCGGGCCGGAGGATCTGGTGACAAACATCAAGATGATGAAGGTCCAGAAGAAGACGTCGGAAATGATCTCGGATCGGCTCTGGATCGTCCGCGAGGACGGGCGGCTGGTCTGCTGTGTCATCAACAAGACGCAGGAGATCATGGCCGCAGTCGAGTGGTCGGTTTTCGGCGGCGGCCTGGTGCGTGCGTTGGCCGTGGACGGACAGGGGCAGGTGTGGCTCACGATCGAGCGAGGCGGGGTGATCTCCGAGGAAATCCTCGAGGAGGAGAGGCACAATCTCTTCCAGCATGCATTTGCCGTCACAACCGATCTGACAGGACAGGCGTCCGGGCTTGCATTGCTGAACGGCAAGACGGTCTGGGCCACGATAGACAATGACGTCTATGGACCTTTTGTTGTTGCTGCAGGTGCCGTCCAGACAGATGTACCTTCGAAGGCCTGCAAGATCGGCCTCTGGGCAGCGCCCTTGTATGAGAGCATGCCGTATGTGCGCGTCCTGCCGAACGACGACATTGTGCGTCGGCCCGGCAAGGTGGGGTCCGCGCGGCTCTATGTGCGCGACACGGCAAGTCTTGCGATCGGCGCCAACGGGCGGCCGCCGCGCGATGTGTCTCTCAACCGCACGAGCGATGATCTCTCGCAGCCGAAAACCAACTTCACGGGTCATGTCAATGTCGCCGGTCTCATCGGCGCTTGCATGGATCCGACGCTTGTCATCAGCCAGGTGCGGCCGGGCCGCCTCAATGTGCGCGACTATGTTCCGGGGGTGAAACTGTAATGGAAGCGGCAGCAGCAGCAATTGGTGCACTCTTCGGTGGCGGCGGGGCGGCGGCCGCGACAACGGCGGCAGGGACCGGCGCGGCCGTCGGGACGGGTGTTGGCGCGGCGACGAGCGGTATGTCTCTCGCGACACTTCTCCAGGGAACGGCGACCGTCTTCGGGGCGATCTCGGCGCTCAATGCCGGAAAGGCCGATGCTGAAGCCTTCGAGCTTGCCGCGCAGGACGCAGAACGGGAGAAGCCGCTGGAGACCCTGCAGGGGATCAACCGTCGTGCCGGCATCAAGCAGAAGATGATGGAGCAGATCGGCGAGCAGGACGTCGCCTATGCCGCTTCCGGCGTCGATCTGTCCTTCGGTACGCCAACCGAGGCGCGGCGAGACGCCTTCCGCAACGCCGACCTGGAGCTGACGTCGGACGTCGGTACCGAGCAGACGCGCGTTGCCCGCCTGGATGAGCGCGCCGCGAATTATCGCAAGCGCGCGAAGCGGGCACGCAGCGCCGCCGCAATCGATGCGATCGGGATCGGCCTGAAAGGGTTCTCGAGTATTGCGGAAAGGTTCTGATCCATGAGCAATCGCCAGCTTTCCCCGGTCTCTTATCGCCGTTTCCAGCCGCAGCCTCTGCTTTCTGACGGGCTGCTCGCCGTCGAGCGCTCCGGCGGCGACCTGGAGCGCAAGGTAGCCATGGGGCTTGCACGCCTCGCGGACGAGATGGGCCGCCGCGCCGATGAAGAAGCGGAGCGCGCCGGCAAGCTCGCCGGATCCCGCGAAGCGCTGGCGGGCTCGCCGACTGGCGCACAGGCCAGCGGCGGAGGCGCCTTTACGACGGCCAGCGTCAATGGCCAGGCAGGGCACGTCAAAGGCGCAAAGGGCGGCGTTCGGGTTTACACCGGGTCGGCCAATGAGCGCGTCAAGGCGTTGCTCCGGCAGGAAGAGGGCTTTCGCCCCACGCCGTACTGGGATGTGAACGCCTGGCGGATCGGTTATGGTTCCGACACGGTGACCGGCGCCGACGGTCGCAGCATCAGGGTCAAGCCTGGCATGAAGATCTCTCGCGAAGATGCGGAGCGGGATCTTGACTATCGCCTGAATTCTCGCGAGGGCGCGAATGCGCGGCGGCAGCTTGGTGACCAGTGGGCCGGTCTTGGCCCTGACACCCAGGCTGCGCTCTATTCCGTCGCGTATAATTACGGCTCTCTGCCTGACGATGTGGTGGCTGCGGTGCGTAGCGGTGATCTTGGCGCAGTTGCCGACGCTGTTGCCGGCCTCTCGTCGAACAAGGGGCGCCGGAGCCGTGAGGCCGCGATGATCCGTGGCGGCGGAAAGAGCTATTCGTCCCTGCCGGACAGTTCCGCAGTGGCGCCAGTCAGCGTGACGCTGGTAGAAGAACCTGTCGAGGTAACGCCAGGCAAGACAGGCAGCTGGCGGCCGAGCGGGCGTAATACAGTTTACGGTCGCGCCTATGATGTTGCCGGCACGCGGACCTATCTCGAGATGGTAGATCTTGCCATGGTGGAAAACCAGCAGGCGATCTACGAACAGTACAAAGACGATCCCGTCATGCTTGAAAAGGCTCTTGGTGAGGGCCTCGAGGCAGATCTGCGCGACAATGTCCTCGATGAGATCGCGCCGGAGTTTACCGTCTCCTATCGCAAGCGTGCCTCGAGCCTGCTGTCCAAGGCGCGCGCCGAGCAGCAGGAGCGGGTGAAGCAGCAGAACCGAATGGAATTTCTCGGCCGCGTCGAGGATCTCGAGAACCGTCGGAGCCAGCGGCTTGCCGGGCTCGACCTGAACGACGAGGCCGCGGCGTCCGATCTGGCCGACATGCAGGCCTCGATCGACGCGCATTGGGATAGCGCCGTCGCGCGGGGCATCGTCGATCTCGACGACGCGGAGAAGTTCAAGCGGTCCAGCCGCTCTGAAATGACCGTCGGGTTTTATGTGCGGCAGGCGTCGAAGATGGGCGCCGAGGACATCAAATCCATGCGTGCCGACATGACCAAGGATTATTCCGAGGGCAAGCTCGAGGGGGTCACGGCCGACGACTGGGCCAAGATCGACCAGGGGCTATCAGCTGCCGAAAGCGCACGTCGCACTCAGGACGAGAAGGCGAATGCCGACCTGACGAAGCGCGGCGAGGATCTCGCGCGGCGCGTTGCCCGTGGTGTGCCGGTGACGCCCGAGGAACTGGCGCGTTTCCAGCTCGATGCCGGGACCGCGCCGAAGGGCAGGGAGATCGTATTGTCGACCTTGTCGCGAATGCGTGTCTCGGAAGCCATCCGGACCATGCCGATCGGCCAGGTCGAGAAGGACCTCAAGCAGCTGCTTGGGGAAAACGCGACGGCCGACGATATCGACTTCGCGCGAACGACGATCGCGCAGCACCGGAAAGACATTGCAACGGATCCGCTGGGCGTTGCCGAGCGTTTCGGCGTGCTGCCCGTTTCCGAGGGGCTGCCGCTCGATGGGCAGATCGACCCGGCTTCTGTATCCGCCGCGTTCTCTGAACGGATAAACGCTGCCAAAACGGCAGCGCAGCATTTCGGCACAAGTCCTGTTTTCTTCCGGCCGGGGGAGGCAGAGCAGATCGAGGCGGCCGTCAAGGCGGATCCGGAGCGCGGTCTTGATATCGCGGCCGGCTTGGTTGACGCGGCTGGGAATGATGCTGACCGCGTCTTGCGGGAATTGGGGCGTGTTGCGCCGGCGGTCTCGCTGTCCGGCTCGTTGATCGCTGCGGGCGGCAATCGGCAGGCGGCAACCGATCTCATCGCCGGTTACGGCAAGACGCCGGAAGGCAAGGACTACACGGACATGCCGAACACCAAGCGGCTTCCGGAAGCGCGCAAGATCTCTGGGGAGGCGCTCGCCTATACGCCATCCGAGATCAACCGGCTCGACCAGGCGGCCGCAGCCATCGCCCGCAAGCGGCTCTATGAAGCCGGCATCGATCCGAAGAAGGATGACGCCAAGGAGATCTATGAGCGGGCCTATCAGGAGGCCGCCGGCGCGACCTTTGCTAACGGTGTCCAGTATGGCGGCTTCGCCGACTATGATCGAGGATGGCGCTACAGCCCGAAAAAGGTGCTTCTGCCGCCGACCGTGCGCGCGGACAAGTTCGAGGACCTGATGGGCGCTTTGACCGACGCGGATCTCTCTGGCGTCAAGGGGAAGAATGGCAGAGCCTGGACGGCGCGGGACTTCCAGAGCGCCATGCCGGTTGCCGTCAAGGGCGGCTTCGCCTTCGCGACAGGCGACCCTGCGGGATCGTCGCCCATGTTCATCGTTGACGAAAGCGGCAAGCCGATCGTGCTCGACCTGAATGTGCTTCGGCCCGTGCTCGAGCCGCGCGTGCCAGGGGCCTATCGATGATCAACCTCATGGATCCGGCGGATCTGCCGAAGAGCTTCTCCAATGGGCCGGAAACGTGGGGCGAGGCCTGGTCAAAGGCGGCAGAGACCACGGATGAAACCATGCGCCTGGTCGAAAATACCACGGCGGATATAGCGTCGATCGAGAAGGCCTATGACGATCGGATCGCCGCCATTCGCGAAATCACCGGCCAGGAGATGCCGAACCCGATCCGGGATGCTTCCGGCGTTGGCCGTGACTATGCCGATATTCTCGCCTCGCAGGCCGGTGGCGCTGGCTTCATGCCGGCGATCGGCGATCTGGATCCGGACTATCGCCGTCGGGAAGAAGAGGAATTCAACGAGCGTGTGCGCGGTCTTGCCGGTCCCCATCGCGCGGCGATCGACGAGCTTCTTTCGACGCCGATCAACCAGGTGCGCAATCGGGTGATGCAGGAGACCCAGCGCGACGCAGGGCTTGCCGCCCAGTCTCCGGAGCTTGGCTTTATCGGACGGTTTTCCGCCCAGATCGTCGGTGGCCTGATCGGCGCTGCGCGCGACCCGGTGCAGTGGGGAATGTCATTTCTCGGCGCCGGAGGTTCGGCTGCGAAGACGGTTGCCGGTCGGATCGGGCAAACGATGGCGACAGAGGCTCTGATCAACGGCGGATCCGAATTGCTGCTTCAGGGGATGAGCCAGGAACGCAAGCGGGAGGCCGGTCTCGAGCACGGCATGAAAGACATGCTAACGAATGCCGGCATCGCGGCGACCTTCGGCGCGGTCTTCGGTAGCGCCATCCAGGGCGGTATGGAGCTGGCGAAGGTGTTCAAGCTCGGGGAGGGCGGTGCAGAGCGGGCGGCGCGTGTTCTCGAGGGGCAACCGGAGCCTGGCGATGTCGAGGCTCTTGCCAAGGCGATGAATGTCGAACTGGGGCCGGAAAAGCTGGACATGATCAGCCGCTCTTTCGAGGAGCGCGCACTCGACGAGGTGAGCGTGCCGGCGGATGCTACGCCGGCGCAGCTGCGCGTGCTGGAAGCGGCGCAGCACTACGCCGAGGATCCGGAGCGCTTTCCCCCGCCGGAGATCGTCGAGCGCGTCCTCGAGGCGCAGGACGGCGGTCGCGCTCTGGATGCGGCGCCGGAGCAGATCGGGCGCGCCATGGCGGGCGACCGTCAAGCGATCGAAGAGATATCCGACGTCGTTGCTGCCGAGCGCCAGGCGGACGGTGAGGCTCGGATAGATGCGCAGGCGACGCGGATCGACGACGTCGCCAGTCGCGTCGACCAGCTCGAGGCCATTGCAGACGCCGGCCGCCTTGATGAACTGGCTCGCCAGAAAGTGCCTGTTGGCGCAAAGCCCAGGTCTCCGCAGTCGTTGATGGATTTCATCGCCTCAGAAGGGGGTATCCGTGAGGATGGCGGCGAACTGCGGGCGCTAGGCCTGTCGAGAAAATTCGTGCCGGGCCGTGGAGCGCTTGTTCGCCAAACCGGCCAAAGCCTTGACTATGCCCGGGAAGCAGCGGCCCAGGCTGGCTATTTCAACCACCTCTATGGAACCTCGGAAGAGGCTGCCGCAAAAAGCACGGTTGCGGATCTGCTCGATCTCCTTGACCAGGAAAGCCGGGGCAATGCCGCGTTTACGCCGGACGATGCCGGCCGGGTTGCAGCGATGGACGCCTATCGCCAGCAGCTTGATGCGCGGGCGGAATATCGCGACTTCCTTGGCAAGCTTGAAGCGGCACTTAGAGAAGTGGCGCCGGAAGGCGGCATCGACGATGCAATCCTTGTCCGGGCCACGGATCTGATGATAGAAGAAGATCTAACGCCGCTGGCGGCCTTCGATCGCGCTGCGCTCGAGGAAGAGGCCAGAGTTGCGGAATTCGCGGAAGAGATCGGCGAGGGATATCGTGATGAGCCAGACTTTGAAGACATCCCCTTCTTCGACGAACCGGAAGCAGGCGTTGCTGAACCGGGCGGCGCTGCTCGAGCGCAAGAGCCAGACCGCGTCGCCGGAGCTGGCCGAGCAGATGAAGAAATCCGCGACCAATCTCAAGGTCCTGGCGAAGCTGCACGAGACGGCCTAGATCCCCTCGACGGTCAGAGCATCGCGCCGGCGCGTGCAATCGAGCCGCTCGAAGAAGCCGCCATGCGTGTTGCCGAAGAGCAGGCCGGCGAGATCGTCGACCCGGCGATCGACGTCAACGGAAACCCCGAAAGCCTTCTGGACTTCATCCCCATAGAGGATGGCGACGGAAACGTGCGCCTGGTCTCGACGCGCGAAGCGCTCGAGGCCGCCGACGAAGGCAATTTCCTCGCCGATCTTTTGGAGAGCTGCAAACTATGAGCCTTCGCGACTGCCTGAATTCCGCCGTTTCCCAAGGCGCCATCGACAAGCGCCAGGCCGACGAACTGCATCGCTACTGGGAAGCCCGCTTCCGCCAGAAGCGGCCGGGGATGACCGAACGTGAAGCGGCCGCGGCCGCCAGGGACGAGGTGACGAAAGAGCTTCGAGAGCAGGCCTTCGAGCAGCGCCGGCAAACGCTCTTGGCGGAAGCCAGGCGCAAGGAAGTTGCGACCTTCCTGGAAAGCTATCGCAACCGCACCGGAGATCCAGACCAGCTTGACGCGGCGCTGTCGCTGATGATCCACAACGGCTACAAGGGCACCCAGTCCATGGCCGGCAAGGCGAGTGCAATCATCTCCATGGCGCATCGCGATCTTTCGGACGTGATGTATCATTTCAGGCGCTCGAAGGGGTTCGGCCTGCGCCGCAACAAGGCGGATTTGCCGGACCTCATCAGGGCCATGCACGGCGAGGCTGTCAACAATCCGACCGCCAAAGCCCTGGCGGGGGCGATCTCCGGTGTCCTCGAGGACTTGCGGCAGCGCTTCAACGCCGCCGGCGGCAATATCCGCAAGCTGGAGAACTGGGGCATCTCGCACAGCCACAATCGCCGTGCCATCGCGAAGCTTGGTCGCACGCCCTTGGAAGCACGGGAAAAATGGAAAGCCTTCATTCGCCCGCTGCTGGATCCCGAGCGGATGATCAACCCGAATACGGGCGCGAAGGTTGGCGCCGATGGGCTGGATGCGTCGCTTGATTACGCCTTCGAGACGATCGTTTCACAGGACTGGGCGCATCGCCAACCGGCGGCGATGCGGGCGGGGCAGGGCAAGCTTGCGAACCGCCGGCAGGAAAGCCGCTTCCTGATCTTCAAGGATGCGGAAAGCTGGCTGACCTACAACGAGAAATTCGGTAACGGCGATCCGATCGGCTCGATCTTCAATCACATCAATTCGATGGCGCGCGACATTGCCGCAATGGAGCGGTTCGGTCCCAATCCGGATGCTGCGGTGGAATGGATCAAGCAGGCTGTGCAGGTGAATATCGGCCGGCAGCAGGCGGGCGTCATAGAGGCCGCTGGGAAGCCTCCTGGCATGTCTGCGACGAAGTGGGCCGGTTATCGTCTCGACGGCCTGTGGCGGGCGCTGAGAGGGCGGGAAACCATCCTCGATGCGCCAGCGAAGATCTCCGGTGACATTCGCAACCTTGCGACCTCGGCCATGCTTGGTTCGACGGGGATCCTTGCGGCTGCGACCGACCCGTTCGTCGCGGCCGCCTCGAGGAGGCTCGCGGGGCTTCCGGTCGCGCGCAGCCTGGGCGGCATCCTGACCCGCTTTGCGCGTGATACCGACCGGCGCGCGATGGCCCGACGCGCGTTCATGTGGGACGACTACATGCACACAATGAACGAGCAGGCGCGCTTCGTCGACCAGATGTTCGGCCATGAATGGAGCCGCTACCTCACCGATCGGGCCTTGACCTGGAATGCACTGATCCCGCTGACCGACGCGCGCAAGCGCCTCGAGGCGACCGCCTGGCACGAGACGCTGGGCGGCTATGCCGAGCGGAACGCCGACTGGGCCGATCTCGATCCGCTTCTGCAGAAGGCGATGGGCGGTTTCGGTATAACGCCCGAGGACTGGGCCAAGATGCGGGCCGGCATCGACGACATGGGCTTTCTGGATCCGGGCGGTATTTTCGAGAAGACAGGCGATCGGCAGCTAGCGGAGAAATACGCGGAGCTGATCCATCAATGGTCGGAACGCTCAGTTCCTTCCGGGGATCCGCGCATCAAGAGCGTGCTGACGGGCGGAACGCCGCGCGGCACGATCCTTGGTGAGCTGGCCGAGTTTGGCTCGCAGTTCCTGTCTTTCGGCATGAGCTTCACGGCGCGCCAGCTCGAGGCGATCTACATCTATTCGATGCTCTCGAAATCCCGTGGTGGCCGGGTTGCGCGCGGTGCCTGGTTCTTCGCCTCGATGGCGGTTCCGCTTACTTTCGGTGCTGCCTTCTATACCCAGATCCTCAATGTGCTGGGTGGCAAGGATCCTGAAGACATGACGACCGTAAGCTTTTGGGGCAAAGCTTTCGTCAAGGGCGGCGGCGGCGGTCTCTTTGCCGACTTTGTCAACCGCGCGGAAAACCGCTTCGGGCAGAGCTTTGCCGAGACGCTGCCGGGACCTGGTGCGGCAATCATTGGCGACACGCTCGATCTCACTCTGCGCGGGATCCAGACGATCATGGGCGGCGAAGACGCCAAGTTTGGCCGAAACTTTTCCAAGTATGTTGGCCGATACACGCCGATCCTTTCCTCGCACCCCGCGACCCGGGCGGCGTATCGCCGCGCCGTCGTCGACCAGCTGCAGTGGCTGACGGATCCGGACGCGGACAAGAGTTTCCGGGCGCAGAAAGGAAAGGGCAGCTTCTGGTGGGAGCCCGGCGAGGTGACCTTTCGGCGGCTGCCGGCGCCGGACGCGGCGCTGGGGACAGAGTAGCGTCGGCTCTTTCGCCTGGGCTGGCCTCGTGCTTAGGTGGCGCTCGGGGACATTTCTGCATCTGGGGGTATCATGCGCAAATCCATCCTGGTTGGCCTTGTGGGCCTGGTCGTTGCCGGCTGCACGTCGACGCCGGACAAGTATGCGGCGTCGCTGCCGCAGGATGATCCGAAATACAATTCGCAGGAATGCCGGGAAATCAGGCTCAAGGCGCTGGAATTCGACAACAAGGTTGGGTCTCGCGTGGCGATCGGGCTTGGCGCCGGCCTGCTGCTCGGGCCATTCGGCATTCCGATCGCCGCAGCCGCGGACGCGGAACGGGAAGACGCCCGCAAGCTCTTTGCCCGGGAGATCCATATGCGCTGCTCGAGCAAGCCGCTGCCGAAGCATCTCGAGGTCAAGCCGGTAAAGAAGACGGCGAAGCGCGCCTGACGCACTGAACGGGAGGTCCTGCCGCATACCCTTGTCTGATCAAGGAACCAGGCAGGGCGTCGATGACCAATCCCTATCCGTTGCCGAGCGGAATACGGCAGACCGACATTCTGGTCGGCAATGGCGGATCGACCTATGGGCCGTTCGCTTTCAAGGTCTTCGACACCGAAGACGTGCAGGTGTGGGTCCGCCCGCCGAATGTCGAGGAGTTCTCGATCGCGGACGTCGAGGTGCTGAAGGTCGACGACCTTCCGTTCGACAATTTCACGGTGACATTTCCGGCGAACCTGCAGGATACGACGTCGTTTGTCGTCGCGTCCGCTCGCGTCGCATCGCGCGACGCCGGCGTGATGGGCGGTACCAGGATCAATCCGGACGCGCTCGAGAAAGAGTTCAGCAAGATCGCGGCGACGCAGCAAGAGCAATCGCGTGATATCGCTCGCGGCGTCAAGACGGACTTCGGCGGAGTGGATCTTGTTGTTGCGGCAGGCATCGATGACGGCCATCTGCTTAAGAAAGAAGGCAACAGGCTCGTCGGCGGCGGTAGCGCCCAGGATATCTCCAACGCACGCGACGAAGCCCTCGTAGCTGCTGTAGCTGCTGCCAGCTCTAGCGAAGCCGCCGCAGCAGCTGCCACCACAGCCGGCAACTCCGCGACCGCCACTGCAGCCTCACAGGCACAGGCGCAGATGCTCGTCGACATGGCTACCGCTGGATATGCCGGGTTTGAACCCGGCGCCTTTTACGACCTTGGTCGCTTGGCCGACGACATAACGCTCTTCCCGGGTGATCTGGGGCGGCTGGCTGATCTGTAACTCCGGAGAGATTTGACGTGGCAACACCCATTTCCCAACTGAAGGCAACCGCCGCAGAGCTGGCGGCCCGCGTCGTCGGTGCTGGCCTGCTTGTCTGGAACGAGACTGCTAAGCGCTGGCACGGTGGCGACGGGGTCACTGCTGGCGGCATTCCGATGGCGCGGCTGGACGAGCGAAATGACGGAGCGCTCGGCTACCTGCAAGAGATCAAGACCGCCGCGAACAATCCCGTTGCAGTAACCGACAGCGGGAAGGTGCTGATCGGTAATCGAGCGACGCCCATAGCCTTCCCTCTTGATACAGCCGCCAACCTCGGCGCGGGTTTCATCGTAATTTTCAAGAACATCGGCGCGGGCACCATGACGGTTGCGCCGAATGGTGCCGACATGATTGATGGTGTCGCGGCGGCCATTATCGTTGCCAGTGGTTCATCTGTGTTGCTCAAAGGAGACGGGCTTGGCTTCCGTACTTTTCTCAGCAACTCAGACGTCACGGCCAGCGCCATAGGCAGTGCACCAGCACTTCTAGGCGCAAACCTCGCCGACAATGACAAAATCGCGGCGTTCGATGTGTCCGCAAACGGTGGCGCAGGAGCGCTCGTTACTGTCGTTCTCACGGAACTGATCGCCGGCATCTTCAAAGCGACGAGGTCGATCGCCAATGTGGCAGTGCAGGCCTCAACCTTTCGAGCAAAGAATGTCGGCGGCTTTTCCCCAATCCTTGATGTAACGGCGCTCACGACGGACCGCACCATTACGTTTCCAAACGCGGATGTGAAGCTTGAGAAGATCGTTGGAACGACGGTAACCGCAACGCCAAGCGGTGTTGCTCTCGTCGATTTCGGCTCCATACCTGCCGACTGCACGCAGATCGATGTGGCAATCGCGGGCATTTCCACCAACGGCGCCAGCTCTCCATCTATTCAGCTTGGAACCTCATCCGGCATAGAAGCAACAGGCTATCTTGGTGTCGGTATGAATTATGGCGCCGCGGCCATTGGTTCAGCTCAGCTATCGACCGCCTTTGTTTTGAGTTCGCCCGGCAACGCAGCGACGACGCACCACGGCATAGCTACTCTTAAGCGGGTTGGTTCCACCAACGCATGGGCTTTTGAAGGCCTCATCGCCCAAGGCGCAGGTATCAACGGCGCCATAACGGTTGGATCAAAAACGCTCTCCGGCGTTCTTGATCGCCTCCGCTTTACCACCATCAATCAGACGGACCTCTTCGATGCCGGTACCGTCAGCGTGACCTACAAGTAGGAGGTTCGAATGCCGCGCTTTAAGTTGGTTGTGGATTGTATGACGGGCGCATCTGAAAGTGTTCCCTGCACGCCAGAGGAGGAAGCCGCTGCAGACGCAGCGCTTGCGGCAGAGCATGCGACGTTGAACATCGAAAATCTCTACCCTGTGGATTTGTGGGGGCGTATGACGAACGAGGAGGTTGAGCAGGCGGAAGCTTTCATGGCAACGCAGCCGGTTCGGATCCAGAACATATTCCGCTACGCATCCTCCTACCGCAGTGATCACGAGCTTTGGCCTTTGCTCAACGCCATGGCGACCAGCCTTTATGGCGCACCGCGCGCTTCGCAGATCCTCGCGCCCTCCTAGCCCGCATTTGACGCAATCGCGCGCCTCTTAAACTGGGCTCCACCTCAACCAGGCTGGAGCCGTTTTCATGTCCGACCGTTTCGAGATCTGTCATCCCATCACGGCCGGTTGGGAAGGCGGCTGGAGCAATCACAAGGATGATCCCGGCGGCAAGACGTATCTTGGCATTACCGAGGCGCGCTGGCACGAGTACCAGGACAAGATGAAGATGAGGCGGACGGCCGTCCGCACTGTGACGTTGGCACAAGCCTTGAAGTTCTACCGCTCGGAATTCTGGCTAGCCGCAGGCTGCCAGCGTCTGTTTCCTGGTGTGGATCTCGCCGTCTACGACGCTTCGGTGAATTCCGGGATTTCGCGTGGCCAGAAATGGCTCAAGGCATCCGTCGGCAGCAACGATCACTCCGAGACCGTCAGGAAGATCTGCCGCGCGCGGCTGTCCTTCATGCAGTCGCTGAAGATCTGGAAGACGTTCGGGCGCGGCTGGGGGCGTCGTGTTGCCGACATCGAGGTCAAGGGGGTTGCCATGGCGCTTGCCGCAATGGGGGCGGCCGATGCGCGGATCCGTGCCGACGCAAGGGCGGAAGCTGAGGCAGCGAAGACGGCTTCCAAGGCATCCGACAAGACGGCCAAGGCGGCGGGCGGTGCCAGCGGCGCTGCCGGCGGCTCGATCGCGCTTGATCCCGGCGTAGTGGACAGCGCAGCAATCTGGGTGCTCGGCGGCTTCATCGTCGCGGCCTTGGTTGTCGCAACTGTCACGTTCGTCAAGAAGCGGGCGCACGATGCGCGCGCGGAAGCATATGCAGGAGCTGCAGCATGAGCGCGTTGACCACCATCCTGATCGGCGCGGCCGCGAAGGTCGGCGCGCCGATCGTCAAGAGCATCCTCGAGGAGAAGGTCGGCGGCACGGCCGGCGAGCTTGGCGGCGTCATCATCGACGCTATCGCCGGCAAGGCGGGCGTGACGGTCGACGAGCTGAAGACGCTGCCGGCGGAGAAGCAGGAGGCAGCAGTGGCGGCCGTCGAGGCGGAAACGCCGGAAATCATCTCGGCGTGGACCGCGCAGCAGCGCGAGGCAAACCGCCTCATGCTCGAGGAGATGAAAAAGGAAACGCCCTTCGGCTGGCTCTGGCGGCCGGCCGGCATGTGGCTGATGCACGGGCTTCTCGCCTGGCTTGTCGTGGTACGGCCGCTGATCAACGCAATCATGGAGGCCGCCGGCGCCAGGGCGGGCATCGAAATGGGCGTCGATCTCGGCACCTTCACGACGATCTACACGATCTATATCGGTCTCTACATGGGCGGGAATACCGTCATCCGTGCGACCGGCGCCCGGAAGGAAAAGGCATGAGGGAACTGCTCGAGGCGCTGGGGCTCAATCCGCTGGTGCTGGTTGCCGGCGGGGCAGGCGGGCTCCTGCGCGCCTTGTCGTCGACGCGGCACAGTCTGCGCGAGCGCATCGTTTCACCGCTCTGCGGCGCGCTGGCGGCAGGCTACCTTACCGCGGCCGGCGTGCATATCCTGCGCTCGATCTCGGTCCCCTTGCCGGATGACCCGCTTGCCACGTTTGGCGCCGTCGGCTTCATCCTCGGCGTCAGCGCCATGTGGCTTTCCGACTTCGTCATGCTCTTCGTGCTTCAGAAGCTGCGGCGCCCCGTTTGAGGGGGCGTCGCCGCACGATGATTCGTGCGACATCGTGCGACCGATTGCTATGTCGCACGGTCGCATATCAGTCGCACCGAAGTCGCACGATTTTGCTAACTATCTGCACCAAAAGGGAAAAATGGTGCCCCCATCAGGACTTGAACCCGAGACCCCCTGATTACAAATCAGGTGCTCTACCAACTGAGCTATAAGGGCACTCCGGGGAGGGAGTTAGCATATTCTCCGCTGCTGTAAAGCGAAAAGGCTCCTTCAGATCGACCAGTTGCTGTCCGAGGCGGCGCTGGGCACGATTTCCTGGCAGCGTTCCATCGAGCGGGGAAGGTTTTCGGCGAGATAGTCGATGAGGGCGCGCACGGCGGGGAGCATGCCGTGGCGGGAGGTGAAGACGGCATGCACGGCTGATTCCGCGCTCGACCATTCGGGCAGAACCGGTGTCAGCAGGCCGGCGCGGAAGCCGCGTTCGACAATCATGTCCGGCAGCAGCGCGAGGCCGATGCCTTCGATCGTCGCGCGCTCCAGCACGCTGAAATCCGAACAGGTCAGTACCGGCGAATGGGAAATGTCGCGCATTTCGCCATTGGCGTGGAACAGTGTCCATATGGCGCGCGGATTGTTCTCCTGCATGGAGAGGGTGGGCACGCGGCCGATGCCGTCGAAGTCGATCGGACCGTGGCGCTCCAGAAAGCGCGGACTTGCCGCAAGATAGCGCCGCGTGCCGCCGAAACGGCGCACGATCAGCGACTGGTCGGTGTCGTAGCTGTCGCGCACGCGCAGCGCCACGTCGATCCGTTCCTCTATGAGATCGACAGGCCGCCCGGTCGTCAGGATCGAAAGGCGCACGAGGGGATAGCTCTTCATGAAGCCCGGCAGGATGTTTGCCACGACGGGGGCGAAACCGGGCGGCATGGACATGCGCACCATGCCGGCCGGCTCCGCCTTCGCGACGGCGACCACGGCCTCCGCCGCCTCCACGCCTGAAAGCACCGCCTCGCAGCGTTCGTAGAAGGACTGGCCGATATCGGTGACGGAAAGCTTGCGCGTGGAGCGCTCGATGAGTCGCACGCCAAGCTGCTCCTCCAGCGCGGCGATGCGCTTGCTGATCTTCGATTTCGGCACGGACAGGGCATTTGCCGCAGCGGTGAAGCCCTTGTACCGCACCACGGCGGCATAGAGTGCGAGATCGTTCAGGTCCTGCATGGCGTCGTCTCCGATAGTCGCCCGTTTTATTGTTTCTCATTTGAAACGGTCAATTGGATTTTTGCCGTCTAATCACTCGATTGTTTTCGGATCATATGTTTCGCATCGAATTTCAAACAAAGGTGCTGACCTATGAACCTCCTCCACATCGACTCCGGCATTCTCGGAGAACATTCCGTATCCCGTCGCCTCACCGCTGCCGTCGCCGCCCAGATCAAGGCCGAGCAGCCCGGCGCCAGCGTGACCTATCGCGATCTCGTCGCCAGCCCGTTGCCGCATCTTTCCGGGGCACACCTGATGGCCGCCAATGCCAAGCCTGAAGAGATCGACACGCAGATCGCCGCCGAAGTCGAGGTGAACAAGGCGGTGCTGGAGGAATTCCTTGCAGCCGACACCATCGTTCTCGGCGTTCCGATGTATAATTTCTCCCTGCCGAGCCAGCTCAAGGCCTGGATCGACCGTGTCGCCGTCGCCGGCAAGACGTTCCGCTACACGGCCGAAGGTCCGGAAGGTCTCGCCAAGGGCAAGAAGGTCATCATCGTCTCCACCCGTGGCGGCCACTACAGCGCCGGCCCGGCAGCCCTGATGGACCACCAGGAAAGCTATCTGAAGACCGTGCTCGGCTTCTTCGGCATCACGGATGTCGAGATCGTTCGCGCCGAGGGCCTGAACCTCAGCGCCGATTCGAAGGTCGAAGCCATTTCGGAAGCCGAGCGCGTCATCTCCGGCCGCGGCAGCCTCAAGCTCGCCAGCTAGGAAGCGTCTCCTTCAACGCAAAAAGCCCGCCGATGGAACCGGCGGGCTTTTTGCGTTCAGGAATGTGGTATCAGCCGAAAAGGTGGCGATGCGAGGCGTAGAGTGCGATGGCGGCCGCGTTCGACACATTGAGCGACTTGATCGCGCCGGGCATGTCGAGGCGGGCGAGAGCCTTGCAGGTGGCGCGCGTCTTCTGCCGCAGCCCCTTGCCCTCGGACCCCATCACGAGCGCGATGCGCTGGCCGGAAAGCGTGCCTTCCAGCGGGGCCGGCCCTTCCGAATCGAGACCCACCGTCTGGAAGCCGAGCTTGTGCAGCTCTTCCAGCGCATCCGACAGGTTGGTGATCTGGATATAGGGGATGAGTTCCAGCGCGCCGGACGCGGTTTTTGCAAGCACGCCCGATTCGGTCGGCGAATGGCGCTGGGTTGTGATGACGGCACCGGCATTGAAGGCGACGGCAGAGCGCATGATCGCGCCGACATTATGCGGGTCCGTGACCTGGTCGAGCACGAGCAGCAGCGGCGAATCCTTCAGCGCCTCGAGTCGGCGAACGGGCAGCGGGCGCGTTTCCAGCATCACACCCTGGTGGATGGCCTCCGGCCCGAGAACCTTGTCGAGGTCGGAGGGAAGCACGGTTTCCACCGGATAGGGCAGGCTGGAGAAATCGGGCAGCTCCAGGCGCTGGGCGGCGTTCTGGCTGACGGAGAGCTTGATGATCTTGCGCTCGGGATTGTCGAGTGCCGCCCGTACCGTATGCAGGCCATAAAGGAAGACCTGGTCGGGCGCGACCGCCGGCGGCTTCCAGCCTTCGGTCTGCCGGCGGCGGCGATCGTCCTTGGGTGTCGGGATCTCGCCGCGCTCGCGCCGCTGGTCGCGATGCGCGCGGCGGAGCTTGGCATAGTGGGTGTCTTTTGCGGACTTGCCGCCGGTATCGTCTTTGCTCATGCGGTCTCTATACTGCATGTCGCGGAAAAGTGCGTGAGGCTTTTGCACGGCGCATGAAAAATCGGGAGCGGTGCGGGCAGGGCCAATCGCGGACGATCAGGCGCCGCATGGGGACGAAGACATTTTTCGCAATTTTTTCCGTGACGTCGTGTTGACAGGATGAATTGTGCCCGTCATATACCGCGCCAGATCGAAGGCGCCGCCGCAAGGCACTGCCGAACGGTCCCGCTTGATCCCGACGGAATATGGAGGGATGCCCGAGTGGTTAAAGGGGACGGACTGTAAATCCGTTGGCTCAGCCTACGTTGGTTCAAATCCAACTCCCTCCACCATTCCGTTGCACGGATCAAGACCCCCGCGGGTATAGCTCAATGGTAGAGCAGCAGCCTTCCAAGCTGAATACGCGGGTTCGATTCCCGCTACCCGCTCCAGCTGTTTCATCTCCCACGGGTTCGTTAGCCGCTACGTGCTGTGAAGGGCCGTATCCGTCGATCATGGCAACGCCACAGGCCGGTTCGGCAGGCGCCGAAGAGGCGCGGAACCGGGCATAGCTTTCAGCGTTGGAATTTCAAGCGCCTGCGGCCGGAATATCTTTCGTCGATCCTGTTTTAGGAAGCGTTGACAAGGGCATGGGCGAGTCAGATAGTCCGCTCTGGAAGGGGCAACCTCCAAAAGGAGACTCAATCGATGATCCGCACGATAATTTTCTCATCTTTCGCGCTGCTGGCTACCGCGGCGCTCACTTCTCCCGCATCCGCGCTCACCATGAAGGAATGCAGCGCCAAGTATCAGGCCGCGAAGACGGATGGCTCGGCGAAGGGCATGAAATGGAATGATTTCCGTGCCAAGAACTGCGGTTCCGACGCCGCTGCCGAAGACGCGGCCGACGAGAAGGACATTGCGGCGACCACGGACAAGGAACCGGCCAAGTCGAAGATGAAGGCGCCGAAGAGCGTCGTGTTCCCCAAGGCCGTCGACAAGAAGTATTCGAGCGAGACGCCCGGCAAGGCACGCCTTCACACCTGCGCCGACAGCTACCGGTCGAACAAGGAAAACGGCACCCTCGGCGATCTGAAATGGATCCAGAAGGGCGGCGGCTACTGGAGCCTTTGCAACACCGCCCTGAAGAGCTGACGATCTCGGACGGGAGTTGGATTCGGGAGGCCGCCGGTGAAAATCCGGCGGCCTTTTTCATGGATGTGGCCATGGGGAGGCCCCGCACTCGTCCATCGCGTGTCGCGCCTTCGAAAGGGAAAGGGGCGGCGACCTTAAGGCATTGCCTTGAAAAAGCGATTCAGCATGCCGATTTATGACGAAACTGGCTTGCCCCAGCTCGTTTCCGGCGGATTCCACTCGTGCATTTAAGGCTTGCGCATTCGTTGCGAAAGCCTTAAACGCCTGCCAAACCGGACGGGCCGGTTAGCCCAACTTTCGTTCAGTAGGAAAAAGACATGGCAAAAGGTAAGTTTGAGCGCAACAAGCCTCACGTAAACATCGGGACGATCGGCCACGTTGACCATGGCAAGACGTCGACGACTGCAGCGATCACGAAGTACTTCGGCGAGTTCAAGGCGTACGACCAGATCGACGCTGCTCCGGAAGAAAAGGCACGCGGCATCACCATTTCGACGGCGCACGTCGAATACGAGACGGCCAACCGTCACTATGCACACGTCGACTGCCCCGGCCACGCCGACTACGTCAAGAACATGAT
>DDFA01000106.1 GCA_002336975.1 Phyllobacteriaceae bacterium UBA1940
CCGACGGCTGTTCGGCTGGCCGGAGTGGCCGCTGGCCCGCTGATACTGTGGCGGCCTTCAGGTCCGGTAGGTCATCACCCGCGCAATGTCCTTTTCAGGACGTTTCTCGCCCGCGAGAACCTCGAAATCGAGATTGTTCTCGGGCGGAACCACCGGACAGGTCACGAAATTGGTGAATGCGCATGGCAGCGCCACCGCATAGTTGAAATCGATCCAGTCGATGCGGCTGTTCGCCTCGTCGGCAAACTGCAATTCGATCACCCGGCCGGCGCCGTAGGTGACCGGGCCGCTGGTCTTGTCGCGCACATGCGCCACCGGCTGCAGTCCGGTCGCCGTCTCCTTGCCGATCAGGATGACGGTGTGGTCCCGGCCTTGATGCGCGAATGTGAAAGTGCCGATCCTCGGCGTCGATTCACGCACGCCTGTTTCCACCGTTTCCGCCTCGTATTCGGTCAGTCCGCTCGGCGTGAAAACGCCAGGGATCCGCCATGCCGGATCGTAGCCGAACGCCGAAACGCCGGCCTCGGCCATCGGCGTCGCCTCGCGCGGATCGCGAACCCGCACGCCGTACAGCGGTTGATCGTCATGCTTGCTGCGCACGATGGTCTCGACCTCCATCACGCCGAAATAGACCGGCTCGCTTTTGCCGTGGCCATAGGTCTGGTTGCGGCCGGGCAGGATCTCGACCGGGCTGGTCGGATGATGTCCATCGACCGACAGGTTGGGGCCGGACGCAGGCGGCGTAAACATGACGCGGCCGTCCTCGACCGACCACAGGCCCGGCAGCAGGTCGAAACTGACATTGCGGTCGTCCGCCTCCAGCCAGTATTGCGCCACCAGCGACGTCCAGCCATATGGGCGGAACATCCTGGCGACATGGGCGTGGCGCCACTCGCGCCACTGGCCTTCGAGATGTTCGAGTGTCGGCATGGTCGTCTCTCTTTCAGTTGTTATTGCCGCCTGATGACAAGGCGGTCTTGGACGAGGACGTGTCCGGCCTTTTCATGCCGGAAACCTCGTCGAGGAAGGAAATCATGCCGCGCCAGGACCCGTCATTGGCGGCGGCGTTGCCCGATGGCGTGCCGCCATTGGTGTAGGGAACCTTGGACACCGGGTGCTCGCGCACCAGCTGCGTCGACGGCGCCACCGGCAGGTTGATCGCGTGCCCGGCGTCGTCGAAGTCGAGATGGCGCACCAGATGGGGGTGGTTGTGCGCCCGCAGCGTCGAGACCACCATGCGGGAATAGAGGCTGGACGGCCAGGCGCGGTCGTCGCGTCCGGAGATCAGCAGCACCGGACCGGCAATATCCTCGACGCGGATGCGCGCCTGCGCTGCCAGTCCGGTGTCCTTGAGGCCCTCGAAAAACACAGAATGGTGCCGGTCGGGCGGCGCGTCGCCGGCCCAGGGATGCCAGTGAACGGCGCTGTTGTTGCGCCAAAGATGGGGTAGCGCGACGCCACCCCGCGTCCAGGTTGCGCCCTGCCAGCCGCCGCGCGCCGGGTCGCCGGCCCCCTGCGCGCCGTGCACCATGGCGCCCGGGACAAAGGCGATGACGGCCGAGACCAGATCGGGGAAGGTGGCTCCCAGCAGCAAGGCCAGTTCGCCGCCGCGCGACTGGCCGCTGACGGCGACGAAGCCGTTCTTCGGCCGCAACTCCCGGCGCGTCCATGCGAGCCCGGTTTCCAGATATTCGAGCGGCGTTTCGGTGATGAAGGGCGACAGGCCGGGCGCCTTGAAATAGCCGAGCGCAAAGGCTTGGTAGCCGCGTGACGCCAGCATCGCGGCGCGCGGTTCGTTGATGCCGCCGCCGGACCCGTTGAGAACGACGACGACCGGATGAGGGCTTGGCCCGGGCGGCGAGAACACCGTGCCGACCAGCCCGTCCTCGCGAACCTCGCGTCGGGTCACGCCGGGGCCGGCCATGCTTTGTGTGAACGTCGTCTCGGCCGTGGCCCCGGTCGCGGTTCGGGCTGTCAGCGTCGTGCGCAGGGGCTGCATCACATCGTCCGGAAACAGCTCATGGTGTGCCCGGATCTCCGGCTGCTGGCTCCAGATCAGGCCGGTCGCCGACACTTCGGCATAATCGCCGCCGACCGGCGCGTCCCGGCTGAGGTCGACCACGCCGGCCTCGTCCGCCATGAAAGTCGCCTGGCTCATCCAGGTCTGGCCGCTCGCCCGCTCTGTGACCGCCGAAATGGCGACGATCTCGTCGGGCGCCAGTCCCGACACGACGATCCGCCGCGGTTCGTCGATCAGCCCCTGCGCCGGCGCCGCCTCGATTGCCGGCCGCAAGCCGTGTTGTGCGGTCATCTCGGCTACCTTTACGCGCACTGGCCGCAGACGCGGGCGAGATAGGCGTCTAGACGCCGGTGAAACACATCGTCGCGCTCGGCCTTGCACGCCACGCCGCGGATGCGGGCGAGATGGGCGTCGAGACGCTGTTGGAACGCATCGTCGAGATCGGCGTCGCCGGCAGCGCCGCCGCGCGGCCAGTGCCCNNTTCTTCAGGTCGGCAAGCTTGGCCCGCCAGTCGATGTCCGCGTCGGCCTTGCCGGGATCGAGTGCGAGCACGAACACGCCTCGGCCCCGCGGGTCGCCGCGCCCGCCGCCGGCGACGCCGGCCATCAGCTCGACCGTCAGGCCGAGCAGCGAACCGATCTGCCCGCCGCGCGGCAGCAGCGCCGCGACATCGGCCGCGACATTGGTCGGGTGTCCCCGGCTGTCCAGCGCGGTGCCGTCGGGCAAGGGCGTCGCCGAAGCGCGGGCGGCGCGGATGTCGGCCATCGTCGCGGTGCTGCTGGCCACGTCGATGACGACGCGGTCTGCGCCTTGACCCAGCGCGAAGGCGAGGGGATTGGTGCCGATCGCCGCGCGGTCGCCGCCGAACGGCGCGACAAAGGGGGGGCCTTCGGCCCCGGCGATCCCCAAAAGTCCCTGATCGGCGATGTGGCGCACGAATGGCGCCAGCCGTCCAAAACCCTTGACGCCGCGCAGGAATGTCACGGCGACGCCCTGTCGCCTGGCGGCGTCGGCCACGTCCAGCGTTGCGGCGGCGACCGCAAGCGGTGCAAAGCAGCAGGAGCGGTCGAGCCATTGCAGCGCAGGCGGTTCGCTCGCCTCGGGCGGGGGAACGGCGTCGGCGGTCCATTCGTCCAGCATGGCGATGCCGAACTGCGGCAGGCCGAGCGCGTCGGCCTCCACCAGCGCCGATGCGGCCAGGCAGGCCGCCGCGCCGCCGCCGAGCGCGG
>DDFA01000120.1 GCA_002336975.1 Phyllobacteriaceae bacterium UBA1940
TCAGCTCCCAGCGGAAATCAACAGTGCGGCTTCTTGTGGAAACGGCATCGGCCCACTTTGGCGAACTTGGGTCGTATCTTTACACGGCTTCACGAAGAAGCGAATGACGTGAACGTCCGCGTCGATGGCGGTGGGCGGATCCGCTTTCCAGACCTTCGGGGTTGGTTTCCACGCGGAACTGAGTCGGTTTTGGAGTGAACCCCTCGGGCTGGACCAGCGAGGCGATTCGAACTAAGCCGCCTGCGGGGCGAGTTGGGTTTCAAATTCTGCCGGCGACACGTAGCCAAGGGCCGAGTGCAGGATCATGTCTCGCGGCGTGGTGTAGCTGGGTAGCGGTGGTCACCAGTGTTTTTCCGGTAGGGTCGGGTTGTTCAAGCTCAACCCGATGGAAAGACCACCGATGACCGACGACATGATGAACCTGCGCTCATTCGTTGAGAAGAGCGCCGACGCCGATTTGCTGCGCGAGATGATTGGCTTTGCTGCCGAGAAGCTGATGGCACCCCGCAATGACGACTGGTGGGAGACGCCGGAACGCCGCGAGCCCCTCTCTTGCGAATTCCAGCGTCTTGGCGACGCATGCTTCGCCCTTCGGGCTCGCGCGCCACCAAGACGCTGATTTCGCTTTCTCCCCGCCGGGGGAGATAAGGCCGGCGTCGCCGAAGCTGCCCATCGCCGGCGTTTCAGGACCGGCGGCAATGTCAAGGCCGGCGGGCGATTGCCCGGCCGTTTCGCCGGTGTTATGTAACCGGCCATGGAACGCATGTTCGGGAACCCGAGCTACACGCACTTCGTGCTGCAGGACAAGAAGCGCCTGCCGGCGCGGTTCTTTGCGCGTGTCTCCGGCGCGATGACGGCGCGAGCCCTCCCCGCCGCCTGACCGGGCACTCCGGTTCCGCATCCATTTTCGCAGTCAATCGACGGAATCACGCATATGAGCGCACCGCGCACCCTCTACGACAAGATTTTCGACGACCACGTTGTCCAGCGCGACGCGGACGGCACCTGCCTGCTCTATATCGACCGCCATCTGGTGCACGAGGTGACCAGCCCGCAGGCGTTCGAAGGCCTGCGCATGACCGGCCGCAAGGTGCGCCATCCCGAGCGCACCCTGGCGGTCGTCGACCACAATGTTCCGACCTCGCCCGACCGCGTCAACGGCATCAAGAATGAGGAAAGCCGCATCCAGGTCGAGGCGCTGGCGAAAAACGCCGCCGATTTCGGCGTCGAATATTATTCGGAAAAGGACCGCCGCCAGGGCATCGTCCACATCATCGGCCCCGAACAGGGCTTTACCCTGCCGGGCATGACCATCGTGTGCGGCGATAGCCACACCTCCACCCACGGCGCCTTCGGCGCGCTGGCGCACGGCATCGGCACCTCGGAAGTCGAGCATGTGCTCGCCACCCAGACGCTGATCCAGAAGAAGGCCAAGAACATGCTGGTGCGCGTCGACGGCCAGCTGCCGCAAGGCGTCACCGCCAAGGACATCATCCTCGCCATCATCGGCGAGATCGGCACCGCCGGCGGCACCGGCTACGTCATCGAATATGCCGGCGAGGCGATCCGCTCGCTGTCGATGGAAGGCCGCATGACGGTCTGCAACATGTCGATCGAGGGCGGCGCCCGCGCCGGCCTGATAGCGCCCGACGAGACCACCTTCGCCTATGTCAAGGACAAGCCGCGCGCGCCAAAAGGCAAGGCCTGGGACATGGCGCTCGATTACTGGAAGACGCTGAAATCCGACGAGGGGGCCCATTACGACAAGGTTGTGGTGCTCGACGCGGCAAAACTGCCGCCGATCGTCACCTGGGGCTCCTCGCCCGAGGACGTCGCCGCCGTCACCGGCCAGGTGCCCAACCCCGACGAGATCGAGGACGAGAACAAGCGCAACTCCAAGAAGCGGGCGCTCGAATATATGGGCCTCGAGCCCGGCACGAAGATGACCGACATCGCCATCGACCGGGTGTTCATCGGCTCGTGCACCAATGGCCGCATCGAGGATCTGCGCGCCGTCGCCAAGATCGTCGAGGGCAAGAAGGTGGCGCCGAGCGTCGACGCGATGATCGTGCCGGGTTCGGGATTGGTGAAGGAACAGGCCGAGGCCGAGGGCCTCGACAAGATCTTCATCGAGGCCGGGTTCGACTGGCGCGAGCCGGGCTGCTCGATGTGTCTGGCCATGAATGACGACCGGCTGAAGCCGCAGGAGCGCTGCGCCTCGACCTCGAACCNNACCGCAATTTCGAGGGTCGCCAGGGTTTCAAGGGCCGCACCCACCTGGTGTCGCCGGCGATGGCCGGGGCCGCCGCGATCGCCGGCCGTTTCGTCGACATCCGCGACTGGCAGTGACGCCAGCGGCCGGCGCGGCGAAACGCCCGCGCCGGCGGCGCTTTCGTCCAATTGTCTGGCGGCGCGTCCGGGATTATGTAGGACCGCGATGAGCGACGCGAACACATTGGCCGGACGCCTGGCCGGGTTGGCCAACCCCACCCGCTTCCTGGAACTGTCCGGGCGGATCCTGCCCTGGCTGACCGCGCTGGCGCTGCTGGTGACGGCCGCCGGTCTCGCCATGGGTTTTGCCGCGCCGGAAGACTACCAGCAGGGCTCGACGGTGCGGATCATGTATCTGCACGTGCCGTTCTCCTGGATTTCCATGATGTGCTACATGGTGATGGCCGTCGCCGCTCTCGGCACGCTGGTGTGGCGGCATCCGCTGGCCGACGTGTCGCTGAAGGCCGCCGCGCCCATCGGCGCGACCTTCACTGCGCTCGCCTTGGCCACCGGGTCGATCTGGGGCCGGCCGATGTGGGGCACATGGTGGGTGTGGGACGGCCGCCTGACCTCGGTGTTCGTGCTGTTCCTGATCTATCTCGGCATCATCGCGCTGACGCGCGCGCTCGACGACCACGGCCGCGCTGCCCGCATGGCGGCGATCGTCACGCTGGTCGGTCTGATCAACCTGCCGATCATCAAGTTTTCGGTCGAATGGTGGAACACGCTGCACCAGCCGGCGTCGGTGATGCGGCTCGACGGGCCGACCATCCACCCGTCGCTGCTGTGGCCACTGCTGGTCTCGGCGCTCGGCTTCACGCTGCTGTTCTTCGCGCTGCACCTGGCGGCGATGCGCGCTGAAATCCTGCGCCGGCGCGTCGACGCGATGCGCCGCATCGCCGCCCGCCGGGCGGATCGTTAGAGATTGGCGAGGCCAAGTTGAACCACACCCTGTTTGTCGCCGCCGCCTATGCCGTCTCGGCGCTCGGACTGGGCGGGCTGGCGCTGTGGATCGTGCGCGACCAGCGCGCCCGCAAGCGCGAATTGGCCGCGCTTGAACAAGCCGGCGTCACCCGCAGATCGGGGTCCAAGTCAGCGTGAGCGCGACCGAGAACCAGCCAAAACCGCGCCGCCGCTGGCTGGCGCTGCTGCCGGTCGCCGCCTTCATGGCGCTGGCGGCGCTGTTTCTGGCGCAGCTGATGTCGGGCCGCGACAGCGCCGTCATCCCCTCGGCGCTGATCGGTGCGCCGGCGCCCGCCACCGACCTGCCGCCGCTCGACACGACCGGCCTGCCCGGCCTGTCCTCGGCGGCCTTCGCCGGCAAGGTCACCGTGGTCAACGTCTTTGCCTCGTGGTGCGCGCCCTGCCGCCAGGAACACCCGCTGCTGATGCAGCTGGCCGCCGACAAGCGCATCACGCTGGCGGCGCTGAACTACAAGGATACGCCGGAGAACGCGCTGCGCTTCCTCGGCAGCCTAGGCAATCCCTTTGCCGCTATCGGCGTCGACCAGACCGGCGCGGCGGCCATCGACTGGGGCGTCTACGGCGTGCCGGAGACATTTCTGGTCGGCAAGGACGGACGCATCCTGTTCAAGTATGTCGGCCCGTTCACCCCCGACAGCATGGAGACGATGATGCTGCCGCAGATCGAGAAGGCGCTGGCCGGTCCCTGAGGTTCACCACATCGTTTTGGCGTAGCCCTCGGCGAGCGCCTTGTCGGTGGCGTCGGCGGTGGCGTCGCCGGCGATCTGGTCGGTGAGGATCTGGCCAAGCGTCGGCATTGCCGACCGGTCCGGCCAGGTATCGGGCCGCCACAGGTTCGAGCGCATGAACGCCTTGGCGCAGTGCATGTAGGCGGCCTCCACCCTGACCACGATGACCGATTGCGGCAGCTTCGCCTCGACCGCCAGCCGTGTCCGCAGCGCCTCGTCGTCGGTGACGAACGCCCGGCCGTTGACCCGCAGCGTCTCGTTCATGCCGGGGATCAGGAAAAGCAGACCGACAGCCGGATCGTCGATAATGTTCTCCAGCGTATCCAGGCGATTGTTGCCGGGCCGGTCGGGAATGGCGATGGTGGTCGCGTCGAGCACCGCGACAAAGCCCGGCCGGTCGCCTTTCGGGGTGACGTCGGCGCGGCCGCTACCGTCGGACGAGCCGATCAGCACAAACGGGCTGCGGGAGATGAAGTCGACGCAATGCCGGTCGAGCGCGGCGAGCTCCTTGCGCACCGCCCGCTCGCTCGCCGGCTTGTAGATGGCGCGAAGCTGGTCGCGCGAAGTGATCGGTCGCATGGACGGCTCCCTGATGGGAGACGAATGTGTCAGATGCGGCAACGGCGCGCTACCCGAAACAGGGCGGCGCGCCGCGGCCGGCGTCAAGATGATCAATCGCGTTCAAACAGCGCGTTGTGCACGATCGCCGCAAGCGCCGCGCCGACGATCGGCGCCACCCAGAACAGCCACAGCTGCGACAGCGCCGGGCCGTCAGCGAACAGCGCCACGCCGGTGGAGCGCGCCGGATTGACCGAGGTGTTGGTGACCGGGANNAGCCGAGGATGATGATCAGGAACATGAACGTCATCACCACTTCGGTGATCAGGGCCGACATCATCGAATATTTGCCCGGCGACGCATCGCCATAGCCATTGGAGGCAAAGCCGCCGACGCCGGCGAAACCGGCCTTGCCGCTGACGATCAGGTACAGAACGCCGGCCGCAACGATGGCGGCGAGCACCTGCGCCACGATGTAGGGAATGAGGTCGGACGGCTTGAGTTTTCCGGCCATCGCCATGCCGACGGACACCGCCGGGTTGAAATGACCGCCCGAAATTCCGCCCACGGCATAGGCCATGGTCAGCACGGTGAGGCCGAACGCCAGCGCGACGCCGAGCAGGCCGATGCCCACATCCGGGAAGGCGGCGGAAATCACCGCCGAACCGCACCCTCCCAAAACGAGCCAGAACGTGCCGAAAAATTCGGCGAAAAGACGTTTTTGCATGGTCCCCTCTCAAGGTTGAGCGAGCCGCCCGGCCGTGATCCCCCGGGCCAACGAACTCGCAAGGCTGACTTTGGGGAAAACTGTATGAACCGAAGATGAACGATCCGACGGATCGAGCCTGTTCCATTTCAGAACAATTTGGTTAACGCCGCGCGCCGACGCCTCCGCGTCTCGACCGTCCCGGCATGGCCGCTATGCGTCGCCGCGGCCGGCGACCACAACATGTTGTGGCGAACGGACCGGGAACCTGGCGCGATCGCTGATTCGTCGATGATTCGTTCCGGCTTTGAGCCGATCGTTAACGCAAACCGGGCGCCGCCGCCGAAAAGCCTTGGGAATATGCAAGGAGTTGTAAACGAAGTCACAACCGCGCCGGCGCGCCGGCCTGGCCGTGGCCGCGGAACCTGGCCGGACGGCTGCAAAAGGTTAACGGCCACGCAAAAATCGCTGCGGACGGCGTTGGAGCGATTCACGATCTGGTTGGTGAAAGCCGATTCAAATCAACATGTTGCGTGGAACATAACATGAATGTGGTCGAGTCAGTGATTCGTCGCTGATTCGTTCCAGACTCGTTCTGGTTGTTAATTGCAGCGCCGATTTCGCCGCGCGCCGTTGTCCCGCTGCCTGGACAGCCTATATGGTTGGAACGCGCCAATGGCGGCTTTCGCGCCCAAGGCGACCAATGTCGGACGACCTGCTTCGGATGAATGTTTCCCCCAGACCGAAAGACGCAATGATCTTGTCGGGCCGCGGCGTCACCGCCGTGCTGGGGCCGACAAATACCGGCAAGACCCACCTCGCCATCGAGCGCATGGTCGCCCATTCCTCCGGCGTCATCGGCCTGCCGCTGCGGCTGCTGGCGCGCGAGGTGTTCAACCGGGTGGTCGACAAGGTCGGCGCAGCCAATGTCGCGCTGGTCACCGGCGAGGAAAAAATCCAGCCGCCCGGCGCACGTTACGTCGTGTGCACCGTGGAGGCGATGCCGCGCGAGACCAAGGCGGCCTTTGTCGCGATCGACGAGGTGCAGCTCGCCAACGACCTGGAACGCGGCCACATTTTCACCGACCGCATCCTCAACCTGCGCGGCCGCGACGAGACGCTGCTGCTGGGCGCCGGCACGATGCGCGGCATTCTCGAGCAGACCTTGCGCGGCATTTCGGTGGTCAGCCGCCCGCGCATGTCGCATCTCGCCTATGCCGGACAGAAGAAGATGACGCGGCTGCCGCGCCGTTCGGCCGTGGTGGCGTTTTCGGCTGACGAGGTCTACGCCATCGGCGAACTGATCCGCCGCCAGCGCGGCGGCGTCGCGGTGGTGCTCGGCGCGCTGAGCCCCCGCACCCGCAACAAGCAGGTTGAGCTCTACCAGTCCGGCGACGTCGACTTTCTGGTCGCCACCGACGCCATCGGCATGGGCCTCAATCTCGACGTCGACCATGTCGCCTTCGCCCAGAACCGGAAATTCGACGGCTATCAGTACCGCGACCTGTCGGCGGCCGAACTCGGCCAGATCGCCGGCCGCGCCGGCCGCCATGTGCGCGACGGCACGTTCGGCGTCACAGGCCAGGCCCCGCCGCTCGACGAGGCGATGATCGAGAAGATCGAGGGACACGACTTCGATCCGGTGAGGGTGCTGCAATGGCGCACGCCCGACTTCGACTTCTCCTCGCTCGACGCGCTGCGCCGCTCGATCGAAACCGTTCCGGTGGTCGAGGGGCTGACCAAGGCCCTGCCGGCGGTCGACCAGCGCGCGCTCGAGCATCTGGCCGGCGATCCCGCGATCAGCGCGCTGGCGACGAACCGCCGGCGCGTTGCGCTGCTGTGGGACGCCTGCGCCCTGCCCGACTACCGCCGCGTCGCGCCGGCGCAGCACGCCGAGCTGATCGGCTCGATCTTCCAGGACCTCGCCCGCCGCGGCCATGTCGACGAAACCTACATGGCCGAACAGGTGCGGCGCGCCGATTCAGCCGACGGCGACATCGACACGTTGTCGCATCGCATCGCCCAGATCAGGACCTGGACGTTTGTTTCCCATCGCCCCGGCTGGCTTGCCGATCCGTCACACTGGCAGGAGAAAACGCGGGAGATTGAAGATCGCTTGTCGGATGCGCTGCATGAACGGTTGACGAAACGCTTCGTTGATCGCAGGACATCCGTACTTATGAGGCGCTTGAGAGAGAACTCGATGCTCGAAGCCGAAATCAGCCCAGCCGGCAGTGTCACCGTCGAGGGCCACCACGTTGGGGAGCTGCAGGGCTTCCGCTTCACCGTCGACGCCAGCGCCGGCGGCGAGGACGGCAAGGCCGTGCGCGCGGCCGCCCAGAAGGCGCTGGCCGCCGAATTCGAAAGTCGCGCCGACAGGTTTGCGGTCGCCGCCAATGGCGACTTCGCGCTCGCCCATGACGGCATCGTCCGCTGGCTCGGCCAGCCGGTCGCGACGCTGACCGACACCGACGACATTTTGAAGCCCCGCGCCATCCTGCTGGCCGACGAACAGCTGACCGGCCCGACGCGCGACAAGGTGGCCGAGCGCCTCGATCGCTATGTCGGCTACCAGGTCGACAGCCAGCTGAAGCCGCTGGTGGATATGAGGAATGCCGATCAGTTGTCCGGCATCGCCCGCGGCGTCGCCTTCCGGCTGGTCGAGAATCTCGGCCTGATCGACCGGCGCGAGATCGCCGACGACATCAAGTCGCTCGACCAGGAATCGCGCGCCGCCTTGCGTCGCCTCGGCGTGCGCTTCGGCGCCTATCACATATTCCTGCCCGCGCTGCTGAAGCCGGCGCCGGCCAATCTGGTGACGCTGCTGTGGGCGCTGAAGAACGACGGCAAGGACAAGCCGGGTTTTGGCGATGTCGTCCACGCGCTTGCGGCGGGCCGCACCTCGGTCGTCGTCGACCAGAGCTTTGACCGCGCCTTCTACAAGCTCGCCGGCTATCGCACGCTCGGACGCCGCGCCGTGCGCGTCGATATTCTGGAGCGCCTGGCCGACCTGATCCGTCCCGCCCTGGCGTGGAAGCCCGGCGTCGGCGCGCGTCCCGACGGCGGCTATGACGGCGGCGCATTCATGGTGACGCCGCAGATGATGTCGATCCTCGGCGCTTCGCCCGCCGACATGGAAGAGATTCTCAAGGGGCTGGGCTATCGCGGCGAGCCGAAACTGCCGGCCGAGATCGCCAGACGCATGGCCGATGTCGACGCCCGCGCCGAAGCGCAAAAGGCCGCGGCGGCCGCAGCAGCCGCCCCCATTGGGGAGACGCAGCAGCCGGCATCGGACGAGGCGGCGGCCGAAGAGACCACGGCGAATGAAATCGCCGAGGTCGTCGACACGGGCGTCGTGATTGCGGCGGGGCCGCTTCCCGAGGCGGCAATCGCCATTGCCCCGGTGACGTCGGACGAGGCGCAAGAGGCCGAAGACGCAGCAGGCGCCGACGATGCGGGCGCGAACGACAGCTCGCCGATGGCGGCGGACGCGATTGCGCCGGTCGCGGAAGCGATCACCGCCGAAACGCCGGCGGGCGAGGCGCCCGCAGTGACGGCCGAAGCCGCCGAGGAACCAAAGCCGGTGCTGATCTGGCGGCCCGGCCGCTTCGACGGCAATCGACGTCACGGCCGCGACCAGCAGCGCGGCGGTCGCCGCCGCCAGGGCGGCGAACAAAGCGAGCAGGCGGCGCAGGATGGCCAGCGCCCCGACGGGCAGAAAAAGGGCGGCCAGCGCCGCGGCGGCCGCAACGCCGGCAAGAAGGACGAGACGCCGCAGGAGCCAAAGGTTCTGTGGCGCGCCAGCGATCCCCGGCCCGGCCGGCCGCCGCGCGCCGACGGCGACGGTCGTGGCGAACAGCCGCGCCGCGAAAACCGTGGTCCGCGCCGCGACGACAAGGGCCCGCGCAAGGACGATCGCGCGCCGCGCAATTTCGAGGCCGGGCCGAAGCGCGACGCCGGCAAGCTCGACCCGGATTCGCCGTTCGCCAAACTGGCGGCGCTGCGCGACCAGTTGCGCAAATAGGCGGCGGCGTTCCGCTCTGTCCATGCGCGACCTGACGCCCCCGCCGTTTACCCGTCCTCACGAGAGGGGGAGAGGCGCGAGCATATCGGAATCCCCCTTCCCCTTCCGGGGAGGGGTACGGGGTGGGGGTAAGGCGGCACAATCCGCGACCACGAGAGGCAGGCGCTAGACAATGGTCGCCGCCGGCAGCCAGCGCATCGACAAATGGCTGTTTTTCGCGCGCGTTGTGAAATCGCGTTCGCTCGCCCAAAAACTTGTCGCCTCGGGCGCCGTGCGCATCAATTCGGTCAAGACCGACCTGCCCGCCGCTACCGTCATGCTCGGCGACGGCGTGACCATCACGCTGGAGCGCCGCGTCATCGTCTACCGCGTGCTCGCCCCCGGAATCCGTCGCGGCCCCGCCGAGGAAGCGCGGAAACTCTATGAAGACCTGACGCCGCCGCCCGCGCCGGCGGAGCCCAAGCAAGCGGCGCGCGAACCTGGCGCAGGACGGCCGACCAAGCGCGAGCGCCGGGCGCTCGATCGCTGGCTGGAACCCGGCGACGACTGACGCGCGAGGGCGCAAACTGGAATCCTGTTCTCCAGATGCGGCAAAACGCGGCAATGCGCCCCTTGCGCCGCCAGCCCAATGAAGCTACGCCACGGTCGCTTTCGACTGCCCGGAGCCATCCGATGACCTATGTCGTCACCGACAATTGCATCAAATGCAAATATATGGACTGCATTGAAGTCTGCCCCGTGGACTGTTTCTACGAGGGCGAGAACATGCTGGTCATCCATCCGGACGAATGCATCGATTGCGGCGTGTGCGAACCGGAATGCCCGGCCGACGCGATCAAGCCGGACACCGAGCCCGGGCTCGACCGTTGGCTGAAGATCAATGCCGACTTTGCGGTGACCTGGCCCAACATCACCCAGAAGGGCGTGCCGCCCGAAGACGCCAAGGAATTCGACGGCGAGACCGGCAAGTTCGAGAAATATTTCTCCCCCGAACCCGGCAAGGGTGACTGACGTTAGACCCCCGGCGCGATTAACCGTCGCGCCTGTCCGGCCGCCGCAATCCGTTCGCGGTTGCGGCAAAACCTTGATTTGCGTACGAAATTATGTTACGCAATCATGACATGCCGGTAACACCACGCTCTTGATGGCGCGAAGCCTCATTCACTGAAAGGTTTGTACTGCTTTCGAACCAGGTAACACTGGGTTTGACGCGGTTCTTTTGCTGCGCCTGACCGGTCCGCGTTCGACGGCCGTATCTGTGTGACCGCATGGCGCCTGGCCCGCGACGAGGCCACTGGAAGCACCCCGATTCACAAGGGGAGCGATAAGGAGTTTGAAGCGTAATGGCAACCCCGCAGAAGAAGTCCGCAGCGCGTAACGGTTTCAAGACCGGCGAGTTCATCGTCTACCCGGCGCACGGCGTTGGTCAGATCGTATCGATCGACGAGCAGGAAGTCGCGGGCCACAAACTCGAGCTTTTCGTGATCGATTTCCAGAAGGACAAGATGCGCCTCAAGGTTCCGGTCGCCAAGGCGACCTCGATCGGCATGCGCAAGCTGTCGGAGACCGATTATGTCGACCGCGCGCTGAAGGTTGTGCAGGGCCGCGCCCGCGTCAAGCGCACCATGTGGTCGCGCCGCGCCCAGGAATATGACGCCAAGATCAATTCCGGCGACCTGATCTCGATCTCGGAAGTCGTGCGCGACCTCTACCGCGCCGAGAACCAGCCGGAACAGTCCTATTCGGAACGCCAGCTCTATGAAGCGGCGCTCGACCGCATGGCGCGCGAGATCGCCGCCGTCAACAAGATGAGCGAGACCGAGGCAGTGCGCCTGATCGAGGTCAACCTGAACAAGGGCCCCAAGCGCGGCGCCAAGGCCGATAACGAGGCCGAGGCCGATGCGGAGCAGGACGAAGCCGCCTGATACCGGGCAACCGCCGTCGGAAACCAAGGCCGCGTCGCCCGACGCGGCCTTTTTCATTTCCAGACCTGTCTGAGCCCAGACCTGTTTGAGCTTTGCGGACTTGCGGCCCGTAGGCCGGCCCAATACTGTCCCGCCGGCAATGCACAAGGACCGAGACATGCGTTTTGAAGGAACCGACGCCTACGTCGCCGACAAGGATTTGATGGTGGCGGTCAATGCGTCGATCGCGCTGGAGCGGCCGCTGCTGGTCAAGGGCGAACCGGGCACCGGCAAAACCGAACTGGCGCGACAGGTAGCCTCGGCGCTAGGCCTCGACCTGATCGAATGGCACGTCAAGTCGACCACCAAGGCGCAGCAGGGGCTCTACGAATATGACGCGGTTTCGCGCCTGCGCGACAGCCAACTGGGCGACGCCCGCTTCAACGACATCCGCAACTACATCAAGAAGGGAAAGCTGTGGGAGGCGTTCGCCGCCGGCAGGAAGGTGGTGCTGCTGATCGACGAGATCGACNNTCGAGTTTCCCAACGACCTGTTGCAGGAACTCGACCGCATGGAGTTCTTTGTCTACGAGACCGGCGAGACGGTGAAGGCGAGCGTCAGGCCGATCGTCATCATCACCTCCAACAATGAGAAGGAACTGCCCGACGCCTTCCTGCGCCGCTGCTTCTTCCACTATATCCGCTTCCCCGACGTCGACACGCTGCACCGCATCGTCGACGTGCACTATCCGGGCATCAAGCAGAACCTGGTGCGCGCCGCCCTGACCCAGTTCTACGAGGTGCGCGACATGCCGGGACTGAAGAAGAAACCCTCGACGTCGGAGGCGCTCGACTGGATCCGCCTGCTGGTCGCCGACGATGTCGACCCCGAGACGCTGCGTTCGGACCCGAAGAACGCCCTGCCGAAACTGCACGGCGCGCTGTTGAAGAACGAGCAGGACGTGCACCTGTTCGAGCGGCTGGCGTTCATGGCGCGGCGACAGGGCTAAAGCCCGTCGCGTGTTAGATTCCGAACGCTCAAGTTTTCAATTGATCCGATCCGGTGTTTTACGGAATATCCCATCGCCGAGGGGAATTGGATCATGGGGTTTCTTGTCGACGTCGCTCGAATTATTCAGTCCGGTGTGTCGGTCGTTTTGCTGATCGGCATTGTTATCGCCTATCTATCATGGAAATCGAAACAGAACCAGGACAGGAGAAACGCCGCGATCGGTTATTCTCTGACGAAGAACAGCACCTATTTCGAAGCGAGGACGAACATAGAAAGAAGCTTCGAGGGGGAATTCAGAAGCCGATCGACCGCCAGCGCCTTCGAGATTCAAACGCGGGTTGAGCACAATCAACAGACAGCGAAAGACATCAGGCTTCTCCTGGCCCATTGGGAGATCATGAGCCTGTCGATCTTCCACGAGATTCTGGATGAAGAGACCTGTTTCGAAATGGTCGGATTGACGCTTGTCAACACGGTTCGGGTGCTCGAGAACTATATTGTCGAAATACGCAAGAACCCGCTGAACTCCAGGCGCTACGACTACGTTCTCATTCTCTATCGCGAATGGTCGAAGAGACTGGATTCTGAGGCCAGGGACGGTGGAAAGCTGAGTCGATTCGATCAATACAAGGACGCAGCCGAAGATCGAAAGAAATTCGTGAGAATGCTCGCTTTCGACAAGCGTCCGTGGCTGCCGTTTTTCGGACGCAATATCTGAAAGGCGAACCGCTTCAGTCAGCAACCACCCGCATTTCCTCGGCGTCGGGCGCTTCCCAGCCGATTTCGCCCCTGCCGACCATGTAGTTGACATGCGCGTGAACTTCCGAGAAGGCGAAGGACAACTGGTGCGGGTCGAGCGGCCGGTGAAAGATTGCCGGCACCAGATCCGCCACCGAATGCGGTGACTGGCGGCAGGCCTGCGCGATCATCTCGCAACGCTCGTGATGATGCGCCGCCAGTTCGGCGCAGCGGCGCTGCAGCCCCACAAACGGCAATTGGTGGCCAGGCAGCACCAGCGCGCCCTCGGGGATGGCGACGCTCAACTGCCCAAGCGAGCGCAGGTAGAGCCCGAGCGGATCGCCGTCCGGCTCGATCGCCCAGACGCTGACATTGGGCGTGATCTTGGCCAGCACCTGATCGGCGGCGAGCAGCAGATTCTCCTCGCGCAGATACAGCATCAGCTGTTCCGGCGCGTGGCCCTCCCCGGTCAGCACCTCGAAATCGCGCCCGCCGATCGCCAGCACATCGCCGGCCACCAGTCGCCGGAACGTGTCGGGCAGGGGCGACACCATTTTCAGATAGCCATTGCCCTGGGTGGCGACGAGTTGCGCCACCTCGTCGCCCATCCCGTGGCGGCGATAGAAGTCCATATAGGTCTTGTCGGCCATCCGGCCGGGGCTGAGCGAAATGTTGATGCAGCCGAGATACCCGGTCTGGCTGGTCAGCAGCGGCATGTCGAACTGTTCGCACATCCACCCCGCCAGGCCGATATGGTCGGGATGGAAATGGCTGACGATCAGCCGTGTCAGCCGCCGCCCGGCCAGCGCGCCGTTGACGAGCGCCTGCCACAGCTCCCGCGTCGCCCGGTTGGAGACGCCGGTGTCGAGCACCGCCCAGCCGTCACCGTCCTCGATCAGGAAGATGTTGACGTGGTTGAGCCTGAACGGCAGCGGAATGCGCGTCCACAATACGCCCGGCGCGACCTCGACCACCGCACCGGTCTCGGGCGGCTCGGAGAACGGATAGACCAGTTCTGCCTCGGGGAGGCGTTCGGGTTTCAGCAGCACGCGACGTCCTGGCACAATTGTTGATCGTTGAACAAATTCGCGCTTTCCGCTTACCTGCCGCCGGCGGCACTGGCAACCGCGCCGGCCGGCTTGAGGGAGAATTCGATGGCGAAACTGGACATCCGTCCTCTGGCGCAGTCCGACCATGCCCAATGGCGGCGGCTGTGGACCGATTACCTGGCGTTCTACAAGACGACCGTGCCCGAAGACGTCTACGCCACGACCTGGACGAGGCTGTTCGACGCCGGCGAATTCGAGCCGAAAGGCTTCATCGCGTTGCTCGACGGCCAGGCGGTCGGGCTGGTGCACTATCTCTACCACCGCTCCTGCTGGGCGACAGTGAACAACTG
Organism: Phyllobacteriaceae bacterium UBA1940; assembly: GCA_002336975.1. Lineage (GTDB taxonomy): Bacteria > Pseudomonadota > Alphaproteobacteria > Rhizobiales > Rhizobiaceae > Mesorhizobium_A. The sequence continues at coordinate 14,325 of DDFA01000120.1, forward strand.
CTATCTGCAGGACCTCTATTCGGACTGCGCCGCGCGCGGCGCAGGCGTCGGATCGGCGCTGATCGAGGCGGTGCGCGACGCCGCGGCGACGCGTGGCGTGGGCAATGTCTACTGGATGACGCATGAGACCAACGCCACCGCGCGCAGCCTCTACGACAAGGTGGCGCGGCGCACCGGCTTCATCGAATACGACCTGCTTTGAGGCCGGCCGCTATGCGCCCAGCTCTTCCATGATCGTCGCCATCAGCGCGACGCGGCTGTCGAGCTCGCGCCACAGGATATGTTCATGCGGCGCGTGCGCCCCGGTTCCGGCGCAGCCGAGTCCGTCAATGGTCGGGATACCGAGTGCGGCGGTGAAATTGCCGTCCGAACCGCCGCCGCGATGCATTTTCGTGATCGACAGGCCGGTCGCGGCGGCCATCGCCCTGACCCTGTCATAAAGCGCCAGGCTTTCGGGCGTCTCGGCCCAGGCCGGCCGGTTCATGCCGCCGGTGACCGCGACCTTGCAGCGCGGATCGAACGGCTTCAGGCCGAGGATAGCGTCCACCGCCCGCTCGCCGGCCGCCGCGTCGGGGACCCGAAGGTCGACGCCGGCGTTGGCCCTGTCGGCAATGACATTGGTGGTGTAGCCGCCCGAGACCGGCGCGACATTGACCGTGACGTCGGCGTCGAGATCGACAAGCTCGTTCAGCCTGACGATCTGCCGGGCCAGTTCGAGCACCGCGGAGGCGCCGTCGGCGAAGGCGCTGCCCGCATGCGAATTGACGCCCTGGATCTCGACGTCGAAAATGCCGACTCCCTTGCGCGCGGTGACACAGCGCCCGTCATGCCAGGCGGGCTCTGGAATGATCGCGGCTTGCGCCAGCGCCGCCTCCGTCTCGATCAGCGCCTGGCTGGTCGGGCTGCCGACCTCCTCGTCAGGCGTCAGCAGCAGCACGATCGGGGCTTTGGTCCTGATCTTGCCGGTCAGGATCGAACGCAGCGCGTAGAAGGCGGCGAAGCTGCCGGCCTTCATGTCGAGAATGCCGGGGCCATGGGCCCTGTCGCCGTCGATCCTGAACGGCATGGCGTCGATCGTGCCGACCGGCCACACCGTGTCGAGATGGCCGGCGAACAGGATCGGCCGCGCCGAAGGATCGACCGCCTGCGCCGAGGCGCGCACCGCCAGATTGTCGCCAAATCCGTCGCGCCCGGGAATCCGTTCGACCGTAGCACCGGCCGCCGCCAGCTGCCGCGCCGCCAGGTCGACCAGCCGGTTGACCTGCGCCGCGTTGCGCGTCGGCGTCTCGATCTTCACCCAATCCGAGAGTTCGGCGAGCAGGTCTTGCGAGGAGGCGATGGGGGCTGAGGGCAATGGACAGGTCCTTGTGGTCTGGTGGCGTCAGGTGTCCGACAGAAGCACGCAACTGCCGGCGTCGATTTCCGGTCTGGTCCGCAATTTCCGGCAAAGCGTCTCGTCGGCGGTGACGAACCGGCAGCCTTCGATCCGGGCCAGAGCCAGATAGAAGCAATCATGGGCCGGGTGATCATAGGCGAGCGACATGGCGACCGCCTGTGTGACGAGGCCCCGGTGCGAAACCGTTTCGACCGGCAGGTCGTCGACAAGCAGCGCGAGTTCGGCGGCCTGCGCTTCGGTGATTTCGCCGCGCCGCGCCTTCTTCCAGATAATGTTGGCGCATTCGGCGAAGATCAGTTGCGGCGCGATCAGCCTGCGGCCGTCGCGCAAGCCCAGCGCCAGCGCCGAATCATGTTCCGGAACCGTCCACTTGATGGCGACGCTGGCGTCGACCACCAGCGGCGGCGTCACCGCTCGTCCCTGGAATCGCGCAAAAGCACCTCCGACTGCGTCTGCGTCCGGCCATGCAGTTTCTCGCGAAGGCTGGCCGCACGGTCATCCCAGGACGGCCCGTCCTCCGATCGGGGCGGCCGTTCCCATTCCAGCGCGCGCTTCAATATTTCCCGATGTTCGGCTTCCGCCGAGCGGCCGTGACGCAGCGCGCGCGATTTCAGCTTGGCGACGATCTCGTCGGCGACATTTCTGACATGCAAGCTGGCCATCGTTTGAATTCCGTTTTCTGCGCTGGTGCTAGCATATTGCTAGCAGCCATTCCAACCCTTGCCATCCGGCCCGGGCCGATTGATAACCCGGTGATGTTCATCCCCTTCTTTCTCGAGCTCAAGGCTGCAAAGATACCGGTGTCGCTGCGCGAATACCTGACCTTGCTCGAAGGCATGGAAGCCGATCTGGTGACCTGGGACGTCGAGGCATTCTACTATCTTGCCCGCGCCGCGCTGGTGAAGGACGAGCGCTACATCGACCGGTTCGACCAGGTTTTCGGCCATGCCTTCAAGGGGCTGGAGGCGCTGTCGGCGGACGGCGGCGTCGATGTCGCCAACCTGCCCGAGGAATGGCTGCGCAAGCTCGCCGAAAAGCACCTGACGGAGGAGGAAAAGAAGCTTGTCGAAGCGCTCGGCGGTTTCGACAAGCTGATGGAGACGCTGAAGAAGCGGCTGGAGGAACAGCAGAAGCGGCACCAGGGCGGCTCGAAATGGATCGGCACCGCCGGCACGTCGCCCTTCGGCGCCTATGGCTACAACCCCGAGGGCGTCCGCATCGGCCAGGACCAGGGCCGCAACCGCCGCGCGGTGAAGGTGTGGGACAAGCGCGAGTTCAAGAACTTCGACGACACGGTGGAGCTTGGCACCCGCAACATCAAGGTAGCGCTGAAACGCCTGCGCCGCTGGGTGCGCGAAGGCGCGGATGAAGAGCTGGACATTCCCGGCACGATCCATGCCACGGCCGAGCACGGCTATCTCGATGTGCAGACGCGGCCGGAACGGCGCAATGCGGTGAAGCTGCTGATGTTCTTCGACGTCGGCGGCTCGATGGACGACCACATCAAGGTCGTCGAGGAGCTTTTTTCAGCGGCCCGCGCCGAGTTCCGCCAGCTTGAATTCTTCTACTTTCACAACTGCCTCTACGAAGGCGTGTGGAAAGACAATCGCCGCAGGCTGGCCGAAACCACCCCGACCTACGACGTGCTGCACAAATACGGTCACGACTACAAGGTGATCTTTGTCGGCGACGCCTCGATGAGCCCCTACGAGATCGCCACGGCTGGCGGCTCGGTCGAGCACTGGAACCCGGAGGCCGGGATCGTGTGGCTGAACCGGGTGCTGCAGCAGTGGCCGAACACGGTCTGGATCAACCCGGCGCAGGAAAAGCACTGGGGCTACACCCACTCGATCCAGATGATCCGCGACATCTTTGCCGACCGCATGTATCCGCTGACGCTGCGGGGGCTGGAAAAGGCGACCAGGGAACTGTCGTGGAAGCATTGAGATGATCAAGTTGAGCCGCCTCAGATCGCGAACGCCTCGCGCCATTGCGCATCGACGCAAGTGTAGCCGCGCCTCGTCAGCTCGCGTAGCACCGCCCTCATATGAAGTGCGCCATAGATGATCGCGATGCGCTTTCCAGTATCACTAGCATCGGTGAGTTCGGCCTTGAGACACTCGGTCAATCGTTTGTCTCGCGCGTCCATCACGGCTTCGAAAATGCCCGCAAGCGCCGGGTCCCAGCTCAACGTCTCCTCTCTCGATTCAAGATCCTCTAGCGCCAGCCGGTCTGCAATGGTTTCGCGCGACGCAAACAGTCGCCTGTGGATGCCGACAAGTGGCGCGAGGCAGAACAACATCGCGCGATAGCGCATGGAAACACCGCGCCACGCCTGTTCAAATTCCTCTGTCGACAGATCGGCGTGAACAATGCGAGCGGCAACGTCCGCCCGTGGCGGAGTCTTTGGCTGGAGAACAAGGCCGAGGCGCTCAAGGTCGATCCAGCGATAGGACCGTGTCAGATTGCGACCAACCGGAGAGCGGACGCCTTCGACGAGCGCGACGTCATGCGAAAACGCGTCCTGAAATGCCTCGCGATAAAAGCGCGCGTCGCCTACATGCACCATCGGGAGCAGGGTGACCGAGACTAGACCGTCGGCCTTGCGGAAGACCAGCCTTGCAGAACGTAAGCCAAACGATGATGTTTCAAGTATCTGCAATCGCCTGCCGCTCTCTGCCTTCCCCGCTCACCGCTGCGACAAGAGCAGGTTCGCTCCGAGGCCGATCATCACCGACCCGGCAAGACGCCGCATCCAGCGGCCGGCGGAACGCGAGTTGCGGACAAAGGACGCGACGCTGTCGGCGAAGATGACGCAGGACACTTCGACCAGCGAAAAGATCAGGTTGGCGACAAAGCCAAGCACCATGATCTGCGCCCAGAGCGGCCAGTCGGCATGCGGGTCAGCGAACTGCGGCAGGAAGGCGATGAAGAAGACGGCCGATTTGGGATTTGTCAGCTCGACGAAAAAGCTCTCCTTCAGCGCCTTGATGTGAGAGTCCTGGTCGCTTTCAGCCATCCCGTCATCAATTGGCTCGTCGCGCGTCAGGAAACGAAAACCCAGCCAGAACAAATAAAGCGCGCCGACGACTTTCAGTGCCAGATAGGCCGCGGGCACGAGCTGAAGAAACAGGCTGAGACCAAACGCGGCGGCGGTGATGTGGATGTAGCTGGCGAAATGCGTACCGACAGCCGCATGCCAGCCGGCCTTGCGCCCTCGCGCGATGGTCTGCGCGGCGATGTAGAGCATGCCCGGACCCGGCACGATCGACAGCAGCAACGCCGTAATGACAAAGGTCGCAAGGATTTCGAAGCCGGGCACGGTCTGCCCTCCATCATGTTTCGCCAATCCTAGATCAATGCGGCAACGCGTGAAAGACCGGCCGCGCTGCGACACGATCCATTGCCGAACGCTGCATATGACCCCATATTTGGGCCTGACCGCCAGCAAATCCGGAGGCTCCCGTGGACACCCATACTTTCCCTGTGACCCGCACCGACGCCGAATGGCGCGAGCGGCTGACGCCGGAACAGTATTACATCATGCGCCAGCACGGCACCGAACGGCCGGGCAGCTGCGCCCTGCTGCACGAGAAGCGCGCCGGCACGTTCTCCTGCGCCGGCTGCGACCAGCCGCTGTTCAGGTCGACGCTGAAGTTCGAGAGCGGCACCGGCTGGCCGAGCTTTAACGATCCGCTGCCGGGATCGGTCGAATCCACCGTCGATCGCTCGCACGGCATGGTCCGCACCGAGGTGCATTGCGCCACCTGCGGCAGCCATCTCGGCCACGTTTTTCCAGACGGCCCGCCGCCGACCTTCCAGCGTTACTGCATCAACGGCGTGGCGCTGGAGTTCGAGCCCGACGCCGCCTGAGCGCAAGGTCCGGCGCAAATGCAAAAACGCCGCCCCAGGGGGCGGCGTTTTTGTATGCGTCAGGACGCCGACAAGCGGCGCGGCTACTCGGCCGCCTTCTGATATTCGACCGGTGTTTCCGCCTCGGCCTCGGGTTCGCCGGCGGTTGCGGAAGCGGCCGCCTTGCGCCCGAACAGCCGGTCCTTCAGCCGTCCCAGCCAGCCGCGATGGCCTGCGGGCCGCTTGTCGCGCGTGAACACCATCAGCATCGACGGCGTCACGACCAGCGTCAGGATGGTCGCAAAGGTCAGGCCGAAGACGATCGCCGACGACAGCGCCACCCACCATTGCGTCGACGGCGCATTGATCGTCGTCTCCTGGTGGAAGATTTCCAGGCCAAGGCCGAAGGCGATCGGCAGCACGCCGAGAATGGCCGACAGCGCGGTCAGCACCACCGGGCGCGCCCGCTCGCGGCAGGTCTGCAGCACCGCGTCCATCTTGTTCCAGCCTTCGTCACGCAACCGGTCATAGGTGTCGATCAGCACGATATTGTTGTTCACCACCACGCCGGCCAGCGCGATCATGCCGATGCCCGACATGACGATGACGAAGGCCTGGCCGGTCAGCAGCATGCCGAGCAGCGCGCCGATCACCGCCATCACCACCGTCACCAAGACGAGGAAAACGGAGGTAAACTTGTTGAACTGCGCCAGCAGCACGATGAAGATCAGGAACATCGCCGCGCCGAACGCATTGGTGAGGAAGGCGCCGGCCTCTTCCGAATCCTGGTTGGAGCCGGCGAGCTTCCAGTCGACGCCGGGCTGCTCCATGCCCGAAACCGCCTTCTCGACCGCAGCCTGCACAGCCGCCACCTGGTAGCCGTGGGCGACATTGCCGGTCACCGTCACGGTGCGCTTGGCGTCGATGCGGTGAAGGATGCCGACCGTGTGCTCCGGCTTGCGGGTGACGAAGTTGGAGATCGGCACCGAGCCTTGCGCCGTCTCGATCCGCAGTTCGTCCAGCGCCGACAGGGTGCGCCGGTCTTCGGGCAGCCGCAACCGGATGTCGACAGCGTCGTCCGCGCCTTCCGGCCGGTAGTCGGTCAGTTTCAGCCCGCCGGTGACGAGCTGCACCACCACGCCGACCGACATCGGACTGACGCCGTATTGCGCCGCCTTGGCCCGGTCGACCTCGAGCGCCCAGTCGATGCCCGGCGGCGGCAGGCCGTCCGAGACGTCAATGGCGCCGGGCACTTTGGCGACCGCGGCGGCGACCTTTTGCGCATAGTCGTTGAGGCCGGACGGATCGACCGCCGACAGCCGCACCTGGATCGCCTTGCCGGTCGGAGGACCGGCGTCGGGCACCCGCACCTCGACGTCGACGCCGGGAATGCCGGCCATCGCGACGCGCAAATCGTCGAGGATCTGGTTGGCCGGCTTGCGCTCGCGCCAGTCGACGAACTCGTACTGGATGACGCCGATGACGTCCTCGGGAATGTCCTGGCCGCCGCCGCGCGTCTTGCCGACGCGGGTGTAGACCGACTTGACGCCGGGCCAGCCGAGCAGCCGGCTTTCCGCCTCGGTCGTCGCCGCATCCATCTCGTCGAGCGAGAGATTGCCGCGCGCATGGACGTAGAGCAGGCCGTAATCCGGCTCCACCGACGGGAAGAATTCGACGCCGTTGCCGAACTTGACGTAGGAGTAGAGCCCGCCGCCCAGCAGCATCAACGTCAGCACCAGCGCCGTGACCGGATAGTGCACCGCCTTGTTGACGATCGCCATGTAGACGCCGTCCTTGTGGTGGCCTTCCTCATGCGCGGGAGCCTTGGCGAATATCGCGCCGAGCGTCGGCGCGAAGATCAGCGCATAGGCCATCGACGCCGCCAGCGTCACGATCAGCGTGATCGGCAGGTATTTCATGAAATCGCCGATGATGCCGGGCCAGAACAGCAGCGGCGAGAACGCCGCGATGCGCGTCATCGTGGCGGCGATCACCGGGCCCGCCATGCGCTTGGCCGCCAGTTCAAACGCCTGCGCCTTGTCCATGCCTTCCGACATGCGCCGCTCGGCGAATTCGGTGACGATGATCGCGTCGTCCACCAGCATGCCGACCGCCAGGATCAGCGAGAACAGCACGATCATGTTGATGGTGTAGCCCATCAGCGCCAGCAGCAGGATGCCCATCAGGAACGATGACGGGATGGCAAGCCCGATCAGCAGCGAGGCGCGGCCCGACAGCGCGTAGAGAATGACGATGAACACCAGGATCACCGCGATCAGCACGTGGTTCTGCAGGTCGGTCAACAGTTGGTTGACGAACACCGACTTGTCCTGGGTGAAGGTCACTTCCATGCCCGGAGGCGCGATCTTGACGAACTCGTCGGCGACCTTTTTGACGCCGTCGATGGTCTCGACGATGTTGGCGCCGACGCGCTTCTTGACCTCGATGGCGATCGCCGACTTGCCGTCGAGCCGGGTGATCGTCTCGGCATCCTTGAAGGTGGCGCGCACTGTGGCGAGATCCTGCACCCGCACGATCGCATTGGGACCCGCCACCACCGGCAGCGCCGCGACGTCTTCCGGCGTCTCGATCAGCGCCGGCACCTTGATGGCGTATTTGCCTTCGGAACCTTCGAGATTGCCGGCGGCCACCAGGCTGTTCGACGCGCCGATGCCCTGGACGATCTGCTCGAGCCGAAGTCCGTAGGAGGACAGTTTGGCGGGATCGATAATCGCCTCGACCAGATCCTCGCGCGCACCCTGGATCGTGCCTTCCAGCACACCCGGCACTTCCTCGATCTTGTCGCGCAGCTGCTTGGCGGCGGCGGTCAGCACCCGTTCGGGCACATGGCCCGACAGGGTCACCACCAGCACCGGGAATTCCGAGACGTTGACCTCGCTGACGGTCGGCTCGTCCGCTCCCTGCGGAATGTCGCGCCGCGCGTCAGACACCTTGTTGCGCACGTCGACCAGCGCGTCCGACAGATTTGTCGACGGATCGAACTCGACCAGCACATAACCGCCGCCCTGGAACGCGGCCGAGCGCATTTCCTTCAGCCCCTTGAGGCTTTTCAGCTGCGTCTCGACCGGCCGCAGCAGCAGCCGCTCGGAATCCTCGGGCGAAATGCCCTGATAGGCGAGGCTGACATAGATGATCGGAATGGCGACGTCCGGCTCGGCTTCCTTGGGAACCGACTGATAGGCCAGCGCGCCGGCGATGATGAGGAACACCAGGACCGACAGCGTCAGCCTGGCGTTGCGTATGGCAATCCCGACAATATCCATTGTGCTGGCCTGGTCAGTTGGTGCCCGTCGCTTCGCCGACGAGTTTTTTGATCAGTTCCGGGTCGGCCGCGACGGGTTTCACCGTCTCGCCTTCCGTCACCAGCTCCTGTCCGGCGACGATCACCCGCGCGTCGGCGGCAATGCCGCCGAGCACCAGGCCGTTCTCCATGTCGTCAACGATGTCGATCGGCACGAAGACCACCTTGTTGTCCTTGTCGACGGCGCGGATGCCGAGATCGCCCTTGGCGCTCAGCGTCACCACCGAGCGGGGCAGGACGACGGAATCCGCCGTCTCGCCGCGCAGCACGATTTCGGACGTCATGCCGGCCGGGATCTTGTCGTCCGGGTTGGCGATGGCGATCTCGACGCGGAAGGTGCGGGTGGTCGGCGTCGCCTCGCGGCCGATATAGCGCACCTCGCCGGTCATCGCCTCGCCATTGACCATTTTCGCCTCGGCCTTGTCGCCGGTGCGCACGAACCGGAGATCGCGCTCCGACACCTCGCCCTTGACGACGACCGGGTCGAGGCTGAGCAAGGTGGCGACCTGCGTGCCCTGCGGCGCCGCGCTGCCGATCTCGACATTGACCTTGTCGATCAGCCCGTCGAACGGCGCGACCACCGTCAGCCGGTCGAGTTCGGCCTGCGCCGCCTTCAGTTGCGACTGCGCCTGGGCGAGCGCCGACACCGCGGTGTCGAGCTGCAGTTTCGGCATGGTGCCGGTCTTGGCCAGCCGCCGCGCCGCCTCAAGCTCGGCCTCGCGCTGCTTGACCAGCTGCTGCGCCAGTTCGAGCGCCGCCTGCTGGCCTTCCTCGGCCAGAACCAGGATGGTCTGTCCGGTCTTGACCCTGTCGCCTTCCGTCACCGGCAATTCGGCGATGATGCCGCCGGCGCGGGTGGCGAGCACGGCGCGCTTGTCGGCTTCGGTCAGGCCGGAGATGCGGATGGCGCGGGCGTGCTCGAGACGCGGCGGCGAGACGACGGCGACGGTGCGCGGCGCCTCTTTGGCCGGTTCCGCCGCCGGCTTGTCTGGCGTCTGCGCGTGCTGAGCCGCAGGCTGTCCCTTGTCGCCTTCCGCGGCGGCGCTGCCGACCGACGAGAACTTGCCGGTTCCCATCCAGGCCGCAAAGCCGACGAGCACCACGATGGCGGCGACCTGATTATATCTGATTTTGGCCATGTCTATCTGTCCGCTGGACCTTTTGCCCTTAGTTCCATGCGCGATATGGCGACGGATTGAACAAACGCAATGTCGTGGCTGCGAATGGTCGGGCCGTGCGCCTCATACATGATGTTTGTGATGCGCAAAAGTCACAAACCCTGAACACGTGCTTCGATGCGCCTCACTCCTGACAAACCGGGTTTGCCGGCCCGGCCTATTGGGACGGGCAAGGCGCGCCGGCCGCCGCCCATTGTTGCAGGGCGGCGGTTGTTTCTTCCGCCGACCCCGGCGCGGCCTCGCGGCCAGGACCCGGATTCCAGCCCCATGCGACCAGCCCGTCGGTTCGGACATGTTCGGCGACCTCGTCCAGCGTCCGGCCGCCATTGCGCGCCGGGTCCTTGATCTGGGCGCAGATCTGCGCCGAGGTCTGGCCGAACCAGGCCATCTCGACCGGCGCCAGGTGCCAGTTCGGCGCGCCGGGAGGACCGTGCGGCGCCGCCGAATTCGAGTCGAAATGGCAGGTGGTGCAGCGCAGCCCGGTATTGCCGAAACCTGACCCGTCGACGCCGCGCTGCACGTTGAAGGCGTGGACGCGGGCAGCGCCGTAACTTGGGCCCGACCAGCGCGGCCGGTCGTCTGGACTGTGGCAATTGGCGCAGCGCGGATGCGAAAACACCTTGTAGACCTTGTCCCAGGCCGGCAGCCCGACGGCCTCGTCGACGACGATTGCGGGCGCGGCAGGCGCGGCGGGGGTCGCGTCCTGCGCAAGCGCGGGCGTGGCGACGGCGAATGCGGCGACAGCCAGCATGGTCTGGAGGCGGATCATGCGAACTTGACGTCCCGGTTGAGCGGCAGCTGGCGGATACGCTTGCCTGTCAGCGCGAAGACCGCATTGGCGAGCGCTGCCGCCGCCGGCGGCGTGCCGACTTCGCCGACGCCGCCCATGCGGTGGAAATTCTCCAGGATGGCGACCTCGAACCGCGGCGCCTGCCAGATCCGCATGGCGTCGAAATCGTGGAAATTCGACTGCTCCACCTGTCCGTCCCTGAAGGTAATCTGCTGGCCCATGGCGGCCGACAGACCAAAGATCGCGCCGCCGGTCAGCTGGGTTTCGATGATGCCGGGGTCGATCGCGGTGCCGACATCGGCAGCGATCCACATCTTCTCGAGCCTGATCCCCGACGGCGTGTCGGCGATCTGGACGACCTGACCGACCCAGGAGCCGAACGACAGCGTGAACGCAAATCCCTTGGCCGCGCCGGACGGAAGCTGCTCGCCCCAGTTCGACATCTCGGCGACCTTGTTCACCACCGCCAGCGCCGCCGGGAAATCCGCCATCAGTCTGCGCCGCATCTCGACCGGATCGACTTTGCCGAGATGGGCGATCTCGTCCATGAAGCTCTCGTGGAAGAAGCCGTTGACGGAATTGCCGACCGAGCGCCAGAAGCTGACCGGGATGGCCGGCACCTGCGCCTGCACCGAGGCGACGCGGTAGTTCGGGATCGTATAGGGCTGGTTGCGCGCGCCGTCGGTGATCGACGGATCGGGGCCGCCGCCGGGCAGCGACGGAAACCAGCGCGACATCAGCGACACCGACATGTTCTGCGCCGCGACCCGCATGTCGACCGCCACAGGCAGGCCGTCGTCGCCGACGCGCGCCCTGAACCGGCCGGCTGAAGCCGGACGGTAGCAGTCGTGCCGCATGTCTTCCTCGCGGGTGTAGGTGACCTTGACCGGCCGGCCGCCGGTCTCCTTGGCGAGCAGCGCCGCATAGATGGCGTAGTCGAGTTCGCCGCGTCGGCCGAACGCGCCGCCCATCGAGGTCGTGCGCACATGCGTCTTGTCGATCGGCACGCCGGCGATGTCGGCGCAGAACCAGCGCACCAGCACCGGCATCTGGTTGGGCGCCCAGACATGCATCTCGCCGTCCTTCAGCTGCGCCGTGCAGTTCATCGGCTCCATCGGCGCATGCGACAGATAGGGCACCGAGTAGTCGGCCTCGATCATCTTGTCGGCGGGCGCGCCGGCGAAGGCGGCGTCGACATCGCCGTCGTCGCGCTCCACCGTCGCGTCGCCTTGCGCCGCCGCGTCGGCGATCAGCTTCATGATCGCGTCGCTGTCGGCGGGATAGGCCGGCTTGCCCCATTCCACGTCGATCGCCTCGGCCGCCTGGAACGCCGCCCATGTGTTTTCGGCGATGACGCCGAAGCCGCTGCCATAGACCGAATCGATCGGCACGATCTTGACCACGCCGGGCATCTTTGCCGCCGCGCCGGTGTCGGAACGCACCGGCTTGACGCCGAACACCGGGCTTATCCGCACGGTGGCGTAGAGCATCTCCGGCAGGCGCACGTCGATGCCGAAGATCGGCGCGCCGGTGACCTTGTCGAGCATGTCGACGCGCTTTTGCGGCTTGCCGAGGATTTTCCACTGCGACCGGTCTTTCAGCACGACGTCGCGCGGCGGATCGAGCTTTGCCGCGTCCGCCGCCAGTTCGCCATAGGTCGCGCTCTTGCCCGACGCCTTGTGATGGACCGAGGCGTTCTCGGCCGTCAGTTCGGACGCGGCGACGCCGAATTTGCGCGCGGCGGCCTCGACCAGCATCATCCTGGCGGCCGCGCCCGCCTGGCGCATCCGGTCGAAACCGTCGGTCGTCGAGGTCGAGCCGCCGGTGCCCTGCAGGCCGAGCATCTTGCCGACGCCGAGCATGATCGAGCGAACGGTTTCGGCGGCATAGCTTTCGTCCCAGAAATTGAAGCCGGCGCCCTCTTCGAGCATTTTCTGGTTGTAGTAGGCGTAGGATGCAGGGCCGTGCTCGACCTTGACCTGGTCGAGGTCGACTTCAAGCTCCTCGGCGACAAAGGCGGCGAGCGTCGTCGAAATGCCCTGGCCCATCTCGGCGCGCGGCGCAATCACCGTGATCGTGTTGTCGGCGTCGATCTTCACATAGGGATTGAAGGTCGCCTCGCCGTCGGCCAGTTCGCCTTCGAGCGGGTTCGGATAGGGTTTGCGGTAGTGATAATAGCCGACGGCGACGCCGCCGGCCACGGCCGCGGCGCCGATGAGAAAGGTGCGGCGAGCGATCTTGCCGATGGACGCCATGGTCAGCTCCTCGCCAGCTTGAGCTGCGCCGCCTTGTGAACGGCGGCGCGGATGCGCGGATAGGTTCCACATCGGCACAGATTGCCGCCCATCGCCTGGTCGATCTCCTCGTCGGTCGGATCGTCGATCTCGTCGAGCAGCGCCACCGCGCTCATGATCTGGCCGGCCTGGCAGTAGCCGCACTGCGCCACTTGCTCCTCCAGCCAGGCCTGCTGCACAGGGTGCAGCTTGTCGCGCGACCCGATGCCTTCGATGGTGGTGACTTCACCGGCGACCTGTCCGACCGGCAGCGAGCAGGAGCGCACCGGCGCGCCGTCGATCAGCACGGTGCAGGCGCCGCAGGCGGCGACGCCACAGCCGAACTTTGGCCCGGTGACGCCCGCAATGTCGCGCAGGGCCCACAACAGCGGCATGTCGGGATCGACATCAAGGTCGATAGACTTTCCGTCGACGATCAGACGCATAGGCGTTCCCTTGGATGTCACTGTCAACATATTGACATTTTCTGTCATTTTGTCAATGTGGCCAAACCGTCATTTCATGGTCCGTGCGGGGTTGCGGCGACTGGCGGCAGCTTTTGGGCAAGGCATTGGATATTGCGGCGGCGACGATAGACGACACACGGCATCAGCGCGTCCTGGACGGCGCCATGTCGGTGTTCCTGGCCTATGGCTACCAGCGCGTGACCATGGAGGACATTGCCCGCGCCTCCGAGATGAGCCGGCCGGCGCTTTATCTGCTGTTCCGCAACAAGGCCGACATCTATCGCGCGCTCGCCGGGCGCGTGTTCGAGCAGAGTTACGCGATGATCGAGGCCGAGCTTGCCCGCACGGGGCCGCTGCCCGCCCGCCTCACCAGCGCGATCGACAGCGTCATGTGCGGCCTGCTGGCCGAGATCGAGGACACGCCGCACGGCACCGAACTGATCGACCTCAAGTCCAGCCTGGCGGCGGACCTGATCGAGGTCGGCATGGCGCGCATGTCGCGGCTCTATGCGGCCGCGATCGAGGCCGACGCCGGCGAGCGGCGGGTCGATCTGGCGGCGCGCGGCCTGACCGCCGCCGGGCTCGCCGAGACACTGATCTGCGCCATCGACGGGGCCAAGCAGCGGTTCGACGATCGCGAGGCGTGCAGGCGCGTCGTCCGCGGCACCGTGCGCCTGATCGACATAGCCATCAACTGACGGCGCCTCAGGCCGCGGTCCAGCCGCCGTCGATCGAAATCGTCGTGCCGGTGACCGACGCAGCGAGGTCGGAAATCAGATACATCGCCGCCGCCGCGATCTCCGCCACCGTCGCGAACTGTTTCGACGGCTGCTTGGCCAGGATGATGTCGCGCACCAGCGCGTCGCGGTCCATGCCAGGATGTTCCTTCATCCGGTCCTGCACCTGCTGCTCAACCAGCGGCGTCAGCACGAAGCCGGGGCACACCGCGTTGCAGGTGACGCCCTGCCCCGCCGCCTCCAGCGCCACCGTCTTGGTCAGTCCGACGACGCCGTGCTTGGCCGCGACATAGGCCGACTTGTTGGGCGAGGCGCGCAGGCCGTGCGCCGAGGCGATGTTGACGATGCGTCCCCATTTCGCCTTGCGCATCAGCGGCAGGGCTTCGGCAATCGTATGGAAATTCGAGTTCAGATTGACCGCGATGATACGGTTCCATTCCGCCACCGGGAATTCGTCCACCGGCGCGACATGCTGGATCCCGGCATTGTTGACCAGGATGTCGACCGAGCCGAACCGCCCGGCCGCCCATGTCACCAGCGACCGGCATTGTTCGCCCTCGGCCATGTCGGCCTTGCGGTAGACGACCGCGGCGCCGGTGTCGCGCGCCAGCCTGGCCGCAAGTTCATGGTCTTCGGCCCGGTCGGTGAACGAGTTGAGCACGACATTGTCGCCGCGCTTGGCGAGACTGGTCGCGATCTCGAGTCCGATGCCTGAATTCGATCCGGTGACGACTGCTGTACGGGCCATGGTTTCATCCTTCCGATTGGGGCGGGGTTGTAACCGGCGGTGCGGCGGCGGCCAAGACCGCAAGAATACTGCGCCTTGACATCGCCGGAATGCTTCGCCACCTCTGCCGGCGACGATCCAGATGGAAACCGGCATGACCGCCGCAACGCCCCTTGTCCAGCCAGTCTTCGATCCGCGCCCGCAGCCGCGCCGCGCCAGCGTCGGCGTCTCCGTCGGCGGCGTCGTCGTCGGCGGCGACGCGCCGGTGGTGGTGCAGTCGATGACCAACACCG
>DDFA01000008.1 GCA_002336975.1 Phyllobacteriaceae bacterium UBA1940
CAGCTCCCAGCGGAAATCAACAAACTGGTCAAGCTTTGGACAAAAGCAGATCGTCACCACAACGGCGTAATCTTTCGCGATCCAGCCGATGAAGTAGATTGGATGGGATCATAGCGCCAAGATCACCGCCACCCCGCCAAAAAGCCCGCCGCTCACCCCGGCGGGTTTCTTGTCAAACTGTTAAGAATTGCGGCTCATTGTGGTTATGCATATTAACGTCCGCGATCTAGATTTCTCCAGACCGCGGACGGCGGGTATAGCGCCAACCAGCATTTCGGGGTTTGCGGAGGAAGTCACTGTCAGGCGACCCGCAAATCCCAACCAGTGCTAAAATCTTTGCACCGATACACTAAATATAGTATTAACAAAACCTTTCCGGGCTGGCTGGCTACTGATCTAAGTGACGCCGCCTCGCCTGCCAGCCCTTGCTATTCCCATAGCTGACCGCTGGCACTGCCATAGCCAATTCATCCTCAAGGAAGGCGTTCGCGACCAGTAGCGCCTTCACCGCCTCGCGCGCATCGCCACCGCACACCGCAATAGCTTCATCCGCCGCCGCGTCTAGCTCGGCCACGTCCTGCATTCTCGCCGGATCACCCATAGTCATGTCTCCTACGGCGAGAACCATGCATGACTCGTCTTGACCGTTCAAGGCATTTGTTCCTATTTTGTTCTCACAACACAGGAGCCGCAAAAATGCCTCGCAGAAAGTCCCACGACCAGATTAGCGCCTACCATCTCGACCAGATCGAGCGCCAAGTGGGGCTACTACGCATTGCCATGACGGAAGCAGAAATCACCTTGAAACCGTTCCGGGCGCACTATGAGGCCATCGGCCAGTTGCGCGAGAATCTTCACACCGCGCTCAACATGCTACACGACCGGCCAGCCGATTACCGCCCGCCGCATCATGGTCATTTTGCGCCCTGAGTTTGTTTGATAGCAGGGCTATCGAATAGAAGGCCTCAGCGGGAAACGTCACGCTCCCGCGCGCGACCATAGGCTTTGCGGCTCAATCCAAGGAGCCGCACATGAGCCGACGCCAGATCGTCAAACTGATATTCCGTCTGATACGTTTCCTGCTGGACCTCGCAGACCTCATTCGGAATTGGCCCTTTTGACGCCACGCACAACCGCCCTGCTGATCCTGCTTGCCTGCATGCTCGCGCTGGCATGGTTCGGAATCATGCCGGCCGTCATGCCGTCGAGGCGCAGGCAGTGAGTGCGCAAAAAGTGCTTCGATCATGCATGTTTTGTGATCGCTCCTACGCCAGATCGCTATAGAGTGCCCGTTACCAGTCCGGTAGCAATCCTGACTGGTTTTCGCATGGCTGCATCGCTGCCCCACGTTCCGCGATTTATGACCGACGCTGAATTGAGAGAGCATTTCGGATTGCCGGAGCGCGCCCCTAATCGCCTTCGCGCGACAAACATATTTCCACCGAAGGATACCTTGATCGGCAAGACTGATAGCCGCGCCGTTGAGAATTTCTTTGACCGCCGAATCGGATTGGAGTCTGATTCCCATCGCAGTGATTTGGCTGCTGCCTACGATGGAAAGGAAAATTTCAGTGGCATCTCTAAGAAAAGATAGGCCGGGATACCAATCCCGAAAACGATCAAACGGCACCGTTGCGCACTACTGGAATCCCGCGCGCGCCTACTCAAAAGCGCCGAAGGGCTTGCCTGTCAAATCCATCAAAGACGACACGCCAGACGCCGACATCGCCGCTATCTGCCGAGCATGGACCGACGAACTAATCGCGGACATAGACGGCATGAAGCAAGGCCCCGTGTTTGACGGCACCATCGGCTCATTGATCCGTGTCTATCGCGTTGACCCTGAATCGCCCTACCAGTTGCTGAAACATTCGTCCCGTATCCGCGACTATGAGCCGACGCTGAAATTGATTGAAAGCACTGTTGGCGAGCGCGCAATCGTCAAGCTGAAAGGCGAGGACTTCCGACGCTGGTATCGCGAATGGAGCGACGGCGGACACGTTCGCCGCGCGCATGGTGCAATTCGGAAGCTTCGCGCCGTCCTGTCATACGGGTTGCAGCAACGCTTGCACGGATGCAGCACCGCGCGCGAAATCCTACACCTTATGCGTTTCGAGGCTCCAGAGGCGCGCAAGATCAAGATGGAATACGAACACGCCCTAGCCGTCTGCAATCAGGCGCTAAAGGACAAGCGCCCCTCTATCGCCCTGACACAAGCGATCCAATGGGACACCGGCTTACGGCGTATCCATATCATTGGCGAATGGCTTCCGGTGCAGGAAGGCGAACAAGGCGGCATCGTTCGCGGCCGCACCAAATGGCAGGGATTAACAGCGGCCGACATTGAGAACGGCGTTCTAACGGTCCCATTGACAGCTAAGAACAAGGTGGCAACCCGGCACGACCTGTCAGCCTGTCCGTTGGTTCAACACGTCCTTACACAAACAGAATTGCCGAAGGTGGGGCCGTTGATCGTTTCGGAAACTACAAAGCTGCCCTATCGGGAAAACTACTATGCGACCGACTGGCGAACCGTTGCAGATTCGGCCGGAGTTCCGAAAGGCGTTTGGTCTATGGATTCCCGCGCTGGCGCGATATCCGAAGCCGAAGCCGCAACCGGTAGCCTTGACGCCGCCCGGAAGATGGCAGGTCATACCAATGCCAAAACGACGCAGGGTTACGTTCGTAACGACGACCTCGACAACAATCGACGTGTCGCAGAGGCAAGAGCAAATTTGCGACCAGTGAAACACCAGTGACACGCCGCTGAAACGGCAGTGAAACGGCACGTAAGGCTTGATCGTAAAACAGTAGCAATTTCATGGGCTTATCTGGAGCGGGTGAAGGGAATCGAACCCTCNNTCTACCATTGAGCTACACCCGCGCCGCCTAAACCTGACATGCCAGGCCCCCAAAAGCGAGGCCGGCAATCGCAGGACGCTTCAAGTCGACAGTGGTGGATGGGGTTGGATTCGAACCAACGTAGGCTGAGCCAACGGATTTACAGTCCGTCCCCTTTAACCACTCGGGCACCCATCCTTAACTGTCGCCCCAAGCTTCGCTGCAGGCGCTGCGAAGGCCATGCCGAAAATCTGGCTGGCGAACGCGAAGCGCCTTATGGCGATTGGGTTCGGGCGTGTCAACCGCGTCCGTGCAAGCTTTGCCGGTTGATTTCAACTTATTGCGATGTTGCGCGCCGCCGCCGCGCAGGCCCGGATTTTCTCGCAACCGACGCGCTTTGACGCTACAAGGCGCAAACATCGCGAACAGGAGCTTCCGATCCATGGCCGACCGAAAGCCTGGCACCCCCAAAGACAGCCACTATGCCCGCCTGCGGCGCACCTTTCGCGACAACAAGGCGGGAGCGGGCGCAAACACCCCTGCCCGGCAGCGGCCGCGCATCGAAGCGGGCGAAGGCCCCGCCGACGGGCTGGTGCGGCTCTACGGCATCCACACCGTCAAGGAGGCGCTCGACAATCCGCGCCGGCGGATCCGAAAAATGCTGGTGACGCGCAACGCCGCCGAACGCCTCGACATCGCCGACATCGCCGCGCTACCGTTCGAGGCGACGCTGTCGGAACCGCGCGACATCGACAAGGTTTTGGGCTCCGACGCGGTGCACCAGGGCGTCGTCATCGAGGCCGAGCCGCTGCAGCCAAAACGGCTGGCGGAATTGCGCGACAGCAATCTGGTGCTAGTGCTCGACCAGGTGACGGACCCGCACAATGTCGGCGCCATCATCCGCTCGGCGGTGGCGTTCGGCGCCGGGGCGCTGATCGTCACCGCGCGCCACAGCCCCAGCGAATCCGGGGTGCTGGCGAAATCGGCGTCCGGGGCGCTGGAACATCTCGACATTATCGAGGTGCGCAATCTGGCGGCTGCGCTCGACGAGTTGCACGCCATCGGCTTTCGCACCGTCGGGCTTGATTCCGACGGCCCCGAAACGCTGGAAAACGCGCTGGGCGGCGAACGCGTGGCGCTGGTGCTGGGGGCGGAAGGCAAGGGCCTGCGCCAGAAGACGCGCGACACCGTGACGACGCTCGCCCGCCTCGACATGCCGGGCGCGATCCGTTCGCTCAACGTCTCCAATGCCGCCGCCGTGGCGCTCTATGCGGCGCGCCAGGCGCTTTCATCACAGCTCTAGGTTGGCCGAAAGAGAGGCGTCTATGTCACTGCTTGAAGAGAACGCGGCGATCCTGCGGGATCTGGAAGCCAAGGGTCGCGACCTTGCATTTGCCCGGGAAGTCGATTTCTCCCACGTTTTCATCGATCAAGCTGGGGCTGAAATTTTGCCAGTCGAGCGCGAGAGCTCGAATTCGTCGCAGCCGTGAGTGAGTATGACGAAGGCGACTATTCTTGGGACGTCACAGTTTCAAAGATAATGGTCCCAACTCCCCGGAACATTACTGACGCCGAAGAACTGTTGGACGCACTGGCGCGTCAATTTCAAGGCCGCGCCGATGGCTGGGGCTTCTTCGACGTCTGAACTTTTGCTTCATTCGATCAGTCGCCCAGGGCCCGAACGAGCTGAAGCCGATGGATTTCGCCGAAATGGGCCCGGCAGTGTGATTCAATATTCGCCGGAATTGCTTCAGTTGAACTCGAAGATATTGCGGAAGATGCCAGGCGCGATCGCCGAGATCGGATTGACCTGGACGTTCGGCTTCCTCACGTCGCCGGAGACCTTGTAGGTGATGCCGATCAGGCCGCGGTCACGGCCATTGCCGAGGATCATGCCGACGATCGGGATCTCGGCGAACAGGCTGTTGAGACCGTAGGCGGGCATGAAGGTGCCGGTGATCGACATGTTGCCGTCGCGATCGTAGAGCGTGCCCTGAAACGTGGTTCCGAGCAGCGGACCGCGCAATGCGCCGTCGGCGATCTTGAGATATTTGTCGCCCTTTTCGAGCCGCGCGAAACCGCGCTCGAACTGGACGACGCTGGTGTCGATGTCGCGCTTGACCGCATCGTTGAGGCTCTGCGAGCCGTTGGAACGGGTCGACACCATTGATTGCAGGCGCGGCTCGTTGACCAGCGAAAAGTTGCGCGCGTCGACCTGACCGCTCAGCGTCTCTCCGGGCGTCCCCGACAGTTTGAGCTGGATCTGGCCGCGGCGCATATAGGGATAGAGGTCGAGGAAGCGGAGCACGGCGCCGGCGTCGGACGACGCCATGGCGATATTGCGGCGTTTGTCCCTGACGCCGTCGCTGACCATCAGCTGGCCGCCGGACCGGGTCGAGGCGGTCAGGTCGAGCGCGCCGGACCCGCTGTAGCTGATCTTGACGTTGGAGAGCGATTCGCCGCCGAAGCCGGTGACATAGCCGACGGCCGCGTCGAGCCTGACCGAGGCCGCGCCGGACTTGACGTCTTTGGCGACGCCGCCATCGGCCATTACCTGCTTGATCAGCGCGCGCACATCGAGCGACTCGCCCTTGACCTTGACAGCGTAGCCGCCGCCCGAACGCTCGACCGAAACCGCGACGTCGTCGTTGCGGTTGAGGCGCACGCGCGCAAGATCCGCCCGCACCAGGCCGGACTTCGACACCGTGGCCGAGCCTTGGGCGGAAAAGGTGCCGCCGGCCAGCTTGAAGTCGGAAATCGTGGTCTGCGAGCCGTTGGGGGAGAGCGCAAACGACACCGTGGCCGGAACGCCCGCGCCCTTGGACCAGCCGATCCACGGCACTGTCAGGCGGGCGGCCTTCAGATCGGCGGTGACGCGCTGCGGCGACTGCGAGCCGGTCAGCTTCAACGTCACCGGGCCCGACAGCAGCGCCGACAGGCCGGGCGCGACGGCCTCGCGGGTCTTGTCGTCCAGCGTCAGGGAAATGTCGCGCGAGCGCGCCTGCTTGTCGGCCCCCAGCGGCTCGGTCATCGCAATGGTGGCGGGAATGCCGTTGAGTTTTGCCGCCGCGTTGATGACGGCCCGTTTGGGATCGACATCGATCGTGCCGTCGGCCGCCGCCACCATCTGGCCCTGGAACGGCTTGGAGATGGCCAGGTTCTGGTAGTCGAGCTTGACGCTCCAGTTCTGCCGGGCGAAGTCGGCTCCCTTTTGCAGCGGGATGCTGGCCTTGACGTGGCCGGAGACCGAACCGGACAGATCGTCCGGCGCAATCGGCAATTGCCTCAGCGCGTCGATCGGCTTGTAGGTGGCGAGCTCGGCCACGGCGTCGGCCGAGCCGGCAATGTCGATATCGAGTTCGCCGATCACCGGCGGCAGTTCGCCGCGGCGAATGACAAAAGTTCCTTTCTTCGCGGCGACGGTGCGCCCGGTCGGCAGATAGGCCGTGCCCGACTTCAGCTCGATATCGACGTCGGTGCCGCGAAAATCGACGACACCGACCGAGTCGCGCACCGGCGGGATCTCGCCCGCCACGTCGAAACGGGTGTTGTAGATTTCGAAATGGCCGGCGATCTCGTCGCGCCCGAGTGGAACGCCGTCGCCAATGCGCCCGGGCTTCACATCGATTTCAAGCCTGGAATCGCGGACCTGGCCGCCAAAAACGTTGCCCGCCGCCCATTTTTGCGCCGGCGCGGCGGCGAACCAGGGCCACAGCTGCTTGGCATGGCTGACCGAAATCGACGGGACGTCGAGCTGGAAGATCAGCCCCGGCGCCTTGCCCGGCACGAGGTCGACGGTGGCGCTGCCCATCGCCTCGCCGCTATTGGTGCGGACGCCGATCTGGTTGGCGAAAATTTTCGATATCGCCTGATCGATCGACCCCGCTGCCCGCGCAAACACCGTGACATCGGGCTCGTTGGCGCCTTCCGGGGCGATCAACGAACCGTCGCTGACAAGCTCAAACCGGTAGTGCGGCGCATCGCCGTCCCCAGCCGGAGCCGGTCCGACCGCGCCATGGGCGATCAGCCTCGAGCGCCCCATGTTCAACTCGGCCTTTTCGATCTCGAGTTTTCGTCCGTTCTCGTCGAGAAATCCGGACCAGGAGGCGCGCGCCGGACTTGTGACGCCATCGCCGAACGATACGGTGGCGCCGTCGACCGAGACGCTTAGCGCCAGCCGGCCAGCGCCCGCGTCCGCCTCGGCGCCGCTCAGCGTCAGCGACGCTCCGCCGGTTATCCCGGTGATGGTATGTGGTTTGACGATCGGCGACTGGCGCACATAGTCAAACGACGGCACTGTCAGCGTGTTGGAAAAGGTGGCGATGCGGCGGGTGCGCGAATCGCGGGCGACAACGCCCTCGAAATCGAGCGTCTTGCCTTCGAAACTGGCCGACACGGCGTAGGAGACGCTGCCATCCGCCGCCCGCAGGACCTCGCCTTCAACGATCCTGAACGGACCGAGGCCGGTTTCAATGGGGAAGTCGATCTGGACGTTCTCAAGATCGAGCCGTCGCGCCGATGCCTGCTCGATGGCGTCGATGGTGCGATTCAAGGCGGCGAACGTCTCGCGCATGACCAGTCTGGGGTCGATCAGTCCGTGCTCGTCCTTGACCGATTCGAGCCAGGCGGCGCGCCTGGCCGCCGGCAGCGAGGCCAGGTCGATGCGGGCGTCGGATACGCCGGCGCTGGCGAGCTTCAGGTCTCCGGACAGAAGCGGCGCCGCCCTCAGGCCGACGCTGAGCTTGCCGGCCGCCAAAATGGTCCGGTCGGTCGCCGCATTGGCGATGCGCAGTTCGTCGATCTGGATGCCGAGCAAACGCGCGCCGTCGAACGAAATGCGCGGATCGGCGAAGCTTGCGTCGACGTCGCGGCCGACAATGCGCGTCAGCGCGGCTTCGGCCTCCCGGCGCAGCCGATCCTCGCCGGCCTTGGGCAGTCCGAAAATCACCAAACCGGCCGGCACGGCCAGAACGAGCAGAAGGATGGCGAGCAACGACCAGCCGGCGACCGCCCAGACGCGCCGCCTGGGCCCGGCATAGGGCAAGGCCGCCTGCCCCGTACTGGCCGACGGAAAATCGTCCAATCGCGCGTGGTCGCCGCGATTGAAGCGAATCCTCTCATGTCTGGCCTGCGGCTCTTCCAATGGTCCTCTGCCCGCTGCGCGGGAACGTGCTCGATTCGTCCACTATAGGCGCAAAGCGCAGAATTGGAGCTAAAGCGGGGCAAGGCGGCGACGAAACCGGCGCGCCAGCCCGAACCCGCCCGAGAAGGCCGGATTTTGGGCACAAACGGCGGCAAACCGCCCCCACGGGAAAGCTTTGTTAACCCTAACGATGTGTAATCGGCCCTGTTAAGCGTTTCGGCGCATCAAGGGTGCGGGTCAGTGAAGAATTCTCGTCAAAGCCCGATTTTCGGGAAGCGCAAAGAACCACACACCGTCATCATCGCCCATGGCGACAAGGTGCACCACTTCACGATCAGGCCGTGGCTTGCGGCGGCAGCCGGCAGCGTCGTGGCGGCAATTTCCATCGGCTACGTGTTGGCGACGTCCTATCTGGTGCTGCGCGACGACCTGATCGGCGCGACGGTTGCCCGCCAGGCCCGGATGCAGCAGGCCTATGAAGACCGCATTTCGGCGCTGAGGGCGCAGGTCGACCGCATCACCAGCCGGCAGCTGCTCGACCAGCAGCTGATGGAAACGAAAGTGACGCAACTGCTCGCCCGCCAGAGCGAACTGGCCCAGCGCCAGGCCAAGATCGCGCCGATCCTGGGCGAGACGGTCGAACAGCCGGCCGCATCCAAGCCCTTGCTGCGCACCGAACTGGCGCCGGGCCAGACATTCGCCTCGATGGACATCACCGGGTCGATCCGTGGCGGCTCCAGCACGACCGCCAATGACGGTTCCGCCGCCGACCATGCCGACCGGCTGTTCGTGTCGATCAACAAATCGCTGAACTCCATCGAACAGGATCAGATGACAAGGCTTCGCACGCTGACCGAAGACGCCTATGAAACGGCGGACGCGATCAAGGACGCGTTGAAAATCGCAGGGCTGAACCTGTCGATCGACACCAACAAGGACGCGGTGGGCGGGCCGCTGGTGCCGCTCGACGCGAGCAGTCATTTCGACAGCGCGGTGGAGGATCTCGACGACGCCCTGAGCATGCTCGGCGCGGTCAAGGGCAAGGCGCGCGGCTTCCCCATTCTCAACCCCGCGCCGGGCAAGGACATTTCGTCTACCTTCGGTCCGCGCTCGGACCCGTTTCTGGGCACCTCGGCCATGCATGCCGGCCTTGATTTCCGCGCAGCGGCCGGCACGCCGATCCGCGCCGGCGGCGGCGGAACGGTGGTCGCGGCCGGCTGGAACGGCGGCTACGGCAAGATGGTGGAGATCGACCATGGCAACGGACTTCACACCCGCTACGCCCATATGAGCGCGATCGCGGTCGACAAGGGCGACAAGATCAAGGCCGGCGACGTGGTCGGCCAGGTCGGCAGCACCGGCCGCTCGACGGGGCCGCACCTCCACTACGAAGTGCGCCGCGACGGCGCCGCCATCAACCCCTACAAGTTCATCAAGGCCGGCCAGGCGATCGCAAAACTGCTGTAGGCGCGCCGTCGACCGGCGGCGCCCTGCCCTTCGTCAGTCGATGTCGGCGATCGCCTGACCGCTGCCGCCTTCGATGCGGTGCGCCAGGCTGGCTTCCATGAACGGGTCGAGATCGCCGTCGAGCACCCGCGACGGATCGGTGCTTTCAACCCCTGTGCGAAGGTCCTTCACCAGCTGGTAGGGCTGCAGCACATAGGAGCGGATCTGGTGGCCCCAGCCGATGTCGGTCTTGGAGGCGGCTTCGGCGTTGGCCGCCGCCTCGCGCTTCTCCAGCTCCACCTCGTAAAGACGCGAGCGCAGCATTTCCCACGCCTTGGCGCGGTTCTGGTGCTGCGAACGGCCCATCTGGCAGGCGACCGCGATGCCGGTTGGAATGTGGGTGATGCGCACCGCCGAATCGGTGGTGTTGACGTGCTGGCCGCCGGCGCCGGACGACCGGTAGGTGTCGATACGGACCTCGGATTCGGGGATGTCGATCTGGATGGTGTCGTCGACCACCGGATAGACCCAGGCGCTGGAGAACGAGGTGTGGCGCCGCGCGTTGGAATCGTAGGGCGAGATGCGCACGAGGCGGTGCACACCCGATTCGGTCTTCAGCCAGCCATAGGCGTTGGCGCCCTTGACCAGCACCGTCGCCGACTTGATGCCCGCTTCCTCGCCGTCGTGCATTTCCAGCACCTCGACCTTGAAGCCGCGGCGTTCGGCCCAGCGCGTGTACATGCGCAGCAGCATGTTGGCCCAGTCCTGGCTTTCGGTGCCACCGGCGCCGGCGTGGATTTCAAGATAGGTGTCGTTGCCGTCGGCCTCGCCCGACAGCATGGTCTCGATCTGGCGCTCGCGCACCTCGCCGGCCATCGCCTTGATCGAGGCTTCGGCATCGTCGACGATCGATTTGTCGCCCTCGGCCTCGCCCATCTCGATCAGTTCGAGATTGTCGGACAACGCCTGTTCGACGCGCCTGACGCCATTGATGCCATCGTCCAGCAGCTGGCGCTCGCGCATCAGCTTCTGCGCCTCGGCCGGATCGTTCCACAATGACGGGTCTTCGGCGCGGTTGTTCAGATAGTCCAGTCGCTTGACGGCCTGATCCCAGTCAAAGATGCCTCCTCAGCAGGGTTACGCCCTGCTTGATCTCATCGATGAGGTTTTCGGTTTCTGCCCGCATGGAACCTGTTTCGCCGCTGTCTGAATCGGCGGCGAACATAGGGAGGCGGGTCAGGACTGTAAAGCGCCGGACCCGCGGGAATCGATCAATAAAGTCCGCCGCCGCCGGTCTGGATGACGCGGTTGGCCGAAGGCGAAATCTGCTCGGGCGCGGAGCCGGCCATTTCCGAGCCGATGACCCAATAGGTGTCGGCCGGGCCGGTGCCGGGCTTGAACGCCTCCATGATGGTGTCGGGCTCGCCTCTGGCGGCGCGCATGCCGGTCTTGCGGTTGATCGCGATCAGGGTCATGCCGTCGGGCACGCGAAAATCCACCGCCGGCTTGCCCTTGAGCGCCGTCGCCATGAAATCCTTGAAGATCGGCGCGGCGAGACCGCCGCCGGTCGAGCCCTTGCCCATCGGGACCGGATTGTCGAAGCCCATGAACACGGCGACGACCAGGTCGGGCGTGTAGCCAATGAACCAGGCGTCCTTTTCCTCATTGGTGGTGCCGGTCTTGCCGGCGATCGGGCGGCCGAGATCGGAGAGGATGACGGCGGTGCCACGTTGCACCACGCCTTCCATCATCGAGGTGATCTGATAGGCCGTCATCGGGTCGAGCACCTGTTCGGAATTGTCGACCAGTTCGGGCTCCGGCTGGTCGACCCAGCTGGTCGCGACGCAGCCCTCGCAGCCGCGCTCGTCATGTTTGTAGACGGTCTTGCCGTAGCGGTCCTGGATACGGTCGATCATCGACGGTTTGATCTGCTTGCCGCCATTGGCGATGATCGAATAGGCCGACACCATGCGCATGACCGTGGTTTCGCCCGCGCCCAGCGACATCGGCAGATAGGGCAGCAGATTGTCGTAGATGCCGAAGCGTTCGGCGTATTCGACCACCAGCTTCATGCCCATGTCGTTGGCCAGCCGCACCGTCATCAGGTTGCGCGACCGCTCGATGCCGGCGCGAAGCGTCGACGGACCGGCCGACTGGCCGCCATAGTTCTTCGGCTCCCAGACCTGGTTGCCCTGCTTGATGGTGATCGGTGCGTCGAGCACGACGGACGCCGGGGTGTAGCCATTGTCGAGCGCCGCGGCGTAGACGAAGGGCTTGAACGCCGAACCGGGCTGACGCATCGCCTGGGTGGCGCGATTGAATTCGGATTCGGCGAAGGAGAAGCCGCCGACCATCGCCAGCACGCGGCCGGTGTGCGGGTCCATGGCGATCATTGCGCCCTCGACTTCAGGCACCTGGCGCAGCTTCCAGGCGCCATCGGCGCCCTTCTGCTCGACATAGACGACATCGCCGGGGGCAAGCACGTCGGCCGGCGACTTCGCCTTGAGACGCTTGCCGTCGACCACATGGCGCATCGCCCAATTCATGTCCTTCGCGGAAACGGTAATCTCCTCGCGCTCCTTCGACAACGCGTCGGAGACCTCGCGGGCTGGCTGCAGGCCAAGCCGGACGCTGTCGACGCCAGCCTCGAGCACCACCGCCAGCTTCCACTCCGGCACGTCGGACAGCGCCTTGACCTCGCCCAGCGCCACGCCCCAGTCGCCGGAGATGTCGATCTTGGTCACCGGGCCGCGATAGCCGCGCAAGGTATCGTAATCGACCAGTCCGTCATGCAACGAGTTGCGGGCGATCTTCTGAAGCTCGGGATCGAGCGTGGTGCGAACCGACAGCCCGCCCTCATAGAGCGCCTTTTCGCCGTAGCGGTTGATGATCTCGCGGCGCACTTCCTCGGTGAAATACTCGCCGGCGAACAGATAGGTGCCCGAGCGGCGCGGCTTGACGTCGAGGCCGGTCGCCTTGGCCTTGGCGCCCTCTTCGCGCGACACGTAGCCATTGTCGACCATCTGGTCGATGACCCAGTTGCGGCGCTCGATGGCGCGGTCGGCGTAGCGGAACGGGTGGTAATTCTGCGGGCCCTTGGGCAGCGCGGCGAGATAGGCCGCTTCGGCGACGGTCAGTTCGTTGACCGACTTGTCGTAGTAGGTCAGCGCCGCGCCGGCGATGCCGTAGGAGCCGAGGCCGAAAAAGATCTCGTTGAGATAGAGTTCGAGAATGCGATCCTTGGAATAGGCCTGCTCGATGCGGAACGACAGGATCATCTCGCGGATCTTGCGGTCGTAGCTCTGGGTCGAATCGAGCAGGAAATTCTTGGCGACCTGCTGGGTGATGGTCGAGGCGCCGACCGGGCGGCGGCCGGTGCCCATGTTCTTCAGATTGGTGACCACGGCGCGGCCAAGACCGGTCAGGTCGATGCCGGGATGCTGGTAGAAATTCTTGTCCTCGGCCGACAGGAATGCCGCCTTGACGCGGTCGGGCACCGCCTGGATCGGCAGATAGAGCCGGCGCTGGTGGGCGAACTCGGCCATCAGCGCGCCGTCGGAGGCGTGAAAACGGGTGGTCACCGGCGGCTCGTATTTGGCCAGCACCTCGTAGTCGGGCAGGTCCTTGGTGACGTGGCCGACATAAATTGCCACGCCTACCGCCGCCAGCAGCGCCAGCATCACGCCGACGCCGAAAAAATAGCCGATCAGACGAATCATGCCTGCTCCCGTCCCCTGCGCCCGGCAAGGGCATGCAACGCCGCGTTTCCACCGCTATGATGGCAGTCGAATTGCGACCGATATGAATAAAGCATGTGGGCAAATTGCGGCGGAAGGCCGCGAATGCAAGGTCTGGCCGAAAGAAGTGCCGCCGGTGTGCCCCTGGCGCAACGCATCCACTTCGCGCCGGCCGGCGCGCGGACCGTCATCCCCCCGCCCTCATCCGGGCAGCCGCAAAACCCGCCACCGCCGAGGCGATTCCGTCGGCGGCCTTGCTGCGCCATTCGGGATCTTTCAGCCTGGCCTCGTCGCGCTCCGACGACAAATAGCCGAGTTCGACCAGAACCGACGGCACGTCGGGGGCCTTGAGCACCCTGAAACCGGCGGAACGGTGTGGATTGCGGATCAGGTCTATCTGGCCGGTCAGTTCGCCGACCAGCGAGCGCGCGAACCGCACCGAAAAGCTGTTGGTTTCGCGGCGGATCAGGTCGACGAGAATGTCGGCGACGTCGTGATTGTCCTCGCCGACGTCGAAACCGGCCATGGCGTCGGCCAGGTTTTCGCGGTCGGCCAGCGCCTGGGCCTCGTGGTCGCTCGCCCGGTCGGAGACGGTGTAGACGGTCGCGCCGTGGACGCCGCCGACGCGGATCGTGTCGGCATGGATGGAGATGAACAGGTCGGCATTGCCCTGGCGGGCGATCCTGACCCGCTCGTCGAGGCGCAGAAACTCGTCGGTTTCGCGGGTCATGACGACGTCGTAGAGGCCGCCTTGCGACAGCCGCTGCTTCAATTCGAGCGCAAACGCCAGGGTAATGTCCTTTTCGGAGGTGCCGCCTTTGCTGGCCGCGCCGCCGTCGATGCCGCCATGGCCTGGATCGATGGCGATGGTGAATTTTTTGGCGGCAGGCGCCTGGTGGGCGCCCAGCCTGTCGCCCTTTGGCGCGGCGGTCGACCCGGTCTTGTCCGCCTGGGCGGCGAGCGCGGTTTCGAACTCGGCTTCGCTGGCGGCGACAAGGTCGAGCGAGATGCGGTGGCCCGGCCTGCCCTCGTTTGGCGCTATGTCAAATCCGTCGACCCTGAACGGGCCCTTGCCGCCGATGATCAGCCGCGACGTTCCCGCATCGAGATGACCGTAGCGCACCGTCGTCACCAGGCCGGTCGGCTTCAGCGCCTGAGGATCGATGGCGAAGACGCTTTCGGGAACGTCGACGACGAGCCGGTGCGGATTGCGCAGCATGAACCAGCGGGTGAGCGGCTCGCGGTCGAATTCGAGCACGATGCGGGTGCGGGCAGCGTCGCCGGACATCTTGAAGCCCGAGGCGCGCAAAACCTCGCCGGCCGCCGCGCCGCCGGCCAGCCAGACGCCGGCGCACAGGCACAGCAAGGCCGCAGCCAGGCGCCAGCCCGGCGCGGCCCGGTCAGCGCCGGTGATCTGATGGCCCAATTGCATCCGCACTTGGCAGTCTTCCTGTTTTCACCGCGTCCTGGCCGCCGTCTTGTTAACGAATCGTAGCGATCGATGGTTAACCAAGCCTTGCGAAACGCCCTTCCGCAGCCCATTTGAACGGCAGTTTGCCGACTTCCGAAAACAGGGTTGCCATCGCACCTGTCAAATCATAAAAGCGAACCAAGGTCTCTTCAATGGCCGGATCTCTGCGGCGCTGCGGCCTCCAAGTCCTCACAATTGTAGGCTTGCCATCGCGGCCACGGATCATCCGCTATTGGCCGAAGGGATTTTTGAGAGTTTCTTCAGGGCGTTTCCGGCTTTCGGAAATCCTGTTTGTGAGGAAAACGGCTGGACGGCATGCGCCGCCTGCCGGCTCTGTGCGAGCAAAATGAGCTGGTCCGGGTCAAGCCGGGCCAAATATGAACAACGGTCCAAGACGCAAATTATGTTTGCAGCCGAATCGATCCTCGACACCTGGAGCTCCCGCGCCGAAATGGCCGCGGGCTTGCAGGCGAAGACGGCGTCGGCTGCGCGTCCGGACGCCAATTTATCCGCCGCCTTGAATTTTGGTCTTCGCAGGCGCGCCGACGCGCGCCCCGGAGCGGTTCGGAGCGGCGGGAGGACAAATTCCCATGCCCAACAAAATGTTGATCGATGCCTCCCATCCGGAGGAAACGCGGGTCGTCGTAACCAAGGGTAACCGGATCGAAGAATTCGACTTCGAATCCAGCGACAAGAAACAGCTTCGCGGAAACATCTACCTGGCCCGCGTCACCCGGGTCGAGCCGTCGCTTCAGGCCGCCTTTGTCGAATATGGCGGCAATCGCCACGGCTTCCTCGCCTTCAGCGAAATCCATCCCGACTATTACCAGATCCCGCTCGCCGACCGTCAGGCGCTGCTCAAGGCCGACGCCGAGCACCATGACGAGGAAGACGACGAGGACAAGGGGCGCGGCAAGCGCCGCCGCGACGGCAAGAGCCGGTCGCGCAACAGCGACAAGTCGCGCCGCGGCGGGGCCAAGGCCAGCGCCGAGGACGCAACCTCCGAGGACGAGAACGACGCCGCCAGGCTCGACGCCGACGCCGCCGAGGCGCAGGCCGAGGAGGCCCGCATCGACAAAGCGGCCGCCGAGGACGCGGTCGACGCGGTCGAACCGGACCATGACGACGAGCCGGGTCCGACGACGATGCTGGCCGAGGTCGAGGCCGACGAGATTTCCGAAACCCCCGACGAGGCGCGCGCCAAGAACGACGGCGACGGCGAAGGCGGCGAGATCGAAGAAGTGTCGTCGGGATCGAACGGCGACGAGGACGTCGAATCGGTCGGCGCCGAGGACGCGCTCGAGGAACTGCCGAGCCGCCGCTCGGCCCCGCGCCGCCACTACAAGATCCAGGAAGTGATCAAGCGCCGGCAGATCCTGCTGGTGCAGGTGGTCAAGGAAGAACGCGGCAACAAGGGCGCGGCGCTGACCACCTATCTGTCGCTGGCCGGCCGCTATTCGGTGCTGATGCCCAACACGGCGCGCGGCGGCGGCATTTCGCGCAAGATCACCTCGGCGGTCGACCGCAAGCGGCTGAAGGATCTGGTGCAGGATCTGGAAGTGCCGCAGGGCATGGGCGTGATCCTGCGCACCGCCGGCGCCAACCGTACCAAGGCGGAAATCAAGCGCGACTACGAATATCTGATGCGGATGTGGGAGAACGTGCGCACGCTGACGCTGGAATCGACCGCGCCGGCGCTGGTCTACGAGGAAGGCAGCCTGATCAAGCGGTCGGTGCGCGACCTTTACAACAAGGACATCGAGGAAATCCTGGTCGCCGGCGATAACGGCTATCGCGAGGCCAAGGATTTCATGCGCATGCTGATGCCGAGCCACGCCAAGGTGGTGCAGCCCTACAAGGACGTGGTGCCGATCTTTGCCCGCAACGGCATCGAGGCGCAGCTCGACCGGATGCTGCAGCCGCAGGTGACGCTGAAGTCGGGCGGCTACATCATCATCAACCAGACCGAGGCGCTGGTCTCGATCGACGTCAACTCCGGCCGCTCGACGCGTGAACACTCGATCGAGGAAACCGCGCTGCACACCAATCTGGAGGCGGCCGAAGAGGTGGCGCGCCAGCTGCGCCTGCGCGACCTCGCCGGCCTGATCGTGATCGACTTCATCGACATGGAGGAAAACCGCAACAACCGCGCGGTCGAAAAACGCCTCAAGGATCACCTCAAGAACGACCGCGCGCGCATCCAGGTCGGCCGCATCTCGCATTTCGGCCTGATGGAAATGTCGCGCCAGCGCATCCGCGCCTCGGTGCTCGAATCGACCATGAAGCCGTGCCCGCATTGCGGCGGCGCCGGCCATATCCGGTCGGATTCGTCGGTGGCGCTGCATGTGGTCCGCGCCATCGAGGAATTTTTGATCAAGGACGCGCGCAACCACATCACCGTGCGCACGCCCACCGCCACCGCGCTCTATGTGCTCAACCACAAGCGCCGCAACCTGACCGATCTTGAAGAACGGTTCGGGCTGACCATCGGCATCGAAGCCGATGAAACGCTCGGCGCGCAGCTCTATTCGATCACGCGCGGCGCGCCGGTCGAACGGCCGGTGATCACCACCATCACCGACCTGCCGTCGGTCACCCACGTCGTCGACGAGATCGACGAGGAGGAGATCGTCGAGGCCGAGAGCGAGGCCGGCGAGCAGGAACGCTCCGACAGCGCCGCTCCGGCCAAGGCCGAGGACGGCGAAGACGGCGCGCGCCGCAAACGCCGCCGCCGCCGCCGCCGTCGCGGCGGACGCGATCGCGAGACCGGCGAGCGTTCGGCGGAAACGCAGGCCTCTGACGAGGACGGCGACGCGGAAGGCGACGCTGACGGCGAGACCGACGACGCCGTGGAAGAGGCCGTCGAGGTTGAAGCCGAGGCCGAGGCGGCGGTGAACGCCGACGAGGCGGTCGAGGACGAGGCCGGCGACGACGATGGCGAGCGCCGCAAGCGCCGCCGCGGCAAGCGCGGCGGCCGCCGCAACCGCAAGGACGAGGACGAGGGTTCGGCGGATGCCGCCGAGACCGAGGCTGCGGAAACCGTCGAAATTGTAGAAGCCGCCGCAGAAGTTCCGGTCGAAGCCGTGACCGAAGAGGTCGAGGCCAAGCCGGCCAAGCCCAAGCGCGCGCCGCGCAAGACCAAGGCCGCCGCCGCCAAGGCAGAAGCCGAGCAGGCCGCCGCCGAGGCTGCGACGCCCGAACCGGTGATCGCGGATGCGCAGGCCGATCCTGTCGCCGAGGAGAAGCAAGCGGCCGCGCCTGTCGCGAAAGCGGCCGCACCGCGCCGAGCCTCGCGGCGTCGCGCCGACGCCGAGGATGTCGCGCCGACGGCCGAGCCGAAAGTCGTCTCGACCGTATCGGAAGAGGCCGCAGCCGCCGAAAAGCCGAAAAAAGGCGGCTGGTGGCAGCGCAAGAGCTTTTTCTAGGCTCCCCTCAGATCGGATCTGAACAGAAACGCCGGGCCACAAGCCCGGCGTTTTTCGTCGGGGCCCCAGTCAGGGCCGGCCGTGCAGCCAGGTCTCCAGCCGCGACAGCGCCATCGCCAGCTCGGCCGGATCGACCGCATAGGAAAATCGCATGTAGCGGTGGCCGTTGGCGACGTCGAAATCGCGGCCGGGCGTCGCCGCCACCAGGGCTTCGCCGATCATGCGGCGGGCAAACTCCATCGAATCATTGGTGTGCCGGGTGACGTCGCAATAGGCGTAGAACGCGCCGTCCATCGGCGCCGCCAGCGGCAGGCCAAGTCGCGGCAGGCGGTCGAGCAGCAGCGCCCGCCCTTCCCTGTATCGGCGCTTGACCAGCTCGAGTTCATCGGTCGCGTCGAACGCCGCCGCAGCGGCGACCTGCGACAGTTCGGGCGGCGAGATATAGAGGCTCTGCTGGATGCGCTCGATCGGCCGCACCAGATTTTCAGGCACGACCATCCAGCCGATGCGCCAGCCGGTCATGCAGTAATATTTCGAGAACGAGTTGATGACGACGACGTCGTCGCCGAACGACAGCGCGGTCACGTCGGGTTCGTCATAGGTCAGCCGATGGTATATTTCGTCGGAGATGACCGAGATCCCCATGTCGCGCGCCGCGTCGATGAGGCGGCCGAGCGGTCCGGCGGGAATGACGGCGCCGGTCGGGTTGGCCGGACTTGCAAACAGCACGCCCTTCAGCTTCCGCTCGGCGTGAACCGCCGCCAGCCTTTCGCCGGTCAGGTAGGGGTCGTCGCCCAACTCGATCTCGACAACCTCGACGCCCAGCGCCTTCATGATGTTGCGATAGGCCGGATAGCCGGGCGAGGTGATGGCGACGCGGTCGCCGGCGTCGAACATCGCCAGGAACGCCAGGTTGAAGCCGGCGGACGATCCGGTGGTCGCAACGATACGGCCGACCGGAACCTCGACGCCGTAATGGTCGCGATAATGTTTCGCGATCGCCTCACGCAGCGCCGCAACGCCGAGCGCGTCGGTGTAGCCGATGCGTCCGCGGGCCAGCGCCTGTTCGGCGGCGATCCGCACCGGGCCGGGCGTCGGGCCGAATGGTTGTCCGACCGCCATGGAGATGACGTCCTTGCCCGAGGCGCGCAGGCGGTTGGCCTGCGCCAGCACGTCCATTGCGTGGAACGGTTCGACGTCGCTGCGCCTGGAAAGGGAGATGGTCATGCGGCCTCTTCAACTGGTTTGGCCGCACAAATGCCGGATTGGTGTGACGATCACAAGATCGTTGACCACGCCGCAGAGCTTTCCAACGCGTTGCTGCTGCTCTAGGGATCCTGCGTCATGAAACTGTTCCCGAAAATGCCGGTCATCGCCGCGGTTGCAGCGCGAATCGCGCTTGCGACGGCGCTTGCGGTCCCCGCCCAGGTCTCGACGATCGCCCCGGCGGCGGCGCAGGAGCGGGTGTCGCTGGTGCGCGACGCCGAGATCGAGGCGCTGGTGCGCGACTACGCGCGCCCCATCTTCAAAGCGGCGGGACTGTCTAAATCCGGCATCGAGATCATTCTCGTCAACGACCCCAGCTTCAACGCCTTCGTCGCGGGCCGGCGGATGTTCATCAACACCGGCGCGCTGATGACGGCGGAAACGCCCAACGAGATCATCGGCGTCATCGCCCACGAGGCGGGGCACATCGCCGGCGGCCACCAGGAACGGCTGCGCGACCAGCTGGCGCGCGCCCAGACCATGGCGATCGTCGCGTCGCTGCTCGGCATCGGCGCAACCGTGGCGGGCGCGGCGACCGGAAGCCGGGAAGCCGCCCAGGCCGGAACAGGCATCGCGCTTGGCGGCGCCGAAGTCGCCCGGCGCAGCCTGCTCTCCTATCAGCGGACCGAAGAGACGACGGCCGACATCGCCGCGCTGCAATATCTCAACGCGACCGGCCAGTCGGCCCAGGGCATGCTGAAGACCTTCCAGCGATTCGCCAGCGCGCTGGCGCTGACCGGGACGCGCGTCGACCCCTACCAGATCAGCCATCCGATGCCGCGCGACCGCATCGCCAACCTGACCGAAACAGCGCAGAAGAGCCAAAACTTCGACAAGAAGGACCCGGCGGCGCTGCAATTGCGCCATGACATGATGCGCGCCAAGATCGCCGCCTTCACCGGCGACCAGGGTGCGACGTCGCGGATGTTCCGCGGCAATTCCAGCCCCCTGCCCGGACAGTATGGCGATGCGATTTCGACCTATCTGTACGGCAACCCGGCGACCGCGCTGAAAAAGGCCGACGCGCTGTTGAAGACGCAGCCGCAAAACCCCTATTTCATGGAGCTGCGCGGCGATGTGCTGATGAAGGCCAACAAGCCGCGCGACGCGGCCGAGGCCTACGCCAGGGCGGTCAAGGCCGATCCGGCGAAATCCGGCATCATCCAGATCGGCTACGGCAAGGCGCTGCTGGCGGCCGGCGACCAGAAATCGGTCGAGGCCGCGGTGCTGGCGCTGAAAAAGGGAATCGACCGCGACCGCGAGAACCCCGACGCCTATATGCCGCTGTCGCAGGCCTACGGCCGGCTCGGCCAGATCGGCGAGGCGGAACTGGCGGCGGCCGAGGGCAATTATTACAGTGGAAACTATCTTGACGCCAAAGTGTTCGCGGCGAGAGCGCAGCAGAAACTGAAGAGCGGCTCGCCGGGCTGGGTGCGCGCCCAGGACATCATCAACTACAAAGACACGTCGAAGCGCCGCAAATAGCGCCGTACGGGTGAAAGGCAAAAGTCTCATGAGCAAGTCAATCGGCATCGCGGCGGCGGGTCTCGCGATTGCGGCGGCGATGTTGGCCGGCGGCTACTATGCCGGACGCAACTCGGAGGCGGCCGCCATGGCGGAGCCGGCCGGCGTCAAGGATCGGGCGGCAATCGAAACGATCGTGCGCGAATATCTGGTCACCAACCCCGACGTGATCGTCGAGGCCCAGACCGCTCTCGAAGAACAACAGGACGCGCGCAAGCGCGAGGCCGCGCAGGAAGCCATCGCCATGGCGCGCGATCAGATCTTTGATCTGGCGAGCGACGGCGTCGTCGGCAACCCGACGGGAGATATCACCCTGGTCGAGTTCTACGACTACAATTGCGGCTACTGCAAACGCGCCTTTCCCGACGTCACCGCACTGATCGCCGACAATCCCGACCTGCGGATCGTGCTGAAGGAATTTCCGATCCTCGGACCGGATTCGCAGCGCGCCCACCAGGTGTCGCTGGCGTTCCAGCGGCTGAACCCCGACCGATGGATGGAGTTTCACGACAAGCTGATGGGGGCGTCTGGTCGCGCGTCGGAACAGACGGCGATGGCGCTGGCGGTGACGCTTGGCGGCGACGAGGCGGCGCTGCGCAAGGAGATGGAAAACCCCGACATCGCCGCGCAGGTCCGCGTCACCTACGATCTGGCGGACCGGCTCAACATCACTGGCACGCCGTCATTTGTCATCGGCGACCAGGTGGTGTTCGGCGCGGTCGGCAAGGATGCGCTGCAGCAGAAAATCACCGAAACCCGCGAACAACAGAGCGGCAGCTGACGCCACAGGCTGATATGCGGTGGATTAAGTTGCGGCGCGACAGGCCTTGCGCCTGCCGCCCCTTTCCCGCTAAGGCCACCGCATCTATAGCAAACGGTCTGACTGACCGTTCAACAAACGATTCCGGATGACGAAACTCGTCTACGTTCTCAACGGCCCCAACCTGAACATGCTCGGCGTTCGCGAGCCTGGTATTTATGGCGGCAAGACGCTCGACATGATCGCCGACGACTGCCGTCAGGCCGCGGGTCCGCTCGGGCTTGAGGTCGAGTTTCGCCAGTCGAACCACGAGGGCGCGCTGGTCGACTGGATCCAGGAGGCCGGGGCCAAGGCCAGGGGGCTGGTGATCAATCCAGGCGCCTATGGCCACACCTCGATCGCCCTGCACGACGCGATCCGGGCGGTGCAGCCGCTGCCGGTGGCGGAGGTGCATCTCTCCAATATTCACGCACGCGAGGAGTTTCGCCACAAGACGATGATCGCGCCGGTCGCGACCGGCATGATCTGCGGCTTTGGCCCCCTCGGATACACACTCGCGCTCCAGGCGCTCGCCGCGCGCATCTGACGACAAGGGACATCCGACATGTCGACCAAGAAATCGGGTATCGACCAGCAACTGATCCGCGACCTCGCGGGCATTCTGACCGAGACCAATCTGACCGAGATTGAAGTCGAGCAGGACGATTTGCGCATTCGCGTGTCGCGCCAGGCGCCGGCCGTGCACGCGGTCGCCGCGGCGCCGGCGGCCGTCATCG
>DDFA01000009.1 GCA_002336975.1 Phyllobacteriaceae bacterium UBA1940
TCGACTTGCATGTGTTAAGCCTGCCGCCAGCGTTCGTTCTGAGCCAGGATCAAACTCTCATGTTAAAAAGACTTTGATTTGGCTTTATCTGGTCACGCTTGAATTGACGAGAACATTCACACCTAGACTGCATTGACCGAAGTCGCCGCGTCTTGGTAGACTTATTCTCACCAGAAACGTGATCCGCCAAAGTCTCTGTTCGAACTACAATTCCCCGAAGGGAAGAGAGTTCTGCAGGACGATGCCGCCCACGTTTCTCTTTCTTCTATATTCAGTTTTCAAAGAACAGACAGCGCAGACGCGATGTCGTGGCCCATTTCGCTTTTGGCTTCGGGCCTGCAGAGTGTCGCTCACGCGGCTCTCATGAATTTGTTCCAACTCTCGAAACTCAGAAGCGAACTTCTTCGTCGCCAGCAGCGTCGCCGCTGTCGTTGGTGAGGCGTATATAGGGGACGCCCCTTCGAGGTGTCAACAAAGAAAATGAAGTTTTTTGAATTTTTTGCGACACGTAAGGGAAGGTCGGCGTTTCGCCCCAAATCGTGATCGCGCGCCGCTGGTGCGGTCGCATTGGGGCCGCAATCGCTGCGCACAGGTCGGACCGCCGCAACGGTTATATGAATCGCGCACGCGTAAGGAACGCGCCGGACGGCGGCTGACTGTGGAGGCGCCTTTCGTTGACTTGCGGGTTCGCGACGGGCAAATGTCTTTGAACGAGTTCTGAACGAGAAAACCGAACGGCTGCGCATGCCAGGGGACGTCCAACCTAAATGCATCGAGTAAACGACGCCGTGACGGCGCTCGGCAACGAGCCGCCTCTGATCGCCGATGGTCGCGGCGGTCCGCCCGACCGCCGCGAGGTGTCGGCGCGCTGGCTGTCCGGCACCTTCCTGACCGGCCTCACCTCCTCGGTGCTGATGGGCGTTGCGCTGCTGGCTGCGCTTGACGGCCGCGAGCAGCTCGCCACACCGCCCGAGATCGCCCGGGTGATCGCGCAACAGCCGGCCGGCGAAGCGGGCGAAGCCGCCAAGACCACCCGCCTCGCCGTCCCGCGCGCGGCGCCGAAAGCCAGCGACCGACGCCGGATGGAAGTCTCGATGATGAGCCGGGTCGGCGACCGCGACGTCATCCGCGCCCAACCGTTCGTCGAGGTGAAGATGGCGCTTGCCGCCGGCCACACCACCAAACGCCCCTACCCCGCGTTCGACCCGCTCGACGTTTTTGCCGA
This sequence comes from Phyllobacteriaceae bacterium UBA1940, assembly GCA_002336975.1. GTDB lineage: Bacteria > Pseudomonadota > Alphaproteobacteria > Rhizobiales > Rhizobiaceae > Mesorhizobium_A. The sequence continues at coordinate 1,226 of DDFA01000009.1, forward strand.
GAGCGGGCCGCAGCCGGACGCTCCCGAATCCGACGGCGTCATCTATGGCGCCAAGATCGAAAGCGAAGTCAGTCTCAAGACGATCGACTTCCCGATCGCCACCGCCGCCTTTGACGAGAAGAGCGCATATACGGCGGGCGAGATCGAGGAAGTCGTCCGCGACGCTGGCCTCGCCCTCTCCGACGGGGCCATCCAGGTCGCGTCCCTCCACTATGTCGACCCGCAGCGTTTCGGCCAGACCGCCGATGGCCCCCTGCCGCAGACATTCGCCCGGGTGATTCCCGAAAATGTCTCGACCGCCACCCGCGCCTCATTCGACGTTTCGACCGGTTTTTCAGAAGATTTTCTTCCGGTTCGCACCGACAAGAAGATCACCACGGTGTTTGAGGAGGCCGGATACGATCGCGCCATGTCGCGCGGCATGGCCGACGCGCTGGAGACGATGCTCAGCGGCCCGAATCTCAAGGCGGGCAGCGTTTTGCGCATCGGCGTCGAATCGACCAGAGACGTCAACCGCATCGTCCGCGCCAGCGTCTATGACGGCGCCACCCATATCGTGTCGATTGCACTGGACGATCGCGAACAGTTCGTCCCGGCCGAAGAGCCGGAAATCTCCACCGAGGTCGCCGCCGCGCTGTCGGGCGAACCGCAACCGGTCCGGCCGTACAGCGAATTGCCGACCGTTTATGACGGCATCTACCGGGCCGCCTATTCCTACGGGATGTCGCGGGAAATGACGGCGCAACTGGTGCGGCTGCTGGCCTCCGATGTCGATTTCCAGTCGCGGCTGAATCCGGCCGACCGCATCGAGGCGATTTTTTCACAGCCCGACGAGCAGGATCGCGCCACTGACGAATCCGAACTGCTTTACGTCGACGCGATGTTCGGCGGTAACCGCCGCGTCTTCTACAGATTCCAGATGGACGACGGCGCCATCGACTATTTTGACGAGAACGGCCGCAGCGTTCGCCAGTTCCTGTTGCGCAATCCGGTGCCCAACGGCCGCTTCACCTCCGGCTGGGGTGCGCGACGGCACCCGGTGCTCGGCTACGTGAAGATGCACACCGGCGTCGACTGGGCCGCGCCGCGCGGCACCCCGATCATCGCCGCCGGCAGCGGAGTTGTCGAAAAGGCCGGCTGGGCCGGTGGCTACGGCCGCCAGACGATCATCCGTCACACCAACGGCTACGAGACGTCATACAATCACCAGAGCGGCATCGCCCGCGGGATCGAGCCGGGCGCGCGGGTGCGCCAGGGCCAGATTATCGGCTATGTCGGCCAGACCGGCCTCGCCACCGGCAATCACCTGCACTACGAATTGCTGGTCAACGGCAACAAGGTCGACCCGATGCGCGTCCGCCTGCCTGTCGGCCGCACGCTCAAGGGCGACGAACTCGACCGGTTCAAGAAGACCAAGGACCGGATCGAAACCCTGATCGGCGACGAGGACGAGGATCCGCTGAAGGTGGCCGAAGCCGCAGCGCATTAGTCCAGGCGAAACATATGCCGCGGAGGTGACCCGGCAGTCGTCGCGGCCCGCGCCACATGTTCGGCGAAACTATTCGACGAATTCGACCGTGACGCCCTTCTTGACCAGCTTCGCCAGTTCCTGGGCGTCCCAGTTGGTCAAGCGGATGCAGCCATGGCTGTTGGTCTTGCCGATCTTTGACGGATCGGGCGTGCCGTGGATGCCGTAGGTCGGTTTCGACAGCGCGATCCACACCGAGCCCACCGGCCCGTTGGGCCCGGGCGGTATGCGCAGGATCTTGTCGTTCTCGCCCTGCTTGAAGTTGATCTTTGGATTGTAGGTGTATTCGGGATTCAGCGCGACGCGCTCGACCGTGTGGGTTCCAACCGGCGACGGCGTGTCCGACGACCCGATCGTCGCGGGATAGGCGACAACCAGCCGCCCGGCCGAATCATAGGCGCGCACCTGTTCGCGTCCCTTGTCGGCAATGATTCGCGACACCAGCCGCGTCACATTGGACCCGACGCTTGCGACCTTGATGACGGTGCCCGCGCGGTTGAAATTGGCGCCGGGATTGAGTTCCTTCAGATAGGCTTCGCTCATGTGGAAGCGCTCGCCTAGCATTTCGAGCGTCGACGTGAAGCCCATCGCGTCCAGTTGCGCCTTTTCGGCATAGTCGCTGGGGATCGACGCCACATAGGGCCCGGCCGCGTCCTGCTGGGTGATCGTGTATTCGGCGAACGCCGCGCCGCCGCGCTCCGCAAGCGCCGCCTCGATGCCGGCGGTGTCGGTGGTTTTCAGATTGTCGCCGGTCAGTTCGTTGTAGGCGGACAGCGCCTTTTCCACATTCGACCCCATATGCCCGTCGATGACGCCGGGCGAGACGCCGGCGCGGTCGAGCATGATCTGCAGGCTTGCCACCGAGGGAACCGACTTGCGCCCGATCGTCGGCACGTCGGCCGGATTGGCGGGCGACAGCTTCGGCTCGTTCTGGATCGGCGCCGGCTCGCGCGCCGCGGTCTGGGGCAGCGGCTTGCGATCCACCTTGCGCTCCGGCTCCGGCGGCGCTTCGGGGAAAGCGCCGCCCTCGTCGTAGGAGGCCTCGTCCTCGCCGGGATAGCGCTGATCGCGCCGGCGCTCGTAGCGGTCGCCACGGCGCGGCCGGTCATATTCATTATCCAGATAGCGATCGCCCTCATAGCGATCATAGGCGCCCACCGTCCCGGTCGACCGCCTGTCGAGGCCGTTTCGCGGCAATTCGACCGACAGGATCTGCCCGGTATAGGCGTCGGCGATCACGCGGCGTCCATAGTCGTCGTAATAGACCTCGATTTCGCGCGCTTGCGCGATCTGCACCGCGCCGTCCTGCGCGTTCGCCATCGTAAAGGGCGAGACCGACCCCGCCAGCGCGGCCAGCGCGACGGTTGCCAGGGCTCTAGACGTTACCGCAAGGCGCATGATTCTCCGGTCCATCAAGCAAATACGACAGTTTACACGTCCGGTTTGACCGTGCGTCACCAGACAATGCTATGTGTATGATGAACGAGACATGAAGATCGCGCGCTCCGGCCGGGAAAATTTCCTTTCCGGAAACCATGATTTGAGTCGTCTTTCTCCGAACCGGCTCGTTTCTTGTCGCGCCGGACGCGCTCATATCCCGATCGCCGCTCGCTCGGCGCGCCGCAGGTTTGCCGCCGCCAGTCTGTGACTTTCGGCGATGTATTGCTTCAGCGCCGCGTCATCCATCGATATGCCGGTGACACGCTGGATCCATTTCATCCCCCGCGAGGCGAGATAGGGCGCGGGGCGGCAGCCGGGCTGATCCTTCAGCATCTCGAACGACATTTCGGACGCCTTGAACGTCACCGCCGGGTCGCCGGCGCCATCCTGACCCGGCGCGGCGACGGCGAACAGTTTGGAGCCGACTTTCCAGACATGCGATCCGCCCCACTGAACCACATGATTGGCGCCGGGCAAGGAGCCGCAATATTCATCATACTCGTCGAGCGTCATGGTCGCGCAAACGCCTCGCGAAACCGGGCCGCGGCCTGCGCGTCGATCAGCCCGCCATGCCCGAACAGCGCCCGGTCGAAATCGAGCCCGGCGATGCGGGCGGCGGTATCGGCGGCGAGCGCCCGGTCCTCATTCAGCAGCGACAGTTTGAGCCCCCAGATGTTCATTGCGCAATCGGCCGCAAACAACAGCCGTTGTTTCGGATGCATCAGGACGATCTGCCCGGGGCTGTGGCCCGGCGCGTGGATCGCAACCAGTCCGCCCGGCAGCCGGTCCCCGTCCCTCACCCGATGGTCGACCCGCGCCGGCGTCAGATTGTTGCGCATCATGCGCGAGGCGGCAAACAGCAGCCGGGACGCGACGCCGGGACCTGCGTACACCGGCGGCGGCACGCCCGCCTCGATCGCGTCGGCGTCGGTCTCGTGAGACCAGCATCTGGCGCCAGTCGCCTTCAACATCGCGGCCAGCCCGCCCATGTGGTCGGGATGGGCATGGGTGACGATAATGTGCCTGACGTCATCGGGGCGACGCCCCAGCGCCGACAGCGCGCGAACTATCCTCGACTCGGATTTTGGAAGCCCGGCGTCGATTAACACCAGCCCGTCGTCCGAATCGACGACAAACGCGTTGACGTAGCCGCCAAGCACCCGATGCACGCCGGGGACCGATTGTTTCATGCCTGGTTCCTTGCCATGACCGCACCTCGACCGGAAGATCGCTGCGCGGCTTGCAATCCGACACTTGATCGCATCGCCCAACGCCTTACACAAATGTTCATCAACTGGAAAAGCGCAATGAATGCCGATTCGCCCCGTGTCCGCCTCCTCGTGCTGTTTGGGGGACGTTCGGCCGAGCATGATGTTTCGATCATGTCTGCGACCAATGTCATGGCCGCGCTCGATCCGGCGAAATATGACGCGGTGCCGGTGTTCATCTCCCGCGACGGCCGCTGGCGTTTGAGCAGTTTCGTCGACGGCGCGCTCGACTGTTCGGCAAAAGGCGACGAAATCCTGCTGGTGGCGGGCGGCAACGGCCGTCTGCTTGTGCTGCCCGGCGATGGACCCGCGCGCGAAATCGACCCAGTCGACGCCATGTTCCCTGTGCTGCACGGCCTGCCCGGCGAAGACGGCTCGGTGCAAGGGCTGGCCGATGTCGCCGGATTGGCGTTGATCGGCTGCGGCATCGCCGGTTCGGCAAACGCCCTCGACAAGGATCTGGCGAAGCGGCTGTTGAGCCAGGCCGGCATTCCCAACGCCCGATCCGTCACCATCCACGCCGGCGCGGCGCCCGATTTCAAGGACCTGGCCGCAACGCTTGGAACCCCGATCTTCATCAAGCCGGCCCGACAGGGCTCGTCGGTCGGCGTGTCGAAGGTGACGGATGCGGCCGGCTACCAGGCGGCGCTGGCGACGGGCTTTGCCCACGACAAGAAACTGGTCGCCGAGGAATTCATCAAGGCGCGCGAAATCGAATGCGCCGTGCTGGAAGCCCCAGACGGCAGCCTGTTCGTCTCACGTCCGGGCGAAATCGCTCCGGCCGAGCACAGCGGCTTCTACACCTACGACGCAAAATACGTCGACGCCGACGGCGCCGCGCTTATCGTCCCCGCGCAATTGCCGACGGATGTCGAAACCCGCCTGCGGACGATGGCGGCCGAGGCATTCCGCGCCGTGGGCTGCGACGGCATGGCCCGGGTCGATTTTTTTGTCTCCGCCGACATGACGATGCTGATCAACGAGCTCAACACCATCCCCGGCTTCACTAATATCAGCATGTATCCGAAGGCGATGGAGGCGTCGGGCGTCAGCTATCCCGACCTGATCGACCGCCTCGTGGCGCACGGGCTGGCTCGCGCCGCCAGGGATCGGCGGAACTGACGGCAACGGTTCTATCGGACATTGTAGTGCTCCCAGTCGCTGTCGCCGTCCAGATATTTGTAGGATCTGGAGAAGAACGGGTTGACGGCAACATTATATTCGAAGGTCACTTCAGTGTCGCCGAGCACCGAGAAGAGCGGCTTGAACCCGTATCGGCCCGTCACGATGATGGCCGCTTCGCCCACCTTGAAATTCTCCCGGTCAAGGATCGCCGACCAGTCCATATCCGACGTGCCGCCAAAGAAATCGTGAGCCGGAAATTCCTGGACGACGCCGCCGGCAGATTTGCTGGCGCTGCGCAGCGTCAGATCAAGCTCGTCAACGTCCATCCCGACCGTCGATCGCGTGATGTAGCTGGGTATCCCGGTCCTGACGCGCGCCTCGAACATCGGAAATCGGGCCGCCCACCGCGCCGTATTGTCCACAACCGACACAAAATTCTGATAGGCCAGCCAGCCGCGCCCAGTCTCGAAGACCACGCCCAGGAACATGATCAGCAACGGCGCTATGAGCGCAAATTCCGTGGCGGCAATGCCGGATGTGTTGCGGCGGAACCGTTGCAGCGCCTGTCTTCCTGTGCTTGACGACGGTGTCATTCGGTCACGCGCACGGCTGCAGCCCCGAGTTGGATCGCCTGTAGTTGAATCTTGTTCTTCGTGTGCGGAACGAGATATTTCGTCATTGGAGAAATTGCGCGCCAGTCATATCCAACCTGGAGCAGAAAGTCGCCGGTCTTGGACACGCTGAAGCCGTTTGAGACCGGAAAGTGGATCCGAACCGCGGCCAGGTCGGCATTGTCGATCCTCGTGAGCCTGACATGCAGCTTCGACCTGTCCAACTCGACCGGCATTGCGCTCGAAACGGCGTCGCGCAGCCCGACGTTTGTGATCTTGGTTCCGTGTATTTGTGATGACCTCAAATACTCGACGCCGGCATTGGCGGCGTTGTTGAGGTAGAGGTTGAACACAAGGACGATGCCGATCTCGAAAATGCCGATCAGGCAGAGGATGAAGAACGGGACGATAATTGCAAATTCGATTGCAGCCCCGCCAGATACAGAATGTCCAAATCGCCGAAGCAGATACATATCTCGAACTCAACCTTACCTGTCGAGATACTTGACAGAGAGCGAACTGATAACTCCTCCGACTAAGTCCGATTTGGCGGCTGCGGCGAGCTTGAGGTTATAAACCGAATAGGTGTCAACCTCGATACTATACTTATAATATTGCCATCTTATTTCGCTGGAATCCTGACTCATCGAAATAATTATCTCGTACGATCCAAGTTCAGGGCGAGTCTTCTGAAGCGAGACATCAATCTGGTTGGAGCCGACATACGCCTGGTTGCGGCCGTTATACCAAACTCCGATCTCATATTTACCCGGATGCAACTCGATCTGCTTGTACATGCTTGAGTTGGAATAGCTGTCGAGCTCAATCGCATAGCGCGTCGGAAAATCGGCGGGCGGCAGACCGGTCCACCGATAGTAGTTCCGGCACCACTGATACGACCAGTCCTGGATCTCAACGCCGGGGCCTTCGCCGCCGGCCCATCCGAAGTCGGTCGGCTTGTACACGGCCCAGCAGCCGTCAGGCGAAGCCGGCTGTCGATTATTCGCCAGTTTGAGATTGCTCCCGTCCGTCTTCTGCAGCGAACTGCTCAGCACCACTTCGCCATCGTGAGGATAGGGCGGAATGCCGGTACATTCATATGCCAGATCGTATTCGACCGCATTGAAGCCGAGCAGGTTCACAAACGCCGTCTTGTATTTGAAATGGGCAGAGACATCGGTGTCCAGCCAGTCGATGGAGACATCTCGCGACGTCACTTCCTGATTCGAGGACCTCACCAACGTGTCGAACGTATCCAGCACGCTCTGACGGCGTTCCTGGTCGGACGGCGTCAAGGTGCGCGACGGTTTCGTCGATCGTTCGCAGGCAAGCGCAATAACCCGCTTGGACTGACCGAAATAGGAAAGACCGAGACCCGTCTCGAACAGGAGACCAATCAGCAACGCCAGCGCCGGCGCAACAAGCGCCGTCATGATTGCTATGTTCCCTGCCCTGGAACGGAGAAAAGATCTTGTGATGACCATGTGCGACCCATTGCTAGACAACGGACGCAACAAAGGCGCGGTGCATGGTTAGATGCTTGCGCCGGGAGAGCCCGTTGAGCTACGGGATTTATTAGACATCATAACAAACTAATTTTCCGTGACCATTGCGAGGCAAGAAATAGCCGTCCGATAGATTGGAAACCTCCGCGGCAAATCAGGGGGGACGCCGCGCTTACCGCGGCGTCCCTGTCCGCCCTCAGGCCGCTTCCTTGCTCTTGTCACCTTTGATGGCGGACGCCTTGGCCCTGAAGTTCAGCCTGTCGGAGCCGGCGGTGACGACGACGCGCTCGCCGTCATGGATGTCGCCGACCAGGATCTTCTCGGCCAGCGGGTCCTGCAGGTCCTTCTGGATCACGCGCTTCAGCGGCCGCGCGCCATAGGCCGGATCGTAACCCTTGTTCGCCAGCCATTCGACCGCGTCCTTGTCGAGGTCGAGCGTGATCTTGCGGTCCTCCAGCAGCCGTTCCAGCCGCTTGAGCTGAATCTCGACGATCTTGCCCATGTCCTGCCGGCGCAGCCGGTGGAATAGGATGATCTCGTCGATGCGGTTGAGGAATTCCGGCCTGAAATGCGACCGCACCACGCCCATCACCTCGTCGCGCACCTTGTCGACATCCTCGCCTTCCGCCAGGTTGACCAGATATTCGGCTCCGAGATTCGACGTCATGATGATCAGCGTGTTGCGGAAATCGACCGTGCGGCCCTGGCCGTCGGTCAGGCGACCGTCGTCCAGCACCTGCAGCAGCACGTTGAACACGTCGGGATGCGCTTTTTCGATCTCGTCGAACAACACGACCTGATAGGGCCGACGCCGCACCGCTTCGGTCAGCGCCCCGCCCTCGTCATAGCCGACATAGCCGGGAGGAGCGCCGATCAGCCGGGCGACCGAGTGCTTCTCCATATATTCGCTCATGTCGACGCGAACGATGGCATTGTCGTCGTCGAACAGAAACGACGCCAGCGCCTTGGTCAGTTCCGTCTTGCCGACGCCCGTCGGCCCCAGGAACATGAACGAGCCGATCGGCCGGTTCGGGTCCTGCAATCCAGCACGGGCGCGCCTGACAGCCTTGGACACCGCCTGCACCGCTTCGCCCTGGCCGACGACCCGCTTGGCGATTTCGTCTTCCATTCGCAGCAGTTTCTCGCGCTGGCCTTCCAGCATCTTGTCGACCGGGATTCCGGTCCAGCGCGACACGACATGCGCCACGTGGTCCGGGGTCACGGTCTCCTCGACCATCGAACCCTTGCTCTCCTGGCTCTCGGCGTCGACCAGCTTCTTTTCCAGGTCCGGGATCCTGCCATAGGCAAGCTCGCCGGCGCGCTGGAATTCGCCATTGCGCTGTGCGATCGCCAGTTCGTTGCGGGCTTCGTCGAGCTGCTTCTTCAAATCGGCAGCCAGGCCGAGCTTCTGCTTCTCCGCCTGCCATTTCGCGGTCAGCGCCGCCGATTCCTCCTCGAGTCCGACAAGCTCCTTTTCGAGCCGCTCGAGCCGGTCTTTCGACGCGTCGTCCTTTTCGACCTTCAACGCCTCGCGCTCGATCTTCAACTGCATGATGCGGCGGTCGATCTCGTCGAGCGCCTCGGGCTTGGAATCGACCTGCATCCTCAGCCGCGACGCCGCCTCGTCGACAAGGTCGATCGCCTTGTCGGGCAGGAAACGGTCGGTGATGTAGCGGTTCGACAGCGTCGCCGCCGACACCAGCGCCGAATCGGAGATGCGCACCTTGTGGTGCTGTTCGTATTTTTCCTTGATGCCGCGCAGGATCGAGATCGTGTCCTCAACCGACGGTTCGTCGACGAACACAGGCTGGAACCGCCGCGCCAGCGCCGCGTCCTTCTCGATATATTTGCGGTATTCATCCAGCGTCGTCGCGCCGACGCAGTGCAGTTCGCCACGCGCCAGCGCCGGCTTGATCATGTTCGACGCGTCCATCGCGCCGTCCGCCTTGCCGGCCCCGACCAGCGTGTGCATCTCGTCGATGAAAAGGATGATGCCGCCAGCCGCCGCCGTCACCTCGTTGAGCACGGCCTTCAGCCGCTCCTCGAATTCGCCGCGATATTTCGCTCCCGCGATCAGCGCGCCCATGTCGAGCGCCATCAACTGCTTGTCCTTGAGCGATTCCGGCACGTCGCCATTGACGATGCGCAGCGCAAGTCCTTCCGCGATCGCCGTCTTGCCGACGCCGGGCTCGCCGA
>DDFA01000015.1 GCA_002336975.1 Phyllobacteriaceae bacterium UBA1940
CTGGTCGAAATCCAGGCGCTGGTCGCCCCCTCGCCGCTCGGCACGCCGCGCCGCTCGCTGGTCGGCTGGGACAGCGCCCGGCTGTCGATGGTGCTGGCGGTGCTGGAGGCCCATTGCGGCGTCCGCTTCGCCACCCACGACGTCTACCTCAATGTCGCGGGCGGCTACCGCATCAGCGAACCGGCCGCCGATCTGGCGGTCGCGGCCGCCCTGGTTTCGTCCCTGACCAGCCTTGCCCTTCCATCCGATTGCGTCTATTTCGGCGAAATCAGCCTTTCGGGAGCCATCAGACCAGTGGCGCATGCGGCGCAACGTCTCAAGGAAGCAGAAAAGCTCGGGTTCCGTCAGGCTGTCCTGCCGGGCGCGGGCGGCGATGCAACCGCGGCGTTTTCCGGCCAATCATTCAGGCCGGAGCATCTGGCTGACCTGGTCGCCCGCATCGCCGGCTCGAAACTGCGCCGCGACGAAGACTAGACCGGACTGGAGACATTATGCCGATTACGCTGCTGGACGGAATTCTCGTCGGCTTCACCCTCGTTTCAGCCATGCTGGCGATGGTGCGGGGCTTTTCGCGCGAGGTTCTGTCGATCGCCTCCTGGGCGGCCGCGGCGATCGCGGCCTATTTCTTCTATCCGCTCGTCCTGCCGCATGTGACGCCGTATATCGACCAGCAACAGCTGGCGGTCGGCGCCGCCGCCGCCATCGTGTTCTTCATCGCGCTGATCATCGTCACGATCATCACCATGAAGATCGCCGATTTCATCATCGACAGCCGGGTCGGCGCGCTCGACCGCACGCTCGGCTTTCTCTACGGCGCGGCGCGCGGCATTCTGGTCGTCGCGGTCGGCCTGCTGTTCTTCAACTGGCTGGTGGCCAGCAATCAGCCGGCATGGGTGGCCAACGCCAAGTCGCGGCCGCTGCTGGAAACCATCGGGCAAAAGCTTGCGGCGCTGTTGCCGGAAGACCCGGAAGCCACCATCTTGAACAAGCTGACGCCGGGCGGCGAAGCCGCGCCGGCAGCGCCGCAGGAACCGGCGTCGCCGCCTGACGAAGAAGCTGGCCAGACCAATAATTAGCACGAGGCGCGACGGACATGGCCGACGGGCACGACACTCCATTTTCCGGCGATGACGGTTTCCACGACGAATGCGGCGTCTTCGGCATTTTCGGCCGCCAGGACGCGGCGGCCATCGTCACGCTGGGGCTGCACGCGCTTCAGCATCGCGGCCAGGAAGCCGCCGGCATCGTTTCCTTTGACGGCTCGCAGTTCCATGTCGAGCGCCATGTCGGCCTGATCGGCGACACCTTCACCAAGCAGGCGGTCATCGACAGCCTCAAGGGCAACCGGGCGATCGGCCACACCCGCTACGCCACCACCGGCGGCGCCGGCGTGCGCAACATCCAGCCGTTTTTCGCCGAGCTGGCCGATGGCGGTTTTGCGGTCGCCCACAACGGCAATCTGACCAACGCCATGACGGTGCAGCGCACGCTGCAGAAACAGGGCGCGATCTTCTCCTCGACCTCCGACACCGAAACCATTCTCCACCTGGTGGCTATGAGCAAGGAACGCGACCTCAACGCCCGCTTCATCGACGCGGTGCGGCAGGTGGAAGGCGCGTTCTCGCTGGTGGCGCTGTCGTCGAAGAAGATGATCGGCTGCCGCGATCCGCTCGGCATCCGCCCGCTGGTGCTGGGCGACCTCGACGGCGCCTGGATTCTGGCGTCGGAAACCTGCGCGCTCGACATTATCGGCGCGCGTTTCGTGCGCGACATCAAGCCTGGCGAAATGGTGGTCATCACCAGCAAGGGCATCGAAAGCATGTTTCCGTTCGAGCCGCAGCCGGCGCGGTTCTGCATCTTCGAATATGTCTATTTCTCGCGGCCCGACTCCCATGTCGAAGGCCGCAACGTCTACGACGCGCGCAAGCAGATCGGCGTCGAACTGGCGCGGGAAAGCCCGGTCGAGGCCGACATCGTCGTGCCGGTGCCGGACTCGGGCACGCCCGCCGCCATCGGCTTCTCGCAGGCGTCTGGCCTGCCGTTCGAGCTCGGCATCATCCGCAACCATTATGTCGGCCGCACCTTCATCCAGCCGGGCGATTCGATCCGCCACATGGGCGTCAAGCTCAAGCACAACGCCAACCGCCGGATGATCGAGGGCAAGCGCGTGGTGCTGGTCGACGATTCGATCGTGCGCGGCACCACCAGCCAGAAGATCGTGCAGATGGTGCGCGACGCGGGCGCGCGCGAAGTCCATATGCGCATCGCCTCGCCGCCGACGCGCGCCTCATGCTTTTACGGCGTCGACACGCCGGAAACCTCAAAGCTGCTGGCGTCGCGGATGTCGGTGCAGGAGATGGCCGATTTCATCCGTGTCGATTCGCTCGGCTTCCTGTCGATCGACGGCCTCTACCGCGCGGTGGGCGAAACGGCGCGCAACAATGAACAGCCGCAATTCTGCGACGCCTGCTTCACCAAGGAATATCCGACGCGGCTTACCGATCATGATTCGACCGACAATGTGCGGCAATTGTCGGTGCTGGCGACCAGGGCTGGCGCCTGACGCGGCCCGGTGCGACCGTTTTCTTGCGTCGTTGGCCCGCGCTGACGGGATCACGCTGCGTCGTCAGTGACGCTCGGCCGGATCAACACCTCGGCTGAAATCCCAAGCTGCGCGTTGAGGCGGCGGATCATTTCGACCGACAGCCCGCGCCTGCGGTTGAGGATGTCGGCGACCCGATTGCGTGGACCGATGATCGCTTCGAGGTCCTTTCGCGTCAGGCCCTGCTGGTCCGTGCGAAACCTGATCGCCTGCTGATCGCAATGACCGGCCATTCCGTCGACAAATTCGCGCAAGGTCCGGCGAGCGATCGCTCTCATCCACAAGAGATAACATGGGACCATTATGGTCACATGACATCTGTTGGCCGGAGCTTGAGATTCGGCCTCAATTTGTTAGACCGCTCCCGACAACACATCGAAGGTTTCCATGACACCCGACCTTTCCAGCCGCATCGCGGTCGTCACCGGCGCATCGCGCGGCATCGGCTATTTCATCGCCAAACACATGGCGGCGGCCGGCGCGCACGTCATCGCGGTGGCGCGCACCGTCGGCGGGCTCGAGGAACTCGACGACGAGATCAAGGCGGGCGCCGCCGCCACCGGCAAGGGTTCGGCGACGCTTGTGCCGCTCGACCTGACCGACATGGCCGGCATCGACCGCCTCGGCGGCTCGATCAACGAGCGGTGGGGCAAGCTCGACATCATGGTGGCGAACGCCGGCGTGCTCGGCACGATTTCCCCCATCGGCCATGTCGAGGCCAAGACCTTCGACAAGGTGATGAACATCAACGTCACCTCGACCTGGCGGCTGATCCGCTCGCTGGACCCGCTGCTGCGCGCCTCCGACGCCGGCCGCGCCATCCTGATTTCGTCCGGCGCGGCGCATTCGGCGCGGGCGTTCTGGGGCCCCTACGCCGCCTCAAAGGCGGCGGTCGAGGCGCTTGGCCGCTCCTGGGCCGACGAGACCAGGAGCATGGCGCTGCGCGTCAACATGGTCGACCCGGGCGCCACGCGCACCGCGATGCGGGCGCAGGCGATGCCGGGCGAAGATCCCAACTCGCTGCCCCACCCTTCCGACATCGCCGCCAACATCGTGCCGCTGGCGGATCCCGGCCTGAAAGAAACCGGCCTGATCTGGCGGGCGCGCGACAAGGTCTGGACGCACTACCGCATGCCGGAGTAATTCAAGGCGGCGCTTCGCACGAAGCAGGCAACGCAATGAATTGAGGTTATCTATGAACGCCGCAGCAACTGCCTATATCTGGTATCTGGTCGTCGCCGGTCCCGGCGGCGGCATGGTGGTCATGCCGACAGGGTTCGACGCGCGCGACCAGTGCGAAGCGGCGATCGTCGAATACCAGAAGACGGCGGCGCCCGCCGGATGGTCGGTGTCGTGCCTGCCGGCGGCCGCCGCCTTCCTCGGCGAAGGCGAGCCGGAAGACGGTCAGCAGCAATAGTCGGCGTTGGCGCGGGCGAGCGTCTCGCGCGGCATTTCGCCGAATGCGCGGCGATAGTCGGCGGCGAAACGCCCGAGATGGGCAAAACCCCATCTCAGCGCCGCGTCCGAGACATTGACCGCCTCGCCCGACATCAGGTCGAACCGCACCAGCCGTAGCCGTTCCTGTTGCAGGGCGTGCATCGGCGACATGCCGAAGGCCGACTTGTAGGCGAGCTGCAGCATCCGCGGCGTGACGCCGGCGGCCTGCGAAACATCGGTCAGTGAAATCGGCCGGTCGGCGTTGGCGTGGATGAATTCCTGCGCCCGCCTGGTGTGCCGCGGCAGCGGCCCCGGCGGCTTGACGTCCTGGAACAGCGACATGTTGCTCGGCTGGACGCGCAGGAACAGCTCCATCAGGCGCTGCTCGGCGAACGCCTGGCCAATGCCCGTGTCCCGGCCGTCGGCGGTTTCCGCGGCGCGGAACAGGCTGGCGGCGAACGCGCGCCAGGTCTGCATCTCCCGCCGCGAGAAATCGACCACCGGGTCGAACCGCAACGGGCCGGGCAGCGGCCGGTCGAACACGGTTTCGGCAAACGCCAGGAAAGGCGACTTGCGCACCTGGATCAGCATCTGGCCGCAGCCTTCCCACCAGCGCATTCTTGTCGCGAGATCGGGATTGAGCACCGATGCCGTCGTTCGGTCGGTGAGGAATTCGCTCGCGCCGTTGCGGATCGTCGCCGCGCCCGTGACCGGCATCTGAATCAGGTAAAAATCGCCCAGTTCGCCGGGGTCGATTTCGACGTCCGCGCCGTAGCTGATATAGTTCAGCGACAGCATGTCTCCGGCGGCGTGATGGTGGCTGGCGCGAAACGCCCGGCGCGACCCGACAATGTCGAGCCGGTGGCGGCAGAATTTCTGCGCGACCCGCTCCCTGGCACAGTCGAGATCGTCCGACTGGAACAGGACGTGGCCGGACAGCGGAACCGCAATTCGGGCGCTGATTTCGGCTTGCATGACACCGAGCCTAACAAACGCCCGCCCCGCCCCCAACGGATTTCTGCGTCGCAGCGCCGCAGCGTCAAGTTGTTTTCGTTTTTTGGATAGGCGCTTCGCGGCGCGGCTAGATGCTGCGCCACCGCCTGCCAAGATCGCGGTCGACGAAAGCGCCGGAGGATGCCGCTTTCGCAACACGCCACGGGAGGAAGAACATGGCAGGAGCGCTCGCAAAGGGCATCACCAGCAACGGCGCCGGGTTTGACGGGGTCACCTGGAACATTTTGGGGCAGACCTACTATCCAAAGGCCGTCTGCGAAACGACCTTCGCCTTCGAGACCAACAGCGATCCCGGCCAGTTCGTGCCGGTGCACATCCATCCGACCCAGGACGAGTTCATCCTGGTGCAGGAAGGCGAACTCGATCTCAAGCTCGACGGCAAATGGGTGAAGGCCAAGGCCGGCGATCTGGTGCGCATGCCGCGCGGCATCCCGCACGGCTATTTCAACAAGTCCGACAAGCCCTGCCGCGCGCTGTTCTGGGTGTCGCCGGCGCGCAAGCTCGAGGACCTGTTCAAAAAACTCCACAATCTCGGCGACCCGGCCGAAGTGGTGAAGGTGTCGGCCATGCATGAGGTCGACTTCCTGCCGCCAGAAGCCAACGACTAACCGGTCATAGCACGCTCCGTCCTTGCGCCGCCCGGCCTGCCGGGCGCGAGCGGAGCCGTGCGCCCGTCGGGAGGACAAGACATGGTCGACAAGAAAAAGGTCTGCGTCATCGGCGCGGGCGTGAGCGGGCTTGCCTCGGCGCTCGCCTTCAAACAGCGCGGTCACGACGTGACCGTCATCGAGCGCAGCCGCGGCGTCGGCGGCGTGTGGGAGCCGTGGCGCTCCTATCCGGACGTGCAAACCCAAAGCCCCAAGGACCTCTACCGCTACACCGGCAAGGCAATGCCCAGTTCCTATCCGGAATGGCCGAAGGGCCCGCAGGTGCATGCCTATCTGGCCGACTACGCCCGGGAAAACGGGCTGATGCCGCTGATCCGCTTCAACACCAATGTCGAGACGGTGGACCGGCGCGCCGACGGCCGTCCCGGCTGGACCGTGACCCTGTCGGACAATGGCGCGCCGGCGACACAGGAGGATTTCGACTTTGTCGCGGTGTGCACCGGCCAGTTCAGCGACAGGAACACGCCGGAATTTCCCGGCGCCGAGGCCTTCGTCGACGGCGGCGGGCAGATCATGCATTCGTCGCAATACACCGATCCGGCGATGCTTGCGGGCAAGGACGTGCTGGTGCTCGGCTTTTCCAAATCCGCCACCGACATCGCCGTCAACGCGGCCAAGGCCGGCGCGAGATCGACGACGATCGTCTATCGCGAAAGCGTCTGGCGGGTGCCCTATTTCATCGGCGGCCTGATCAATTTCAAGCGCATCCTCTACATCCGCGCGCAGGAGAACATGTTCCCGGCATGGGCGCAGACGCGGATGCAGAGGCTCAACCACGCCATCGCCAGGCCGTTCATCTGGGCCAACTGGCGGGCGCTGGAAAGCCTGCTGTCGATCCAGTGCAAGTTCGGCAAGACGGGGCTGAGACCCGACCACCCGATCGAGACCAACCTCAACTGTTCCGTCCCGATCGTGACGCCCGGCCTGTTCGACATGATCGCCGACGGCCGCATCAAGGCGATCAAGGGTTCGATCGACCACTACGAGCCCGGAAAAGTCGTGCTCACCGGCGGCGAACGCGTCGCGTCCGACCTGGTGGTGCTGGCGACCGGCTGGAAGCTCGGCGTGCCGTTCCTGCCGAAGCGCTACCAGGACAGGCTGGTCGAGCCGGACGGCCAGTACCGCCTCTACCGGATCATCGCCAATCCCGATCTTCCCGAAATGGGGTTCGTCGGCTTCAATTCGTCATTCTGCTCGGTGCTGACGTCCGAAATGGCCGCCAACTGGCTGGTGCGCTATGCCGACGGCATGCTCGACAAGCAGCCCAGCGCCGAACAGATGAACGAAAACATCGAGATGATGCTGAAATGGAAACGCGGCGAACGGCCGGCCGCCGGCGTCTATGGCGGGCTGTGCGTGGCGCCCTACCATTTCAAGCATCTCGACGAACTGCTCGACGACATGGGGGCAAGGGAACGCAAGCGCAATCCGCTCGCCGAAAACCTGACGCCGCCCAATGCCGACGCGTTCGGCCGCTACCTGGCGTCGACGCCGCAATATCGCGCGGCCTGAGCGCCTACCTCAGAAATGGACCCGCCCTGGTTTCGAGCAAACGGATCAGGGCGGGATCCATGAATTGGTAGTCGTCGGGAATATCGAGGCAGATCACCCGCTTGCCGTTCAGGTGGCGACGAAACCGCTTCGACAGTCTGGTCCGATGGACTTTCTCCATCACGAAGACGACTGTCGCCCATTCGATCTGCTCGGGCGACAGACTTGTCACGGCGTCGGGCGACAGTCCGGCCGAGTCTGTCTCGACATTCGGCCGGTCTGCAAAAACCTGCTCCGCCGTCGGGCTGCGCAGCCGGTTGGCCGAGCAGATGAAGAGCGCGCGGATCGGCTCGCGTCGCGTCAAACCGCCGCGACGACGATGATCTCGACCTTGTAGTCCGGCGTCGCCAGCGCCGCCTCGCCGGTGGCGCGGGCCGGCGCGTTCTCCTTGTCGACCCAGCCGTCCCACACCGCGTTCATCTCGGCGAAGTCGCGCATGTCGTCGAGCCAGATCTGCGCCGACAGGATTTTTGACTTGTTCGAGCCGGCGAGCTTCAGCAGCCGGTCGATCTGCTTGAGGATCGCCTTGGTCTGTTCGGTCACGCTCTTGCCCGGCGCGCCGACCTGGCCCGCCAGGTAGACCGTGTCGCCATGGACGACGGCCTGGCTCATGCGTGGGCCAGGCTCGATGCGGCGGATAGTCATGGGTCGTCTCTCCTTGATTAAGACCCGCCTTATCCACCCTGCACGCCGGCGCGGCAAGCGTTCAGTGCAGCGGCCACACGAACTGCAGCATCGGCACGCCGACCAGCACGACCAGCACCGAGAGCGGCAGGCCAAGACGCGGATAGTCGGAGAAACGGTAGCCGCCCGGCCCCATCACCAGCGTGTTGGACTGGTGGCCGATCGGCGTCAGGAAATCGCTGCCCGCGCCGATGGCGACTGCCATCAGGAAGGCTTCCGGCCGATAGCCGAGCGTCGTGGCGAAGCCCGCCGCGATCGGCGCCATCACCAGCACCGTCGCGGCGTTGTTGAGGAACGGCGTCACCGCCATCGCCGCCACCATGATCAGCGCCAGCGCGCCCCAGTCGGGCAGCGTCATCGCCACCCCGGCCAGCCATTCGGCGGCGATGGCGGTGACGCCGGTGGAGCGCAGCGAATCCGACACCGGGATCAGGGCGGCGAGCATCACCAGGATCGGGCCGTCAATCGCGCTGTAGACCTGGCGGATCGGCACCGCCTTGAACAGCACCATCAGCACGGCGGCGGCGAAGAAGGCGATGGCGACCGGCAGGATCGACAGCGCGGTCAGCGCCATCGCCGCGCCGAGCACGGCGACGGGCGTCAGCCAGTTGCGCACCGAACCGAGCTTGATCTGGCGCTCCGCCAGCGGCAGGCTGCCGAGCTGCACCAGCACTTCGGGCAGGCGGTTGCGCACGCCTTGCAACACGATGACGTCGCCGGGCCTGAACACCACCTCGCGCAGCCGTTCGGTGATGCGCTGGCCGCGCCGGCTGATCGCCAGAAGATTGACGTCGAAACGGTCGTGCAGGTTGAGGCGTTCCGCGGTCAGGCCGACGAGGAACGAGTTTTCGCCGATCACCGCCTCGACCGCGCCGATCTCGACGCGCGGATTGGCGCCCTTGACCACCCTGCCCCCCGACATCAGCAGTTTTCCGCCCGACGTCACCTTGTCGAGCGCGTCGGGATCGCCCTCGAGCAGGACGATGTCGTTTTCGCGCAGCACCGCGTCGGGCAAGGGCGCGATGCGCAGGCCGCCGGCGCGGATCACCGAGGTAACGGTGGCGCCGCCGTCGCCGAGCCTGAGCAGGTCGGCGATGGTCTTGCCCAGCACTGTCGATTCGGCCACCACCCGGCCTTCGGAAATGTAGTTCTTGATGTCGATGGCGTCGTGCAGCGACGCCGTCTCGCGCGACCGCTGCGGAACCAGCCAGTAGAACCCGGTCAGGAACACCAGGCCGGTCAGCGCCAGCGTCGCGCCGACGGGGGTGAAGTCGAACATCGCGAATGGCTGGCCGCCCAGTTCCTCGCGCATGCGCGACACGATGATGTTGGGCGAGGTGCCGACCAGCGTCATCAGGCCGCCGAGCAGCGAGCCGAACGCCATCGGCATCAAAAATACCGACGGCGAGACGCCGGACCGGCGCGCGAACTGGAAGGCGATCGGCATCATGATGGCGAGCGCGCCGATGTTCTTGACGATCGCCGACAGCACCGTGACGATGCCGACCAGCACCACGAGTTGCGCCCGCACCCCCGTCAGGTTCGGCAAATACCTGTTGATGGCGACTTCCATGACGCCCGACCGCTGCACCGCCGAACTGACCAGCAGGGCCGAGCCGACAATGATGACGATGTCGTCGCTGAACCCGGAAAAGGCGTTCTCATAGCTCACCGTTCCGGCGGCGATCGACGCCAGCAGCGCCAGGCAGGCGATCAGGTCGTAGCGCAGCCGGCCCCAGATGAAGGCGACCATCATCGCCGTGATGATGGCCACAGCGAAGATTTGCAGCATTGTCATGCGAGTTGGCCCCTTCCTCCAAAGAACGCCCCGCCACCGGACACGTTTCGCGGCATTGGCGGTCAATTGCAAGGGATGAGCGCACCCGCTGCGCTGAGGCCAATTGCCGCCTGAATTGATCTGACGCATTGACGCCCGCCGCGAGCCCTCTACCCTATGTCAGGTGCGGCGTCGCCGCCTCGCCACGGGAGGAATCGCCTGTTCACCATTGCGCTTGTCGTGGCCTGCATCGCCGCCGCCTATCTCGTCGGCGCCCTGACGCAGACCTATCGCCTCGGCATCTCGGTGCGCCAGGCGATCCTCTATCTGCCGCTGAAACTGATCTGGCGGGTGTCGGACGGGCGCATGCGCAAGGCGCGCGCGGCCGACGCGCCGGTGATCTACGCCATCGCGCACCAGTCGCAGATGGACCCGGCGCTGATGCTGGCGCTGTTGCCCGACGACACGCTGCACATTCTCGACGAAGCCTCGGCGACCTCCGGCTGGCTTGAACCCTACAGAGCGCTGGCCCGCACCATCACCTTCAACGCCGAGCATGTGTTTGTCAGCCGCCGGCTGGTGCGGCATCTCAAGGGCAATGGCCGGCTGGCGGTGTATTTTCCGCAGACGGTCGAGCCGCAGCCGCGCGAATTGCGGCTGTTCCGCGCCGTGGCGCGCATCGCCGCGCGGGCCGATGCCGATATCGTCGCCGTGCATGTGGCGCGATCGCAGTTCCTGCCCTGGTCGAAATTGTCCGAGGAACAGGCCCCGCGCCGCCTGTTTCCCAAGCTCGTCGCGGCGTCGCTGGCCCCGATTTCGCTGGAAACCTTCGCCAGCCGCGGCGCGCGGCCGCCGACCAGCCTCACCAATGCGCTGCTCGACCGGGTCGCCGAGGCGCGGGTGGCGGCGACGCGGCGCAAACGGACGCTGTTTTCCACCCTTTCGCTGGCGGCGCGCGGTTTCGGCGCCGACAGAATCATCGTCGAGGACGGCATCGCCGGCTCGCTCACCTATCGCCAGTTGATGATCGCCGGCCGCGTGTTGGGCGGCCGGTTCGGAGCCGTCTCCAATGGCGGCGAGATCGTCGGCCTGATGGCCCCCAACTCCGTCGCCATGGCCAGCGCCTTCGTCGGCCTGCAGTCGGCCGGCTGCGTCGCGGCGATGATCAATTACAGCGCCGGCCCGTCCAACGCCGCCGCAGCCGTGCGCATGTGCCGCATCCGCACCGTCGTGTCGTCGCGCGCCTTCGTCGAACGGGCGCAGATCGACGACATCGTCGCCGCGATCGAAGGCGCCGGGGCGCGGATGCTCTGGCTCGAAGACATCCGCAAGGACGTCACCGCGTTCAGCCGGGCGGCCGGCGCGATGTTCTGGCGCTGGCCCCATACCCGGGCCAAGGCCGGCGCGACCGCCGTGGTGCTGTTCACCTCGGGCTCGGAGGGCACGCCCAAGGGCGTCGAACTGACTCACAACAACCTGCTCGCCAATGTGGCGCAGATCGAGGCGCGCATTCGCTTCTCGCCCGCCGACAAGCTGTTCAACGTGCTGCCGGTGTTCCATTCGTTCGGGCTGACCGGGGGCACGATCCTGCCGCTGGTCAGCGGCGTGCGCATCCTGTTCCACCCCTCGCCGCTGCATTTCCGGCAGATTCCGGAGATCGCGGCGCGGGAAAAGCCGACAATCATGTTCGGCACCGACACGTTCTACGCCGCCTATGGCAAGGCCGCCGACGACGGCGCGTTCTCGAGCCTGCGGCTGGTGGTGGCCGGGGCCGAACCGGTGCGCGAGGACACCCGGCTGCTGTGGATCGAACGCTTCGGCGTGCGCATCGTCGAGGGCTACGGCATGACCGAGGCCTCGCCGGTGGTCGCCGTCAACACCGCGAGCCATTTTCGCGACGGCAGCGTCGGCCGTCTGCTGCCGTCGATGCGCTGCCGTCTCGAGGCGGAGGAAGGCATCGAGGACGCCGGCCGGCTGTGGCTGTCTGGGCCCAACATCATGCGCGGCTATATCCGTCCCGACGGACGCAGTTCCGACCTGTCGGCGACCGACGACTGGCTCGACACCGGCGACATCGTCTCGTTCGACAATGACGGCTATCTGACCATCCGCGGCCGGATGAAGCGTTTCGCCAAGATCTCGGGTGAAATGGTGTCGCTGGCGACGGTCGAAAGGCTGGCGCAGCAGCTTTGGCCGGACGCCCGCCATGCCGCCGTGGCGTTGCCGGACAAGAAGCGCGGCGAGCGCATCGTCTTGGCCACCACCCAGCCGGGCGCGGCGCGCGCGGCGCTTGGCGCCTTCGCCAAGCAGCAGGGCGCGGCCGCAATCGCTGCGCCCGAAGCCATCCTGATCGTCGACGACATCCCGACGCTCGGCTCCGGCAAGACCGACTACGCCAGCGTCAGGGACATGGCGGCCGGGCAGGCCGGTTGATCGTCCGCATCAGGCCTTTGGGCCGTCCGTCGCCTTGTCCTGAGGCGGCGTGTTCAGCACGTCCTTGGCGCGCAGTTCGGCGGTGCGGCGATTGGCGAAGGAACGGACGCTGAGCGGCAGGGCGGCGAGATAGGCGACGGCGGAGACAGCCAGCGTCTGCCAGGTGTAGCTCGCCAGCATCAGCACATAGAACATCGCCACCAGGATCAGCGGGATGACGATGTCGCCACGCACCTTCGAGCCCAGGCTCTTGCCGGAATAGACCGGCAGCGTCGACACCAGCAGCACCGCGATCAGGACGGTGTAGCCGACCGCCAGATAGGAGATGACGCCGGTGGTGTCGACGCCGAGGAAGCCGACATAGACAGGCAGCAGCAGCAGCACCGCGCCGGCAGGCGCCGGCACGCCGGTAAAATAGTCCGCCGCCCAGGACGGCCGGTTCGGGTTTTCCAGTTGCACGTTGAAGCGCGCCAGCCGCAGGCCGCAGGCGATGGCGAACATCAGCGCTGCGATCCAGCCGATCGCCCCGGTCCGGTCGAGCATGTAGGCGTAGATCACCAGCGCCGGCGCGGCGCCGAAATTGACGATGTCGGCCAGCGAATCCATCTGTTCGCCGAATTTTGAAGTGGCTTTGAGCGCGCGGGCGACACGGCCGTCGATGCCGTCAAGGAAGGCGGCGATCAAAACCATCATCACCGCGATCTCGAAGCGGTTCTCGAAAGCGAGCCTGATGCCCGACAGGCCGGCGCAGATCGCCAGCACCGTGATCAGGTTGGGCAGCAGCAGGCGCAGCGGAATGTCTCTGATCTTGCCGCCCGGCCGGTTCGGCTGGCCATGCGGTTCGAACGGGGCGAAGGGCGGTTCCATCACGACACCTTGACGAGCGGGAAGCCCGGCCCGTTGTCGAAATCGGCGAGCACGGTTTCGCCGGCGATCGCGGTCTGGCCGACAGCCACGCGCGTCTTGGCGTTCAACGGCAGATAGACGTCGACGCGCGACCCGAAGCGGATCAGCCCGAAACGCTCGCCGACCGAGAGAGAACCGCCCTGCTCGGCCCAGCACAGGATGCGGCGGGCGATCAGACCGGCGATCTGCACCACGGCGACCTGGCCGTGCGGGCTCTCGATCACCAGCCCGTTGCGCTCGTTCTCGGTGCTCGCCTTGTCCAGTTCGGCATTGAGGAAACTGCCCTGTCGATGCTCGATGCGGACAATGCGGCCGCGCACCGGCGCGCGGTTGATGTGCACCGAAAACACATTCATGAACACCGAGATGCGCAGCATCTCATCGCCGCCCAGCCCCAGCTCGCGCGGCGGGACCGCGGGGCCGACCGCCGAGACGACGCCGTCGGCGGGACTGATCACCAGCCGGTCGTCGACCGGGGTGACGCGTTGCGGGTCGCGGAAGAAATAGGCGCACCAGGCGGTCAGCAGCGCGCCGATCCAGAACAGCGGCTCCCACAGCAGGCCGAGCACGATCGACCCGGCCGCGAACGCGGCGATGAACTTGTAGCCTTCCTTGTGAACGGGCACCAAGGCTGCGCGGATGCTGTCGGCTATGCTCATGGAAACGCCTATCGTGATCTGAAACCAAATGAAGTCGGCGTTTGATTACAAAAATGCGGCGAAAGGGGCAACGACCGGACGCAAACTGTTCACGCAACTGTCAGTGCGGCTATTTGGCCCCGCCCACCTCCGGGACGCGGCGGCGCACCACCACGCCCATCTCGTCGGTCTCGCGGGCGCGGCGCAGCCGTTCCTCGGCCTCGGTGGCCTCGCGCTGGCGGTCCCACATCGACGCATAGAGGCCGCCCTTGTCGAGCAGTTGCCGGTGCGTGCCACGTTCGGCGATCAGTCCGTCGCGCAGCACGATGATCTCGTCGGCGCGGATGACGGTCGACAGCCGGTGGGCGATCACCAGTGTGGTGCGGCCGCGGCTGACCAGGTCGAGCGCCGCCTGGATCTCCTGTTCGGTCTGGGTGTCGAGCGCCGACGTCGCCTCGTCGAGGATCATGATCGGCGGCGCCTTGAGGATGGTGCGCGCGATCGAGACGCGCTGTTTCTCGCCGCCCGACAGTTTGAGGCCGCGTTCGCCGACCATCGACTTGAATCCGTCCGGCAGCGTCTCGACGAAACCCGAAATCTGCGCGAGATCGGCGGCGCGCCGCACCTCCTCGTCGGTGGCGTCGGTGCGGCCGTAGCGGATATTGTAGAGGATCGTGTCGTTGAACAGCACCGTGTCCTGCGGCACCATGCCGATGGCGGCGCGCAGGCTGTTCTGGGTCACGTCGCGGATGTCCTGGCCGTCAATGGTGATCGCGCCAGACTGGACGTCATAGAACCTGAACAAAAGCCGCGACATGGTCGATTTTCCCGCCCCCGACGGGCCGACAATGGCGACGGTCTTGCCCGCCGGCACCTCGAACGACACACCCTTGAGGATCGGACGGGCCGGGTCGTAGGCAAAGTGCACGTCCTTGAAGGCGACATCGCCGCTGGTCACCTCGAGCGGCTTTGCATCCGGCCTGTCGACCACTTCGGCCTCGACGTCGAGCAGGTCGAACATGTTCTCGATGTCGGTCAGGCCCTGGCGGATTTCGCGATAGATGAAGCCGATGAAGTTCAGCGGCACAGACAATTGCATCAGCATGGCGTTGATGAAGACGAAGTCGCCTATGGTCTGGGTGCCCGCCTGCACTTCCCTCGCCGACAGCACCATCGCGGCGGTCATGCCGATGCCGAAAATCACGCCCTGGCCAAAATTCAGCCAGCCGAGCGACGTCCAGGTCTTGGTCGCCGCGTCTTCGTAGCGCGCCATCGACCGGTCGTAGCGCCGCGCCTCCATCTCCTCGTTGCCGAAATATTTGACGGTCTCGAAGTTGAGCAGCGAGTCGACCGCCTTGGTGTTGGCGTCGGTGTCGGAATCGTTCATCGCCTTGCGGATGGTGATGCGCCAGTCCGACGCCCACACCGTGAACCAGGTGTAGGCGACCACGGTCGCCGCGACGATGGCGACATAGATCCAGCCATAGGCGACCGCGAAGATCACCGCTGTCAGGCCAAACTCCAGAATTGTCGGCAGCGTGTTGAGGATGGTGAAGCGCACAATCGTCTCGATCCCCTTCGTCCCGCGCTCGATGACGCGCGACAGGCCGCCGGTGCGGCGCTCGAGGTGAAAGCGCAGCGACAATTGATGCAGGTGGACGAAGGTGCGGTAGGCGAGCTGGCGCACCGCATGCTGGCCGACGCTGGCGAACAGCGCGTCACGCAGTTGGTTGAAACCCCACTGGCCGATGCGCACGACATTGTAGGCGACGACCAGCATCACCGGGGCCAGCAGGATCGGCGGCAGGTCGGGCATCGGCCCGCCATCCTTCGACAGCGCGTCGGTCGACCATTTGAAGAAATAGGGCACGAGGATCAGCAGCAGCTTCGCCGCGACCAGGAAGAACGTCGCCCACACCACGCGCATCTTCAGGTCGTTTCGCCCGGTCGGCCACATATAGGGCCACAGATTGAGCAGGGTCTGCCACAGAGAGCCGGAATCGGCGGAAACAGTCTTGCTGGCCATATTGTCAGGCTTCTCTTGCGTGGTTGGTTTGCGGTTGCGGCTGGTCCGCCCGCTCAGCGCACCGGGCGAGCCAGCCCGACAGATGCGACGACATCCGGTCGAGCGCCTGTCTGTCGACGCTGTAGCTGGAACGCTGGCGCTCCGGCGTAAACCGCACCAGCCCGGCGTCGACCAGAACCTTGAGGTGCTGCGAGACCGTCGACTGCGCCAGGTCCAGCCGGTCGACCACCTGCTTGCAGCAGCATACGCCCTCGCCCGACAGATGCTGCAGGATCAGCAGCCGGGAGGGATGCGCCAGCGCCGCCGCCTTGGCGGCGAGATCGGCCAGATCGTCAGTTTCGCAACAATTCATCGTTCATCGGCGATATACGATGAACGATGCGGTTGCAAGCCTGCCCGTCAGGCCGCCGACAGATCAGGTTTTGGGAACTTTCTGGTCGGCGATGGCGTCCATGTCGGCGTTTTCGCCTTCCTTGGTCTTGTCCGGCACCGAAAATACCTGCCCCGGCCAGATGCGGTCCGGGTCGGCGATCTGCTCCTGGTTGGCGAGATAGATCGTCGAATAACGCACACCGCGCCCGTAGACCCGCTTGGAAATGCGCCACAGCGTGTCGCCGCGGCGGATGATGACGCCGTTGCTGACTGCTTCAAGCGGCTCGGCGACCGGCGCCGCGTCGCTGGCGACCGCGGCCGGCTTGGCCTTCGCGGGGTCGGCCGATTCGCCCA
>DDFA01000066.1:0-40104 GCA_002336975.1 Phyllobacteriaceae bacterium UBA1940
CAGTCCAACTTGAACAGTCAGACCCGGACACGGTCGGCCAGTTCCACGTCACCGAGGTGGTCGTCCCCTCGCGCACACGCCGTGGATACATCACCTTCGTCAAGGTTCATCACCCCGCCTGACCCCAAGTTGCAGAGCCTGTTGGCCTCCTTGAAGTCGGCCGGTTTTCTGCTTTTTATGACCTATTTATCGCCGTAGGTGGGATCAAGGTGCACGATATTTGTATCGATCGTTGGCGTTTTTGGGAGACGCAGCGTGAATATACTGCCCTTTTCGGGCTCAGACTCAACCGTAATATCCCCCCCGTGGGCACGTGCCAGCTGGCGCGCCAAGAAAAGGCCAAGGCCACTCCCGCCTGATTCACGCGAAAGTGGGTTGTCGACACGAGTGAATTTATGGAAAATCCTCTCAATATCATCCTTGTGCAACCCGACTCCACTATCCTTGACAGAGAGTAGCACATAGTCACTGTCTGACTTAATCGATAGATTGACCTTTGTACTTGGGTAAGAATACTTGATGGCATTGCTGACGAGGTTGTCGATCACCATCGAAACATAGCGCGAGTCGGCAATAATTGTGATCGGTTGCTTGCGCGAGAATTGAAGCGTAATACCTTTCTCGGATGCGTGGTCGATATTGTCGTCGAGGGTCTTCTGGACAAATGCTGTAAGGTTCATCTCCCTCGGGTCAATTACCAGCTGCCCGGCATCGAGCTTCGACACGTATAGAAGTTCGTTAATGATGTTGAGCTGTCGCTCATTGGTGTCATAGGCCTTATCGGCTAATGCTTTTTGCTCTGGCGTGAGGTCGCCCACGATACCCATCTTCAGCATGCCGATATATTGTTTGACGGCACTGGCTGGCGTACGCAGTTGGTGTGACGCAAGAGCCAATAGCTCGTCCTTTGTGCGCTGGACATCATTCTGGAGCGTACGTTGAATGCCATGGATGCGCTGGACAAAAAGCGCTAGCACAACACCAGAGAGCAGCAGGCTCAGTAGCCCGCCTGACACCAAAATAACAGTTGGTCCTTGACTACGCGACTGCAGCTGTTCGCGCGCCACATCTGTTGTCCATGTACGGCCAAATATCGAAGCAGAGTCAAGCGCATGATACTGATCGGCCGAACTGAGCACCTTTCGCTCGTTGCGGGCATAAAGAATCGGTGCCTTGTCTGGAGTTGTAGCCGTAGTGTCTTTTAGGAAGAGCCGCGATCGGACAAATCGCTCGCTATTGAGAGCTTGGTAGTCGTTGACCACATCGTACGGGTGCATGACAACGTAGGTATACCCGATTAGTTGTGCGCGTCTTTCCTCGACCGTATCTGGGATAACAGATGATCGATACACGGCCTGGTATATAAGCACTCCGTAGTTCGGTTCTTTTTTCTCGCTATCCTGCACGAGTACGAGTGGCGCTGACATCACTAATTTGCCAGTATCTCTCGCCTCTTCCATGGCACTGCGTCTCGTGCTGTTGCTGTACATATCGAACCCGATTGCTTTTTGATTGTCCTCCGTGCGCGGCTCTAGGTACTGAATCGGTGCGTACATGTCCCGGTCACCTTCGGGATATATAGTCAACGGCGCATCGATACTCGAGCCCATTTGTACACTACCACTTGCTGATTCGCGACTCACGACGGGTACATAGCCAATACCGATCAATGCAGAAAGTGTTTCATGAGACTGGGTACGCTCATAAAACGTTTTCCATTCATCTGCAGTTAGGTCAGGCTTGACCCCCAACAACGCAGCAGTTGCTTCGAGAAGCTGGCCGTAGGGCTTCATCGAGGTCTCCACATACGCACTCATACTGTCAGCCTGCTGTACGACGCCCTCTTTAAAATCGCTGTCATTCGTCTCGCGGGTCACAGCAGCATACATACCGGTTACCACCAAACCAAAGAGCAGCACAATCACTGGCAGCACGATACTGCTGCGATTCATAAGCTTCAATTCGCTCTTAGTTTTGGGTGAAATAAAATCAGGGAGTGCCATGGCCTCTTATTAGCTTTTCATTCATTGTACCCTAAATGAGGCGAGAAATGCGTGAAATATATTGCTATTTGCCCGCAGAGTACATGCCACCACTGGTATTCTAAGCAATACACCTCCCGTATCGAGAGGTGTATTGGGCTAAATAGTATCGAGTGAGGTACTATTTTGTGATGTTGGTCACAACACCAGCACCGACAGTGCGGCCACCTTCGCGAATAGCGAAGCGGAGGCCCTTTTCCATTGCGATCGGAGCGATCAGCGTGATCTCCATCTGGATGTTGTCGCCCGGCATCACCATCTCCACCCCCTCGGGCAGGTCGACCGAGCCGGTGACGTCGGTGGTGCGAAAGTAAAACTGCGGCCGGTAGCCCTTGAAAAACGGCGTGTGCCGCCCGCCCTCTTCCTTGGACAGCACGTACACTTCCGCCTCGAAGTGCGTGTGCGGGGTGATGGTGTTGGGCTTGGCCAGCACCTGCCCGCGCTCGACGTCGTCGCGCTTGGTGCCGCGCAGCAACACGCCGACGTTGTCCCCGGCTTCCCCCTGGTCCAACAGCTTCCTGAACATCTCCACCCCGGTGCACACGGTCTTGACCGTGGGCTTGATGCCGACGATGGCGACTTCCTCGCCCACCTTGACCTTGCCCCGCTCGATCCGCCCGGTCACCACCGTGCCGCGGCCGGAAATCGAGAACACGTCCTCGATCGGCATCAGGAACGGCTTGTCGATCGGACGCTCCGGCGTCGGGATGTAGGCGTCGACCGCCGCCATCAGCTCGCGGATCGCGTCCTCGCCGATCTTCTTGTCGGAATCGTTGAGCGCCGCAACCGCCGAACCCTTCACCATCGGGATGTCGTCGCCGGGGAACTCATACTTCGACAGAAGCTCGCGAACTTCCAGCTCGACAAGCTCCAAAAGCTCCGCGTCGTCGACAAGGTCGACCTTGTTCAAAAACACAACCAGCGCCGGAACGCCGACCTGGCGCGCCAAAAGGATGTGCTCGCGCGTCTGCGGCATCGGGCCGTCAGCAGCCGACACGACCAGGATCGCGCCGTCGAGATCGTGATGCCGCGAGCCTTCTCCTCAGGCGCAGCGTCGATCTGGTCATACGCCTTGAACTCACCAAAATACTTGGTGATCGCTGCCGTCAAAGACGTCTTGCCATGGTCAACGTGACCAATCGTTCCAATGTTAACGTGCGGCTTCGTACGCTCGAATTTGCTCTTGGCCATCTCAACTTTCCTCGGCGACTTCTAGGGAGTTCGTTACGGATGCGGGCGATTAGCTTCTCAGCGCCGAAAAGACAAGTCCCTTCGACCGGCCGGATTTCGCGCCCGCTGGATCGATGCACATATGGATAGCGGCGGCGATTTCGACAAGGTCCGGCGACGAAACAGCCATGGCCCTTCAAATGCTGCGCAATTGTCGGCGAATTTCTCAACATTCCGGTTACCATAAACGGATTGGTAAGGTCGGCTGACTAGCTTCACGGTCGACGAGCGCTGTTTGCGCCGCGTCAGACATTTGAGTGAAGCATAGGTGTTGTAGTGCGTATCGTGTCAGCCAGCGTTTTCGGCTTTCTGCGCCGTCCAGTCCATACAGTCATGGCGTTAGCGCTGGCGGCGGCCGTTGTGGCGGCGCCGTCAGCTGCGCTCGCGGCGAAGGGCGCCGCGATCGTCATCGACGCGACGACTGGAAAGACGCTCTATTCGTCCAACGCCGACGAGCCGCGCTATCCGGCCTCGCTCACCAAAATGATGACGCTCTATATGGTGTTCGAGGCGATGAACGCCGGCCGCATCGGCAAGAACACGCCGGTTCCCTATTCGCGCTACGCCGCGTCGCGCCCGCCAACCAAGCTCGGAGTTCGCGCCGGCGGTTCGGTCTCGGTGGAGACCGCGATCCTGTCGCTGGTGACGCGCTCGGCGAATGATTCCGCCGCAGCCCTTGGCGAGATGATCGGCGGCAGCGAAGAAAATTTTGCGAGAATGATGACCGCAAAGGCGCAGCGCCTGGGCATGCGCTCGACGACATTCCGCAACGCGTCCGGCCTGCCCGACCCGCGCCAGGTGACGACCGCCCGCGACATGGCGCTGCTCGGCATGTCGCTGCGCGAGCATTTTCCCAAATATTACGGCTATTTCGGCGTTCAGTCGTTCACGCACGGCCGCACCCGGATCGCCAACCACAACAAGCTGCTCGGCCGCGTCAAGGGCGTCGACGGCATCAAGACCGGCTACACCCGCGCCTCGGGGTTCAACCTGGTGTCGTCGGTGAAGGACGGCAACCGCATGCTGGTCGCCGTCGTCATGGGCGGCACGTCGGGCCGCGCCCGCGACGCGCAGATGACCAAGCTGATCGCCGCCTATCTGCCCAAGGCAAGGGGACGCGGCGACAATCCGCTGATCGCCGATCGCGGCGCGGTCACCCAGCAAAATGTCGCCAGGGCCGAGGCGATCGAGCCGGCCTCGCCGGTGGTCGCCGCGCTGGTGCCGGTTCCCCGCCCGTCGCGCAAGCTCGCCGCCGAGGCCAAGCCCGAACCTGCCATCGCCGCCGCGATCGAGCAGCCAAAAGTCGAGACCGACCCGGTCAAGACCGCTTCGGTGTCGCGCTCCGGCTGGGTGATCCAGGTCGGCTCGGTCGGGTCGGAACGCGACGCCCGCGCCCTGCTCGACAAGACCAGCGACCGCGCCAGCGGCCTGCTGGCGTCGGCAGAACCGTTCACCGAAGAATTCGTCAAGGGCGGCGCCACCTATATCCGCGCCCGGTTCGGCGGCTTCTCCTCGCAGCAGCAGGCGACCAGCACCTGCGCCGCGCTGAAGAAGCGTTCGATCCAGTGCTACGCCGTGCAGCAGTGACGCTGTGACAACTCCGGTTAGTGTCGTGTCGAAGGAGTTCCTACCCGTGCAAAGAGAGCAGAAGGTCCTTGGCTTCGTTGATCCGCGCAGCAAGGAAAGAGGTGCCGCCGAGGTCGGGGTGCAGGCGCTGCATAAGGCGGCGATGCGCCTTTCGGATGTCGGCCGCTCCGGCGCCCGGCTCAAGACCAAGGATCTGATAGGCTTCCTTCTCAGTCATGGAGCCAGAAGCTGGCGCGCCAGCCTGCCCGCCGCCAATGTCCGCGTCAGCGTCCTGTCGCCAGGCGGGAAAGCGGCCGTCAAGATACGTCTCCAATAGCTGAAGGCTTTCCGCGTCCAGCGCCAGGTCGGCGCGCAACGCCATCAGCTCGGCCTGCGTCATCTGGCCAAGCACCCTGCCCTCGAGCCTGCCGGCCAGCACAACTCCCTCAAGAGCGCCGGTGTCATGGTCGAGTTCCATCTCAAGCGCCGCCGACCGCACGGTTGAACGGCTTCCCTTCGACGGCGTGGCGGCGATGCGCCGGCGCGCGGCGAACAACAGCGACAGGCCGCCGGCGATCAGCAGGCCGCCAAGCTGGCCGCGCCCGACCAGCAACAGCGCGACCCCGGCCACGATCATCAGCGCGGGACCGGCGACGCGCAGCCCGTTGGCGAGCCGCGCCGCATCGGCGCGCAGCAACGCCCAGCCGGCAAGCCAGGCGAGCGCGGCGATCCCGATCAGGGCGAACAGCATTCTCAAATGTCAGCTCTCCTCGCCGCGCAGCCGGCCGATCAGCAGCCGGTCGCTCTGGGCGCCCCGGCTTTCAAGCGCCTTGACGCCGCCGGTGGCGAAGATCGCGATCGAGGCCAGAAGTCGCGCCAAAATGTCGGCCGACGAGCGGTCGAAGCGGAACCAGGCGCCTTTGGACAGACGCGCGATCGACTTGAACGCGGCCTCGGCCGCACCGTCATGGCCTTCCTGAAAGACGAAGACCGGCACGCCGCGCACTCCGAGCTCGCCGGCCTGGGCGGCGAGAATGTCGATGTTCTCCTCCATCGCATCGCCGATATAGACAAGCGCATGGACGCGGCCGGCGGCGTTTTCCTTCAAGGCGTGAGCCAGAACCTTGCCGATCTGGGTGACGCCCGCCTGACACACGATCCTGACCATCAGCGATTTCAGCTCGGCGGAACTGTCGACGAAACGTGACGAGCGGCATTCGCCAAAGCCGCGAAAATAGGCCAGCTGGACGTCGAGCCGGCCCGAACGCGCCGCCGCGTCGAACATCTCGCCCTGAAGATCGCAGGCCAGGTCCCAGGTCGGCTGCCGGCTCATGGTCGCGTCGAGCGCCAGGATCAGGCGTCCGTGGCCCGCATCGCGACCCGTCGCGACGGCGCGGGCATGGCGCACGAAGGCGTCGATCTCGGCCCGTCCGGACCGTGTTTCAGACTTTGTCTGTGTCCCGGCCGGAACCGGCCGCTTCTCCTTGCTCATCTCCAAAACATGTGGCGAGCGCGGCGGCGTTGCAAGTGCGGCGAAGCGCGTCGGCGCTCAGTTGGCGAAAATGTCGGGCATGGCGATCGGCTGGTCGATCGACTGGGCGTAGCGTTGCCGCGCCTCGGCCCGCTTGCGGCCGACCTCGTCGATCGGCAGCCTCAGCGCCGCCAGCAATTGCCGGATCTCCTGCCGGGCGGCGAGATGCGACAGCGTCGGACGCGAACCGAGCACATGTTCCTCGAAATCATCCAGCGCGGTCAGGCCGATCGGGAAGAACTCGCGGAAGATGACGCGCTCGGAAATGCCGTCGGCGATGCGGAAGCCGAGCTGCATCGACAGGTTGCGCAGGCACGACGCCACCTTCTGCTCATTGCGCGAGGTGATGTTGGACATGCGGTTGCGCACCACGATCCAGTCGAGGATCTGGTTGTCGGTCTGCCGCCGCTCGCGCCGCGCATCGCGCACCGAGAGCGCATATTGCGACATTTCCAGCACCTCGAAAGAAACCGGATCGACGCGGCCGAGCACGTCGAAATCGATAAAACTGTCGTTCATCGGCGTCACCAGCGTGTCGGCAATCCGATGCGCCAGACGGCTCAGGAAGGTGTCGGAGCCGGGCGTGTCGATGACGACGAACTCATGCGTCTGCTCGACCGCCGCCAGGCCGTCGGTCAGCGCCCGGAACTCCTCGCTTTCGGCGTCGGTGATGGTTTCCTTGCGCGCCGGCGGCACGTGGAAATGGTCGGGAACCGGCAGCGAGATGCGCGACGCGCGCGCCCAGCGCCTGCGGTTCTCGATATAGCGGGTCAACGACAGCTGCCGCCCGTCGAGATCGACGGTCGCGACAGAATAGCCCGACTTCAACAGCGCGACCGCAAGATGCATGGCGGTCGTCGACTTGCCGGACCCGCCTTTTTCATTGCCGACCGCAATAACGTGCGCGGCCCCGCTGCTTCGGCCCGACCGAGGCTGTTTCCCCGATACAAACATGGCCCACCAATACTCCACACCCGGAAACAGAATGCACCCGGAACCGGAGAAATTCAATGAACCGGCGAGAAAAAGCCGCTGTCGCGCCGGGTTAAGTGCCGGCGTGGTAAAGCAAATCGGTAAACCGCGCCGGACGCGCGGCCGCGGCGCGCCGGCTACAGCAATCCCAGGTTGGCCAGTTCAACCCTCAGTTCAGCGGGCAATGCCTGCCAGCCGCCCGAACCGGCGTCCAGATCGATCGGGGCGTCGGCCTGCGGCAGGTAGCGCCAGCCCTGAAAAGCGCGGCGCGGCTGCCAGCGCGTGCGCACCACAACAGGGTCGAGCACCAGCCGGCAGCGCGAAATGCCGTCGGCGTCGACAAACGGCCTGATCTCGGTCAGCCGCTGGCGGCACTGCACATTGCCCTTGATGACCCAGTAGAGGGAACCGCCGGCGGTCAGTTCGGCTGCACGGGTCGGAACCATGCGGGTGGTGTGGAACTGTTCGGCCGGCAGGCCCCTGGCGCGCGCTTCCGACCGCCGTTCGGCGATCCACGCTTCGAGATCCTCGACGCTTTCCGCGCCGACGCACAGTTTGAGCAGGTTGAGCGACATGGCCAAGAGCTAGGCCTGAAGGCGAAGTTGGTCAACGCGCAGCGACGTTGTCCACAGGCCGAGCCCTCGATCAGCACTCGACGACGTTGACCGCCAGCCCGCCGAGGCTGGTCTCCTTGTATTTCTCGTTCATGTCGATGCCGGTCTGCCGCATGGTCTCGACGGCCGCGTCGAGCGGGACGAAATGGGTGCCATCGCCCTTGATGGCGAGCGACGCCGCGGTGACGGCCTTCACCGCCCCCAGCGCGTTGCGTTCGATGCACGGCACCTGCACCAGCCCCGCGACCGGGTCGCAGGTCATGCCCAGATGATGTTCGAGCGCGATCTCGGCGGCGTTTTCGACCTGCATCGCCGTGCCGCCCATGACGGCGCAAAGTCCCGCCGCCGCCATCGCCGACGCCGAGCCGACCTCGCCCTGGCAGCCGACTTCGGCGCCGGAGATCGACGCATTGTGCTTGATGATGCCGCCGATCGCCGCGGCGGTGAGCAGGAAGTCGCGGATGCTGGCCTGGTCGGCCTCGGGGTGGAAATGCAGCCAGTAGCGCAGCACGGCGGGAATGACGCCCGCAGCGCCGTTGGTCGGCGCGGTGACGACGCGGCCGCCGGCGGCGTTCTCCTCGTTGACCGCCATGGCGTAGACCGAGAGCCAGTCATTGGCGAGCAGCGGGTTTGGCCGGTTCTGCTGCCATTGCTCCTGCAGGGCGTCGTGCAGGCGGCGCGCCCGGCGCTTGACCTTGAGGCCGCCGGGCATGATTCCCTCTCGCGACAGGCCGCGTTCGATGCAGCCGCGCATCGCGTCCCAGACCCGGTCGAGCCCGGCGTCGAGTTCCTCGCGCGACTGGCGGGTTTCCTCGTTGGCGCGTTTCATGTCGGCGATCGACAGGCCGGACTTCTTCGCCATCGCCAGCATGCCCCTGGCGTTGGCGAAGGGATAGGGTACGTCGTTGGCGGCCGCCTCCGGTCCCCTCGCCTTCAGCCGCTGCAATTCCTCGTCGGAGACGACAAAACCGCCGCCGATCGAATAATAGACGCGGCGCAACAGCAGGCGTCCGTCTGAATCATGCGCCGAAAACGCCATGCCGTTGGCGTGGCCGGGCAACGCAACCTTCTTGTCGAGCACAAGGTCGACCGCCGGGTCGAAGCGATAGGCGGGATGGCCGGGCGGAGAGACTTTTTTGCCGGCCTGGATGGCGGCGATGTCGTCGTCGGCCCGGTCGAGGTCGACAGTGACCGGCGTCGCGCCGTTGAGGCCGAGGATCACCGCCCGGTCGGTGCCGTGGCCGATGCCGGTATAGGCCAGCGATCCGTGCAGGCTGGCCTTGAGCGCCGTCACCCGGGCGCCGGCGGGACGCGGCCAGTCGCCGGCGAGAATTTCGTCAAGAAACCGCGCGGCCGCGGTCATCGGCCCCATCGTGTGGGAACTCGACGGTCCGATGCCGATCTTGAACAGATCGAATACCGACAGGAACATGGCTGGCGCGACCTCAGGCTGGGTGATCTGCCGCCACTATTCTGTGGATCGGCGACGCCGCACTAGATTGAGGCCGACACGGTCGGGTCCGCAAGCGACATCGTTGCGCGACCACAGGGAAAGGCGAAATGAGACGGTCAGCTCGCCGCAACGACGGCGGTCGTCTCGGCTCCGCCGATCAGCCAGGCCAGCAGGATGATGAATGCAAAGCCGGCGACGGCCTTCGCCGTAATGCCCCAGCACGATTTCTGAACGCCGTCGTCCATGTTCACTCGCAATTCGTGTACCGGATCGGCCCCACCGCCCCGGCGTTGAGACGGCTTCATAGTGAGTCCACAAACCTTTCGCAATTGCAAAAAATGGCGGAAAAGCGGCAGAACGCCATCAGCATTGGGTATCCTGGCGGAAATCCATTCGCAATTTCAGCTATTTAGTCGAAAAATCCAACCTGGCGCCGGGCAACACCTGTGGCCAAATCGTGATCGCCGGTCGCGCGCCCGAAGCGTCGACGCCGCCGGGCCGATGCGCCGGCGACGCCGGTCTCATACCTCCCGCAATCCCTTGGCGAATCGCTTGCCATTGGCGACATAGTGAGCCGACGACATCGCCAGCCGCCCGGCCGCCGCATCGTCGAGCGTGCGCGCCACCTTGGCGGGCTGGCCGACGATCAGCGAATTGTCGGGGAACTCCTTGCCCTCGGTGACGAGCGCGCCCGCGCCCACCAGGCAGTTGCGGCCGATCTTCGCGCCATTTAGGATCGTCGCGCCCATGCCGACCAGCGAATTGTCGCCGATGGTGCAGCCATGCAGCATCGCCCGGTGACCGATGGTGCAGTTTTCGCCGATCGTCAGCGCAAACCCCGGATCTGTGTGCATGATCGTATGCTCCTGCACATTCGATCCCTTGCCGATGGAAATCGCTTCATTGTCGCCGCGGATCGCGGCTCCGAACCAGATCGAGACGTCCCTGCCAATTCGCACATTGCCGATGACTACCGCGTCGGGCGCGATGAAATTGCTGGCGTGATCCTCGAACTCCGGCTGGACCCCGTCAATCGAATAGATCGGCATGATTGTGCTCCCGTGCAGTCGATCAGAACTGCCCCAGCAATAGCACAAGCTCGAGGACAAGCACGCCAAGAGACAAAAGCCACACCACGCAGACCGCCGCCGCGCCCACCAGTTCCGGGTTGCCCATCCTCCCGTATCGGCGCGCCTTCAGCGCGTCGTTGAACAGCATGAACGGCCCGGCCACCATGGTCATGGCGAGCGACGCCGCCAGCCTGTCGCGCCGCAGGAATGGCGGCCCGAAACCGAGCCGTTCGCCGGTCAGGATCTGCAGCAGCGTTCCCGACAGGCCACACAGGGTCAGGCCGGCGAGGAAGACAAAGAGCAGGCTCTGCATCAGGCTCATATTCACCTCCCGTTTACCATGATCGCGCACTGTGACGCGATGATCATCGGGCATGGCGATGCAAGCGCCATGCCGGGGAAGTGTGCCGCACCGGCACAGAAATCAGGGACAGACCATGCTGCGCAGCGACGCGATCGACATCCAGCCGGTCAGGCTGCTCGACACCAACTTCATGTGGCGGGTGTTTTTCATCTGCGCCGCGCTGGCGCTCATTTCGGTGGCGATCAGCGTGTCGGGACGCGTCGTCGGCCGCTCGATCGCGATGGCCGGCCACACCGACGACAGGACGGTGGTGGAGATCGTCATCGGCAACAATGTCCTGGCGGCTCCCAAGAACATGATCCGGTTCGCCGAGGCGCGCCGGGACGGAATCGCCCCGAAGCTCGACCTCTACATGCGCTGGCCGGACATGAGCGGCTATTCGGACGCCGCCCGCGCCGACTTCAACAACGCCAACGGCAAACCCGACATCCTGTTCCTGACGTTTTCGCCGCGCATGACGTCGCGCGACATGAGCGGCCGCTACGAGCCGATCTATTCATCGCTGACAGCCGCCTCGGACGACCCTGCGCCGGCGGGCCTCAGGAGCCGAAAGTTCACGCCCAGTTCCGGATATGAAAACGAGACCCTCTATGTCGCGGAGCGTCCCGGTCACGACCCTTACGTGGTGCGTTGCCTGGCCACCGATTCGGGCGTTTCGCTGGCGCCGTGCGAGCGCGACGTCCATATCGGCGAAGATTTGAGCATGTCGTACCGCTTCCCGCGCGAATTGCTGGCGCAATGGAGCGAACTCGACGCGGCGATGCTCGCCAAGGCGCGGCAGATGCTGCGCACCGGCGGTTGACGTGCCAGGTCAGTTCAGGTCGACGTCGAGAATCGCCATCGAGAAATTGTAGTCGCCTTCTTCCTCGTCCTTGTAGATCAGGCCGAGAAACTCGTCTTCGAGATAGAGTTCGCAGGAATCATCCTTGCGCGGCCGCGCCTTCACCTGCAGGCGGGGGTTCTGGAACACCTTCTTGAAATAGGCGTCGAGCTTACGAAGTTCTTCGGGTTTCATGAAATTCTCTCACATCAAAAAACGTCGCCGCTTCTGCCACGCGGCAAAAGCCAGTGTAAAGCGGGCCCCGCCGGGTCCAACGCCGGAAATCACCGATAAAGCCAGCGCCCCGGCGTCAGATATCGAACGTCAGGACCTGATCCATCGATTGCGACGGCAGCAACTGGTCCATCTGGCGCGATGGCTGGGCGCAGCCCGATTCGCCGACGACCCGCGCCGGCACGCCGGCCACGGTCTTGTTGTTGGGAACCGAGTTGAGCACCACCGAACCGGACGCGATCTTGGTGCAGTGGCCGATCTCGATATTGCCGAGAATCTTGGCGCCGGCGCCGATCAGCACGCCGTGGCGAATTTTTGGGTGCCGGTCGCCGCCCTCCTTGCCGGTGCCGCCGAGCGTCACGCCGTGAAGAATCGAGACATTGTCCTCGACCACGGCAGTTTCGCCGACGACCAGCCCGGTCGCGTGATCGATGAAAATGCCCTTGCCCCATTTCGAGGCCGGATGGATGTCGGTCTGGAACACCGACGACGAGCGGCTCTGCAGATAGAGCGCAAAATCGCGCCGCCCGCTGTTCCACAGCCAATTGGCCAGACGATGCGTCTGCACCGCATGGAATCCCTTGAAATAAAGCAGCGGCATCAGGAAGCGGTCGCAGGCCGGATCGCGATCGAAATAGGCCTGCATGTCGGTGCGCACGATGTTCGACCATTCCGGTTCGGCGTCCGCCATCGCCCTGAACGTCTGCGCGATCAGCGTCGCGCCGACGTCCGCGTGATCGAGACGCAAGGCGATGCGGTGAATGACAGCGTCCTCGAGCGAAGCCTGGTTGAGCACCGTCGCATAGATGAAGGCGGCGAGCAGCGGATCGCGCGCAACCGTTTCCCCTGCTTCGTCGCGCACACGGGTCCAGATCGGATCGACCGGCTGAAGCCTGGTCTTGGCGATGCTCGTCATGTGTCGGTCAGCCTTGTTGCGCTTGCCCTGCGTTGAAACGCACAGTATCGGCGTTCGTAACCGCAAGGAATTCAGTTTTCCTTATCACGACTTCAGTTGGACTTCCATGACGCCAGATCAAGCCCCGCCGGAACACATCCGCTTGAGCGTGACCCGCAACGGACCCGTGGCGCACATCCTGCTCGACAATCCGGGCCGCAAGAATGCGGTCAACCTGGCGACCTGGCGGCGGCTTGCCCGCGAGCTGGATGAACTTGGCCGCGACGGCGTGACGCGCGCCATCGTGCTGTCGGGCGCGGCCGGCGATTTCTGCGCCGGGGCCGACATTTCTGAATTCGACGCGGTGCGCCGCGATGCCGCGACCGCCCGCGACTACGAGGCGGCGAACTCGAACGCGTTCAGGGCGCTTCGCGACAGCGCGCTGCCGGTGATCGCCGCGATCGGCGGCATCTGTTACGGCGGCGGTTTCGGCATTGCCGCGGCCTGCGACCTGCGCATCGCCAGCGCCGACGCGCGTTTCGCGGTGCCGGCGGCAAGGCTCGGTCTCGCCTATCCGGCAGACGCGATGACCGACATCGTCCGCTCGTCGGGCGACCAGATGGCGCGCTACCTGACCATGACCGCCGCGACCATCGGCGCGGCCGCGGCGCACCGGGCCGGATTCCTGCTCGAGCTTGTCGACAAGGCCGCGCTGCTCGACCGCGCAAACGAGATTGCGGCGACGATCGCCGCCAATGCGCCTTTGTCGATCCGCGCCTCAAGGCTGGCGATCGGCGCGGCGACGACGGGGGACACCGCGCTGATTGCAAACGCCAGGAAAGCCGGCGACGCCACGTTCGAAAGCGCCGACTACGCCGAGGGCCGCTCGGCTTTCCGCGAGCGGCGAAAGCCGGTATTCTCCGGCAAATGACGCTTGTCGACAGTTCCATCCGCGAGCGGTTGCGCCAGCACTACAACGGGCCTGACCGCCACTACCACAACAATGCCCATATCGCCGAACTGCTGGGCCTGCTGGCGCTCCACCACGGCGCGCTCGACGACGCGGAGGCGGTGGAAGCGGCGATCTGGTTCCACGACGCCATCTATGACAGCCAGGCCAAGGACAATGAGGCGCAAAGCGCGGCGCTCGCCGCCGACTGGCTGGGCGAGACGGTCGCGCCCGACCGGCTGGCGCGCATCGTGCGGATGATCGAGGCGACCNNGACGCGCTGGCGGCGGGCGAAGCGGCCGACACCGCGCTGTTCCTCGACATGGATTTGTCGATCCTCGCCAGTTCCAGCGACCGCTACGAGGCCTATGAGGCGGCGGTCAGGCGCGAATATGCCTGGGTCGACGACGCCACCTGGCGGCAGCGGCGCGCCGAGTTCCTGCGGCAGTTTCTGGCGCGGCCGGTGATCTTCCACACCGCGGCGTTCCGGTCGGCCCATGAAACGGCCGCGAGGGCCAACATGGCGCGCTCGCTCAAGCGGCTCGAGGCCGGCTGACGGTCACAGCGGGTGGTCGGCGAGAAATTCGATGACCTTTTTCTTGAAGCTGCGGTCGCCGACTGACAGCATGTGGTCGCGACCGTCGATGTCGAACGCCTCGGCGTTCGGCATCAGCCCGGCTAGCAACTGCGCCGATCCCGCGATGTCGTCCTTCGTTCCGACGCCGATCAGCGTCGGTTGCGCGATGCGGGCGACGTCGGCCTCGGTCAACTCGACGCGCGAATTGGCGATGCAGGCGGCGAGCGCCAGCCGGTCGCTCTTTGTAGTGTCTGCGAATTTTCGGAACATTCTTCCGCGTTCGGTGTCGACGGTGGCGGGATCGTCGGCGCGCAGCGCCACGGCGATCGGGTCCCAGTCGCCGACGCCTTCCACAAGGCCAAGGCCAAGACCGCCCAGAATAAGCGTCGCGACGCGGGCCGGCTCCTCCAGCGCGGCGAAGGCCGACACCCGGGCGCCCATCGAATAGCCGAAGACATGGGCGCGCTCGATGCCGGCGTGATCGAGCAGCGCCATGGCGTCGCTGACCATCTTTTGCGGCGTGTAGTCGCCGGGGTCGTAGCTGACCTGCGAGCGGCCGTGGCCGAGATGATCGAACGCCAGCACCCGGTATCCGGCATGGCGCAGGTCCGCCACCCAGCCCGGCCCGACCCAGTTGACGCCGAAATTGGAGGCGAAGCCGTGGATCAGCAGGATCGGATCGCCCTGCCCGTCGTCGGGATGCTGGTCGATATAGGCGAGTTCGAAACCGCGATTGCGAAAGAAGTGCATGGATTGCGGATTATTGGCTGCCGGCCACCGCGTCAATCGACGGATGCCGCAGCCGCGCGCCATCGACGACGCCCAGACGCGCCGCCGTCCCCTGTTTCAGCTCCAGCACGAACCGCACCGGCACGCCGGGAGAAATGGTGGCGCGCGAATAGGGCTGCCCCTTGAGGATGGCCTTCACCTTGCCGTCGTCGCCGATGAACAGGAGGTCCAGCGGCATCGGCGTGTTTTCCATCCAGAAGGCGGCGCTGCGGGTGGAGCCGAGGTCGAACAGCATGCCGCGATCGTCGGGCATGTCGTCGCGGAACATCAGGCCGCGCGACTGCTCGCCCGCCTCGTCGGCGATCTCGATCGAAAACCGCACCTCGCCAGTCGATGTTTCAGCGACCAGCGGCGTCTTGTCCACCGGCAGCGACATGGCGCGCGAATCGGCCAGCGACGGACCGGACGCCAAAGCGAACAGCATGATCGCGACAAGCGAGCGCAGGAAAAACATCATCGAACCCGCCTGTTAGTGTGAAGCTGGCAGGGTTCCTTTGTCGGGATGAATTTCGGCAGCCATAAGGCCCTTGTCGCCATGGCCGTAACGCACCAGCACGACTTGGCCCGGCCGCAATTCGGTGACCCCGAACCGGCGCAGCGTTTCCATGTGGACAAAAATGTCCTCGGTGCCCTCGCCCCGGGTCAGGAAGCCGAAACCCTTGGTCCGGTTGAACCATTTGACCAGCGCGCGCTCGATGCCGCTTTCGGCGACGACCTGCACATGGGTGCGCTCGCTTGGCTGATCCAGCGGATGCAGCGCCGTCGAGGTGTCCATCGCCAGAACCCGGAACGCCTGCAGGCCGCGATCGCCGGCCTTGACCAGGCACAGCACCCGCGCCCCTTCGAGCGCGGTCTGGAAGCCGTCGCGACGCAACACGGTGACATGCACCAGCACGTCGCCGATTGCCGGATCGTCCGGCAGCACGAACCCGTAACCCTTGGCGACGTCAAACCATTTGATCGCGCCGGAAACCTCGAGCAGGCTTTCGCCTTCGCCAGTTCCGGTCGGGCTTCCCCATCCGCCCTTGCGGTCCTCCGAAGAGGATTTATCCCCCATCAGAACGCACCCTTTCTGAAGCAAACGCCACTGATTCTTGGCAAGGATAACATGGCGTCACTTCCTGTCAGCACCAGTTCAAA
Organism: Phyllobacteriaceae bacterium UBA1940; assembly: GCA_002336975.1. Classification (GTDB taxonomy): domain Bacteria; phylum Pseudomonadota; class Alphaproteobacteria; order Rhizobiales; family Rhizobiaceae; genus Mesorhizobium_A. Next base: position 16,247 of record DDFA01000066.1, read on the forward strand.
GTCATCCCGGCTGATTTCAACCAAATATTAACGATGAAGCTTTCGCGACGCTGGACTGTGATTTGCGGTTGCCGGCGCTGCGGCTCCGGCCCATATCAGGCGCTCAAACGAAAGGGCCCGCCATGCGCTATCTGCATACGATGATCCGCGTCACCGATGTCGACCAGTCGCTCGACTTCTTCTGCAACAAGCTCGGAATGAAAGAGGTGCGGCGCATCGACAACGAACAGGGTCGGTTCACCCTGATATTCCTGGCCGCCGACGCCGACGGCGAAACCGCCGCTGCGACACGCGCGCCGCTGGTCGAACTGACCCATAACTGGGACCCGGAAACCTATGCCGGCGGGCGCAATTTCGGCCACCTCGCCTATGAGGTCGACAATATCTACGACACCTGCCGGCGCCTGATCGACGCCGGCGTGACCATCAACCGGCCGCCGCGCGACGGCTACATGGCGTTTATCAAATCGCCCGACAACATCTCGATCGAGCTGCTGCAGAAGGGCGAAGCGCTGCCGAAGGCCGAGCCGTGGGCCTCGATGGCGAACACCGGCGCTTGGTAGGCGTCCCGCTTACGCCTTTTGCGGTACTTGCGCCCCCGCGCCGGCGTGCTAACAGCTTCATCGAAACGCGGAGGGATCGCCATGAAGGACGTGCTTGTCGAACTGGAACGCCGGCGCCAGGTAGCGCGGGCCGGCGGCGGCAAGGCCAGGATCGACGCCCAGCACGCCCGCGGCAAGCTGACCGCGCGCGAACGCATCGAGATCTTTCTCGACGAAGGCTCGTTCGAGGAGTTCGACATGTTCGTCGAACACCGCTCGACCGATTTCGGCATGGAGCAGAGCAAGATCGCCGGCGACGGGGTGGTCACCGGCTGGGGCACGGTCAACGGCCGCACCGTCTTCGTCTTCGCCAAGGACTTCACCGTCTTCGGCGGCTCGCTGTCGGAGGCGCACGCCGAGAAGGTGGTGAAGGTGCAGGAGATGGCGCTGCGCAACCGCGCGCCGATCATCGGCATCTACGACGCGGGCGGCGCGCGCATCCAGGAAGGCGTCGCGGCGCTTGGCGGCTACGCCGAGATCTTTCAGCGCAATGTTCTCTCGTCGGGCGTCATCCCGCAGATTTCGGTGATCATGGGCCCCTGCGCCGGCGGCGACGTCTATTCGCCGGCCATGACCGACTTCATCTTCATGGTGCGCGACACCTCCTACATGTTCGTCACCGGCCCCGACGTGGTGAAGACGGTCACCAACGAGACCGTCACCGCCGAACAATTGGGCGGCGCCAGCATTCATACGACAAAGTCGTCGATCGCCGACGGGGCCTATGATAATGACGTCGAGGCGCTGCTGCAGATGCGCCGCCTGATCGACTTCCTGCCGCAGTCCAACACCTCCGACATTCCCGAGATCGAGTGCTATCAGTCGGTGACCGATCACGACATGTCGCTCGACCGGCTGATCCCCGACAACGCCAACAAGCCCTACGACATCAAGGAACTGATCCTGAAGACCGCCGACGAAGGCGACTTTTTTGAAATCCAGGCGTCGTTCGCCAAAAACATCGTCACCGGCTTCGGCCGCGTCGACGGCCGCACCGTCGGTTTCGTCGCCAACCAGCCGATGGTGCTGGCCGGCGTGCTGGATTCCGACGCCAGCCGCAAGGCGGCGCGCTTCATCCGCTTCTGCGACTGTTTCAACATCCCGATCGTCACCTTCGTCGACGTTCCGGGCTTCCTGCCGGGCACGGCGCAGGAATATGGCGGGTTGATCAAGCATGGCGCAAAACTGCTCTTCGCCTATGCCGAGGCGACCGTGCCGAAAATCACCGTCATCACACGAAAAGCCTATGGCGGCGCCTATGACGTGATGGCGTCGAAACATCTGCGCGGCGACGTCAACTATGCCTGGCCGACGGCGCAGATCGCCGTGATGGGCGCCAAGGGCGCGGTCGAGATCATTTATCGCAAGGATATCGGCGACGCAGAAAAGATCGCCGCCCACACCAAGGCCTACGAGGACCGCTTCCTGTCGCCCTTCGTCGCCGCCGAACGCGGCTATGTCGACGAGGTGATCATGCCGCATTCAACCCGCAAGCGCGTGGCGCGGGCCCTGAAAATGCTGCGCAACAAGGATCTGTCGAACCCCTGGAAGAAGCACGACAACATCCCGCTGTGACGCGGGTTGACAGATCAGGCGCTCGCCCAGACAGCGTTGATCTTGTTGCGGAGTTCCTTGGCGATCTTTTCCGCCCCGGCATCATTCGGGTGGATTTCGTCCGTATTCCAGTCTGAATCCGTCACCGTTGCGCGCAGGTCGACATAGACAGCGGGATTACTGTTGTCGGCCAACGCTTTGAGCCGGTTGTTGAAGCTTCCGATCATGTGGGTGATGATCGCCTTACACAGCGCCCTTTGGGCTGTCGGATCGAACCCCTTGGCCTGGAGGTGGCGACCGAGATATTTGCCGCTCTTGCGCGGAATTGCGTTCGAGTATCCGTGGAGGAAAATGACGATTTTCGATCCATTTTGTACAGAACGCACATCGACGATCATCTGCCCGTAAAGCTGCATCGCCCGGTTGAGGGCTGTTGAAAACTGGGAATTGACATAGTCGGCGGCGTTTGCGGGATCATCGTCGCCAGGTTTGCGCTGGTTGAGGCAATTGGCGAGCGATGCGAGAATGTCGTTGCCGCTTGCGGAAAACATGAACATGTCGTAGCCGGTTCCCGCCTGGAGTTTCTGCACATACTGCTTGTCGCGCACGATGTCAGCGAGCTTCGCGCTCCATTTCGCCAACGGGTCGATGTTGAACCAGCCGCGCAGAAAATCCATGGCGTCTCGCGGCTTGAGGACCGGCGGCAGGTCGAACCAGGAGTCTCCCTCATTGAGGATCTTCGGTCGGTTTGGCGGACCGAGCGACTTGGCGGCGGGCCCGGCGCGCGCCGCCAATTCTCGGACCCGCCGGTTCTCATCGACCGTGCGTAATAGATCGTTGGTTTCGGTGCGCGATGGACGCCGTCCGTCCTGGCGAACCGTCGCGACGTTCAACTTGACCGAGAATTCGAGCCGTTCAGCAGCCCGCTGATCGACCTCGAAATAACGCCTGATCTCGTCGTCCGTCAGGCCCTGGGCGAGAGCTTTGCGGCGCAGTTCCGAATAGGGAATCCTTGGGTCCGAACGCGCCATGTCGCCGCCCTCCTTCCAACATCCGGCCGGAAGGATAACACAACTTTACCTTGCGTCACATGCGGAGATGCGCACGAAACTCGGCGCTATGGCGCATGGAAACCGACCTTCTTGTGGCTGCCGTCGCAATAGGGCTTGTTGGCCGAGTGGCCGCAGCGGCACAGGAACGCCTTGCCGACCCGGTTGACGGCGCGGCCGGTGCCGGACTCGATCTCGATCTTGCCCTCGACCATCAGCGGGCCGTTTTCTGTCGGCGTCACCTTCACCGGTCCGGTCAGGTCGGCGATCGCCAGCACGCTCTCGCGCGACGGCGGCTCGCCGGTGGCGACAAACCCGCCCTCGATATGGGAATTGTCGCAATAGGGCTTGTTCTTCGACAGGCCGCAGCGGCACAGCGTCGCCCGGGTCATCGTTCCGTCATGGCCTGCGATCGTCAGGTCGGCGTGAAACGCCAGCGGCCCGTTCTCGCGCACCGCGGCAATGTTGGCCGGCGGCGCGCTTTCCTGCTCGCCGGTCCTGGGGATGACGCGGATCGCGCCCGACGGGCAGGCATAGGCGATGCGCAGCAGATCCTGCGCCGGCGCCTCGTCGGGAAAAATCCAGGGGCCGTCGACATTGGCGCGAAACACCGAGGGCTCGCCCATGACGCAGCGCCTTGAATGGATACAACGCTTGCCGTCAAAAATAATCGTGACGTCTTTTCCCTCGACCGTTTGCATGCCTGCGGCTCCCTGATACGGCGTTGCGATCAGGCTATACGAAGGCGGTCCGTCGTCAACGTGGAAACGGCCGGCGGCTACGCCCGCCTGGCCTTGGCGTCATCGATCAGCCGGTTGGCGATTTGCATCCTGACGATCGCGACGGGCCGGCAGTCTTCCGCAACCCGGTCGGGATGGTTGGCGAAGGCGAACGCCCTGCGCACCCGGTCGAGCCCGGCGACGGTCTCCTTGCCGGTCAAGCCGAGTTCGCGGGCGATTTCGGCCGGGTCGGCGGACAGTCTGGCCGGCATGGGTTGCTGCTTGAGCAGCGGCGCAATCCCGGCCGTCTCGGCAAAAATGTAGTCTGCCGCGTCAGCGGCGTTGATGGTCGGGCCCGACAGCGCCGCGTTGAGGAGGTCGCGCGGGATCGACGGGCGAACCGATACCTCGCGCACGTCGCCAGCGGCGATGACTTCATCAAGCAAGGTTGCAAAATCGTTTGTTGTAAACGCGCCCATCCCTGGTCCATCCGCGTCAGGCTGCCCTGCACATGACTGGCGGCATTCTATCGCTGTCAGCTTAACGCCGTTCTACACAAGCCGTTCCAGTTTTAGCGAACCGCCGCCCGGTTTCCGCTACGTGGCCGACGCATGGCAGCCATTCGCTTTGTTGCACTGCAACATTGCGGCCATATCCCTATGTTATGACGAAACGGGAGGACGAACCGGAGACCACATCAATGGGTTTTTTGACCGATCTCTTCGCCCGGCCGCGCTCGACCGAAATCCAGCGCTATCGCGCCGCCCTCGCCCTGCTCGAAGCGATGAGCAATGCCGACCGCGCCGACATCGGCGTCAAGCCGGCCGATTTCCCGCGCATCGCCCGTGAAATGGCGCTGCGCTAGGCCGTTTCATGGCCGGACCTTTCATGATGCTGACAACAATCCGGCGATAAGGTTCTCCCGAGGCAATCGGGAGGATCTGATGCGCTACTTGTTGGCCCAAGCCGTCTCAATCGCGCTGCTTTGCGCTGCATATCCGGCCGCGGCGCAGGAGCAGGCGCCCTATCTCGACGACAGGTCGTCGGCGCAGGCGCTGGTCAAGTCGCTCTACAACGCCATCAACCGCAAGGAATACGCCCGCGCCTGGAGCTATTTCAGCGTGCCGCCGGCCAACGATCTCGACACCTACGCCAAGGGTTTCCAGGCAACCGAGACGGTTGACGTGTCGGTTGGACTGCCTTTGACCGAGGGCGCGGCGGGAAACACCTATTACACGCTGCCGGCCGTGATCCGCTCGCAGCTGACATCGGGGCAGGAGCAATTGTTTTCGGGCTGCTACACGCTTCGGCTGGCCAACCCGCAATTGCAGGCCAGCGATTTCCGTCCCCTGTCGATCGAACGCGGCATGTTCCAGCCGACGCTCCAGAAATTCGAGGACGCATTGCCGAAATCGTGCGGTTCGGTGCAGTTGCCGCCCCAGGACGGCAAGGTGGAGCAGGCGCGCGCCATGTTTGTCGGCGGACGCTCAGCCGATTGCCCGCTCGCGGCGACCGACAACGACCAGCTGCAGAGCTACGTCATCAAATACCGCTATCCCCACGACGCAGACGACCAGCCCGAGCACACAGCGACGATCATACGGTTCATCTGCGATCGCGGCGCCTATAATGAGCGCACCACATATTATCTGGCAAACGACGAGGACGGCATCGTCAGGCCGCTGCAGTTCGCCATGCCCGAACTCGATTTGCGCTATGAGGATCAGGAACAGACGAAGCTGGGCTCGGTGCAGGTGATCGGCTTCAACGCGGTCTCGGAACTGGTCAACGCCGAATTCGACGCGACGACGCAGACGTTGACGTCAAATTCCCAATGGCGCGGGCTGGGCGACGCCTCGTCGCTGGGAAAGTGGATCTTTCGTCACGGCGACTTCGCGCTGGTGAAGTTCGATGTCGACCCGACCTATGACGGAAAGGTCGAAATGCAGAATGTGCTCGACTACGACACCGGGCCGTGAGGCGACCGGCCGGTCATTGCCCGAATGCGCCGCCAACCGGCTTCGGCGACAGCCGGATCAGCCTCGAATCGGCGACCGCTGCGGTGCGGTGGACCACCGCCCGGCGATAGTCCGCGTCCTTGACCATGTCGATGAACGCCGCCGCCGAGGGATATTCGGCGATGAAGCAGATGTCCCACGCCTCGTCGGCCGGCCCGATCAGCATCAGCGAAAACGCGCCGCTCCACACGATCCTGCCGCCAAGCCGCCTGAACACCGGGCCGCTCTCGCGACCGTAGGTTCCATAGGCCTCGCGTCCCGTCGCCGCGCGCCCGTCCTCATAGGCTGCCCGCTCGCGCAGCCGGATCAGGTTCAGCATATTGACCGGCCCGTCGTCGGGCAGATTGCGGAAGGCGCCAAACGCCTCGCGAGTCGGGTCGACAAAGTTCATCGGGCAAGCATCCAGTTCAGCGTTTCGCGCCAGTCGATCATGCGGATCGGGGTGCCGTGCGTGCCGGTCTCGAACCGCACCATGCGCACCGGGTATTTTGCCGCGCTGAGATTTTTGTAGAGTGCCTCGACCGTTTCCACCGCAAATACCTTGTCTTTGCTGCCCTGGCCGAGGAACAGCGGCGCCTTGCGCTTGGCTGCGAGGCTGGCGGCAAATTCGTTCGATGGAAACGAGCCGAGCAGCAGCAGGCCGGAGAGTTTTGGTGCGACGGCGGCGTCCTGCGCCAGGCCCCAGCAGATCGCACCGCCCATCGAACCGCAGGCGACGAACACCGGCGCACCCGGTGAGCGCGCCGAATAATAGTCGATCAGCGCGGCGACTTCCTTGACGCCCTTAGGGCCGAATTCGCTGAAATCCGGCGTTAGATAGAGCCCGCCGCCTTTCCACATCAGCATCTTGATGCGATTGAAATTGCCGCCGAAGGTGAAATCGTCGACGCCCTGGCGCCGGCTACCCCCCTGCCCGTGAATGTAGAGGGTTATCGCCGTCGCGCCCGACGTCGCGCCCACCGCGACATGGCGCACCGGCCCGGCGGCGGTGGCGGCGACAAGGTCCTTTTGCGCGCTGCGCACAGCGAGCGTCACATACTGGCCCTTGACCCGGCGCTCGGGGATTTCGTCGCGCTGGTTGATGTCGCGCAACTCATTGTAGTCGACCGTCCGAAACGCGCCGCCGTCAGCCTGCGAAAGCGTTGCGGGATAGGCGAACAGGTCGTCCTTGTATTGGCCAAGGGACAGCGCAAACGCCGACGGGGCCCAACACAACGTGACGGCGAAAACCACAGCAAAGCGCATGCGGAACTCTTGGCACGTTCATCCGTTGTGCGCCATACCGTTGCGCTCAACGGCATTTTGGCAACGTCGACTACACGCCACTCGACTCTCGCAAGATTGTCTGATTGGCTCGCACTGCAAAGGGAGACACAAGACATGGGAATTGAAGCTCTGGTCATCTATCTCATCATCGGCGCAATTGCCGGTTGGCTCGCTGGCGTCATCTACAAAGGGTACGGCTTCGGTCTGATCGGCAACATTGTCGTCGGCATTGTCGGCGCGTTCCTGGCGGGGCTTATTTTCCCAAGGCTTGGACTTTGGATCGACGGCGGCATTCTCGCGCAGATCATCTGGGCGACGCTCGGCGCGATCGTCCTGCTGTTCCTGATCAGCCTGGTGCGCCGCGCCACCTGACGCCCGCGACCACATCTAACCCAAGGAGCGCCGGCCTCAAACCGGCGCTTTTTTCGTCGGACCGACGGCAAGAGGGCGAGTCGCGGCGTCGAACCACTTGAAATTCGTTTCCGCCATGGAACAATATGTTTTCAAGTTTCAGGGCAATGCGATGGCGGCAGTCGAACACGCACACGAAACCAAAGGCGTCACGGCGGTTCAGGTCCTGACGCCGGCCAATTTCGCCCAGTTCACCGCCGGCATGCCGGCGAAGGCGAAATTCGTGCTTCAGGCGGCCATGTCGCTGCCGCACGGCTCATTGACCGTGCGACTGCCCGACGGACGAACCGCGCGGATGGGCGATAACGGCCCCGGTCCCGACGCGATGCTGGTCCTCAACAACTGGAACCTGCCCGGCCGGGCCTTCGCCAGCGGCACGATCGGCGTCGCCGAATCCTATATGGACGGCGACTGGGAAAGCCCCGACGTCACGACATTCCTCGAACTGTTCGTGATCAACCGCGACGCCGGCGAAAAGCTGGCCGGCGGAGCAAACTGGCTGGTGATGACCATCCAGCGCATCCGCCACTGGTTCAACGACAACACCAAGGCCGGATCGAAGCGCAATATCTCGGCCCACTACGACCTCGGCAACGAATTCTACAAGCAGTGGCTCGATCCCAGCATGACCTATTCGTCAGCGCTCTATCAGACCGGCGCCAACGATCTGGAGTCGGCGCAGGCGGCAAAATACCGGGCGCTGGCGCGCGACACCGGCATCGGGCCAGGCGACCACGTGCTCGAGATCGGCTGTGGCTGGGGCGGCTTTGCCGAATTTGCGGCGCGCGAGATCGGCTGCAGGGTCACCGGGCTGACGATCAGCCGCGAACAGCTCGCCTATGCGCGCGAACGCATCGCCAAAGCGGGCCTGGCCGACAAGGTCGAACTGAAGTTCCAGGACTATCGCGACGAAACCGGGCTCTACGACCGCGTCGCCTCGATCGAAATGTTCGAGGCGGTCGGCGAAAAACACTGGCCGGCCTTCTTCTCCAAGGTCAAACAATGCCTCAAGCCCGGCGGAACCGCCGGACTGCAGATCATCACGATCAAGGAAGACGGATTCGACGCCTATCGCAAGCGTCCCGACTTTATCCAGCGATACGTGTTTCCTGGCGGCATGCTGCCGACGCCCGGCATTCTCCAGACCATGGGTGCGGCGCACGGCCTGTCCTTCCTCAAGGAGCGGGTGTTCCCGCAGGACTATGCCCGCACGCTCGCCGAATGGCGCGGCCGTTTCTGGGCGTCATGGGACAAGATCGTGCCGCTCGGCTTTGACGAGCGGTTCAAGAAGCTTTGGGAATTCTACCTCTATTATTGCGAGGCGGGTTTCCGGGCCGAATATATCGACGTGCGGCAGGTGATCTACAAAGCCTGACGGCTTCCGGCCGATCTGTCCTGCCGGACGACGCCGGCGCGTCCCGCGGCCTCGCTTTCCCTCCCTTGCGTGATCAGGCGCGCGCTGCGCTGGCCGGTGAAATAGATCCACAGCCATGACAGCGCCACCGCCAGCCGGTAGCGCAGGCCGATCAGGAAAAAGATGTGGGCGACGCCCCACAGCCACCAGGCGGCCCGGCCCTTGAGGCGGATTCGGCCACGGTCGAACACCGCCGCCCGCTTGCCGATGGTCGCGAGATCGCCCTCGTGACGGTAATCGAAAACCTTCGGACCGCTGTCGCCGGCAAGCCGCGCCTTGAGATTTTCGGCGACAAACTTGCCCGCCTGTTTGGCGGCGGGCGCAATGCCCGGCGCCGGCCTGCCGTCGGAGCGCTTCATGGCCGCAGTGTCGCCGATGACAAAAATCTCCGGATGGCCTGGCAGGCTCAGATCGGCCTCGACCCTGACCCGCCCGGCCCGGTCGGCCTCGGCGTCCAGCCAACCCGCGGCGGGCGAGGCCGCGACGCCAGCGGCCCAGATGATCGTGGTGGTCGCGAGCGGCTTGCCGTCGACAACGACTCCGTCCCCTTTGCAGTCGGTGACCGGCGCGCCAAGCCTGACCTCGACGCCGAGCCTGTTGAGCGCCTGCAACGCATAGGCCGACATATCCTCGGCAAAACCGCCGAGCAGGCGCGGTCCGGCTTCGATCAGAACGACGCGGGCCTTTGCCGGGTCGATGGCGCGGAATTCGCCTTTCAGCGTGATCCGGGCGAGTTCGGCGATCGTGCCGGCCAGTTCGACGCCGGTCGGGCCGCCGCCGATGATGACGAACGTCATCAACGCGGCGCGCATCGCCGGATCGGTCTCGCGCTCGGCGCGCTCGAAGGCGAGCAATAGCCGGCGGCGGATCGCGGTTGCATCCTCGATCGTCTTCAGGCCGGGCGCGAACGGCTCCCATTCGTCATGGCCGAAATAGGCGTGACGCGCTCCGGTGGCGATCACCAGCGTGTCGTAGCCGATGCGCGTCCCGTCTTCGAGCAGCACCTTGCGCGCGTCCTTGTCGACACCTGCGACCGTTGCCAGCAGCGTCTCCACATTGGCGAAGCGTTTGACCAGATGCCGGATCGGCCAGGCGATTTCCGACGTGGCGAGCGACGTCGTCGCGACCTGGTAGAGCAGCGGCTGGAACAGGTGATGGTTGCGCTGGTCGATCAGGGTGATGCGCACCGGCAGACGCGCGGCCTTGCGGGTGAATTCCAGTCCACCGAAACCCGCGCCGACGACCACAATATGGGGAACCTGTTCGGTCATCACCGTTGCCCTCTGTGTGCACTGTTAGTTTGTGCAGTGCACACAGAGATTGCAAGGTGTTGCCGAACGCGGCGCACGCCTGCGCCGCAAAAACCTGTCAAAGCGTTATGCGGTAGCGGCCATATCCGCCCTCGCCTTCGCCCGCCGCCTCGATCTTGACGCTCTTGACGTCGCCGACAAAGGCGGCCGCCTTCGGACCCGTGTCGAACCTGACGCTGGTACCCGGCATCGGCGCAAACGACCAGTTGCCGTCGGCCGACGGATTGATCGTGCCCTGGTTCATGATGTAGCGCACGATCACGTCGCGATTGGTGTCCGGCGCCTCGAAGATCACCTTCGATGCGTTGATCTCGGGGAAATTGCCGCCGCCGCCGGCGCGGTAATTATTGGTGGCGACGACGAATTTTTGCGCCGGGTCGATCGGCTTGCCGTCGAACATCAGGTCCTTGATGCGGTTCGAGCCCGCATTCAGGACCGCGCCCTTGGGATCGTATTTCGGCGGCTGTGACAGGTCGATCTTGTAGGTGACGCCGTCGATGACGTCGAAATTATAGGCGGGGAAATCCGGATTGATCAGCGGCTGGTCGGCCTTGCCCGGCTCGATCGCGTTAAAAATACCGGCCGACATTTCCAGCCATTCCCGGACCTGCGCGCCGGTGATTTCGACCGCCCGCACCGTGTTCGGGTAGAGGTAGAGGTCGGCGACGTTCTTGATCGCGACATTGCCGGCGGGAACGTCGGTATAGTAATCGGGCCCGCCGCGCCCGCCCGACTTGAACGGCGCCGCCGCCGACAGCACCGGCAGGTCCTTCCACTGCGTGCTTTTCAGCATGTCCTTGACGTACCAGGTCTGCGCCTGGCTGACGATCTGCACCGACGGGTCGTCGGCGACCAGCGCGAAATAGGAATAGAGCGGCGCCGAGGTCTTGCCGACCGGGCGGCGCACATAGGCCAATGTCGCCTCGTGGTCCTGCTTGACGGCGTCGGCCACCGCGGCGACGTCGCCGACAAGCGCCTTGTTCTTGTTGTCGACCCGTTCAAAAATCGGTCGCGCCTCCGACGTCGCCGACACGATCCGCCATTTCGAACCGTCGCGCTCCAGCAGCAGGTCGATCAGTCCCATATGCGAGCCCCAGAAGCCGGCCTGGACGGCGGGCTTGCCCTGCAGCGTGCCCTTTGCCGTGTCGACGCCCTCCAGCCCCTGAAAATCCTTCTTGCCGGGGAAGACGAGATGCTGGTGGCCGGTGAACACGGCGTCGATGCCCTCGACGCCGGCGACATGGAACGAGGCGTTTTCCATCATGTCGCCCGTGGCGACATCGATGCCCGAATGCGACAGCGCGATGACGATGTCGGCGCCCTCTTCCTTGATCTGCGGAACCCAGGCCCTGGCCGCCTCGACGATGTCGCGCACCGCCACATTGCCGTCGAGGTTCTTGGAATCCCAGATCATGATTTGAGGCGGCACGAAGCCGATGACGCCGATCTTGATCGGGTGTTCCGTCCCCGCGCCGTCCTTGATCGACTGGTCGAGGATGACATAGGGGCGAAGGTAGAGCTTGTCGTCGCGCGGATTGGCGGCCAGCGCCGTGCCGCGGATCAGGTTGGCGCACACGAACGGGAAGGTCGCGCCGGCCAGCACCTTGTCCATGAAGGACAGTCCGTAATTGAATTCGTGATTGCCCAGCGTCGAGGCGGCGTAGCCGAGCACGTTCATGCCCTTGATTACCGGATGGTAGTCGCCGTCCTTCATGCCGCGCTCATAGGCGATGTAGTCGCCCATCGGATTGCCCTGCAGGAAATCGCCATTGTCGACCAGCATCGCATTGGTCGCCTCCTTGCGCACCGCGTCGATCAGCGAGGCGGTGCGGGCCAGCCCCATCGTGTCGTTCGGCTTGTCGGCGTAGTAGTCGTAGGGCAGCACGTTCACATGGATGTCAGTGGTCTCCATGATGCGCAGATGGGCCTGGTTGGCCTGCGCATTGGCGGAAAACGGATGCAGCAAGATGAATGCGCCGGCGGCGGTTCCCGATGCAAGGAACGCGCGCCTGGACAGAAAATGGGCCGACATTGGAACCTCCTGGACAATGCTTTGACCGATAAGCGTCGCGCCAAAAGCCGCTCCTGTCCAGCACAATGACATGACGTGGCGATGACGTTTCGCCTTGACAAGGCAATTTGCCGGAAAGACCGTTCGACACGTCGCGATCCAAATCCGGCCGAAAGGCGTACCGTTGAACGAAACCACGCTCGACCAACTGTCGCAGCCGGCGCTGAACTGGCTGCAAAGCGTGCTGGCCACCAGCGCCGGCCCTTGGCTGTGGTATCAACTCGCAGCCATCGCCGCGATGTTCGTCGCCGCCAAGCTGATCGGACGGCGCATCGAACCCAGGCTCGAGGAACGCGCCAGGCAGATCAAGGGACACCCCGGCCTGCTGCGCATGGTGGTGGCGCTGCTGCGCCGCACCGACTGGATCTTGTTCTGTGCGCTGCTGTTCGTTGCGCTGATGGTCCTGCGCGAACTGACATGGCCAAGTCGAAGCCGGCTGATCTCCATCGCCCTCTCCCTGTCGTCGGTCTGGCTGGCGGTGTCGGTGCTGTCGCGCATTATCCGCAGCCGGCTGGCGGCGCGCACCATCGCGGTCCTCGCCTGGACTTACGCCGCCGCTGTCATCCTGGGGGTCGACGGCCAGGTCGCCGGCCTGCTCGACCGTGTCGCGCTGCCGGTCGGAACGCTGCGACTGTCGGCCTTGACTGTGCTCAAGGCGGCGCTGCTGCTGATCGGCGCGCTGTGGCTCGCGATCGTCGTCGGCAATTATGTCGACGAACGCGTCAGGGCCATGGACGAACTGACGCCGTCGCTGCGGGTGCTGTTCGGCAAGGTCGCCAAGATCGGCCTGGTGCTGATCGCCGGCGTCGCCGCCCTGACCAGCGTCGGAGTCGACCTGACCGCCTTCACCGTCTTCTCCGGCGCCGTCGGCGTCGGGCTCGCCTTCGGCCTGCAAAAAGTGGTGTCGAACTTTGTCTCCGGCATCATTATCCTGCTCGACAAGTCGATCAAACCCGGCGACACGATCTCGCTCGACCAGACTTTTGGCTGGATCCGCGAGCTACGCGCCCGTTTTGTCTCGGTGGTGACCCGCGACGGCCGCGAGTTCCTCATCCCCAACGAGGACTTTATCACACAGCGGGTCATCAACTGGTCGTTCTCCGACGAACTGGTGCGCCTCGACGTCAATTTTGGCGTTTCCTACGACAGCGATCCGCACGAGGTGAGCCGCATCGCCATCGAGGCGGCGATCACCGTGCCGAGAGTGGAGGCGGATCGAAGGCCCGTGTGCTGGCTGACCGGCTTCGGCGACAGTTCGCTCGACTTTGTGTTGCGGTTCTGGATTCACGACCCGCAGCAGGGCCTGACCAATGTCCGCGGGAAAGTGTTTCTGGCGCTGTGGGACGCGTTCAAGGCCAACGGGATCGGCCTGCCCTACCCGCACCGCGAAATCATTTTCAAGGGCGGCGCGGCGCAGCCCACGCCCGAAATGGCCGCCGCGCCAGGGGTTCGCAACCGTGGCCGTCGATCGCCCTGAGCGTCAGCCGCTCTGCTTCAGCCAAAGCACGCCGTGGCGGATTTCGTAGCGTTTCAGGCACGATTGAAACGCGCCCTTGCGGCATTCTGGTCCGCCGGCCGACACCGTGAATGACGGCCACATCGCACCCGGTCGGTCGAAGGTGACGCTAAAGGCCGGGAACTTGCCGAGATATTCGAAACGCCCGCCGTCGTCTTGCAGATAGATCACGACCGCGCAGCCTTCGTCGGAACAGTAACGCGTCTTCGACCCGTCGCAATCGACCTGCGAAAAGTTCAGAACGATGTCGTCGCCATGACGATCGTCGACGTCGATGCGGGACAAGAAGCCGTCGCCGAAGCTGCGGGACGCGCAATCGGCCCGAACCGGAATGGTCTCGTTATCGATCACCGCGTCGACGGTCGGCAACGCCTGCGCCATCGCCGTCGCGCACGACAGCGCAAGAACAGTGATCGTAGCTGCGACGGTTTGCTTCATGCCGGCCAAATGCCCCCTAATCTTCGCGTCGTCCAATCACAGATGGACTATTTTCGTTACAACCGGATCAGGCGTCGCCGGCGTCGAGGCCAAGCGCAATCCGGTCGACGATCTCACGCAGCGCAAAACTTGAATTGATCTTTGTGACGTGCGGCAGCGCCGTCAGCCATTGCTTGTGGATGCGCTCGTAGTCGGCCAGGTCCCTGGCGGCGATGCGCAGCACATAGTCATATTCGCCCGACATCAGGTGGCAGGACAGGATGTTGGGGCAGCGTTTTACCGCCGCCTCGAAATCGGCCAGCGATTTCTCGAACTGGCCGGACAGCGAAATGTGCACGATCGCGGTCAGGCTGTGTCCGAGAGCCGCGTTGGACAGGCGCGCGTGATAGCCGCGGATCGCCCCGCCCTTCTCCAGCGCGTCGAGCCGGCGCGAACAGGCCGACTGCGACAGGCCGACCCGTTCCGACAGCGCGGCGTTGGAGATTCGCCCCTCCACCTGCAATGTCCGCAAAAGCAGGAGATCGATGCGATCCAGGTCCATTCTTCGATATTCCTGCGAAGTGCCGATGAATTTGCGCAATAATATTCGATGGAGGAGCCACACCGCAACCACCTTCGCAAGGACCTGCGAGCCGCTTTGTGGTTCACTGTTTCAAGAGGAACACGGGCCGAGGCCCGTCAAAGGGAGAGATGGATGCGCGTCGGCTGTCCGAAAGAAATCAAGAACCACGAATATCGCGTCGGCCTGACGCCCGGATCGGTCCGGGAATATGTCGCCCACGGGCATGACGTGCTGGTCGAGACCGGCGCGGGCGCGGGTATCGGCGCCGACGACAACGCCTACCGAGCCGCCGGCGCAAAGATCGCCAAAACCGCGGCGGAAGTATTCGAACGCTCCGACATGATCGTCAAGGTGAAGGAGCCGCAGCCGGGCGAATGGGCCCAGTTGCGCGAAGGCCAGATTCTCTACACCTATCTCCACCTTGCGCCCGATCCGGAGCAGACCAGGGGCCTGCTGGCGTCCGGCGTCACCGCCGTGGCATATGAGACAGTGACCGACGACCGCGGCGGCCTGCCGCTGCTGGCGCCGATGTCGGAAGTCGCCGGTCGCCTCGCCATCCAGGCGGGCGCGACAGCGCTGCAAAAGGCCAATGGCGGTCGCGGTGTGCTGCTCGGCGGCGTGCCGGGCGTGCTGCCCGGCAAGGTGGCGGTGCTCGGCGGCGGCGTCGTCGGGCTGCAGGCGGCGAAGATGGCGGTCGGCCTTGGCGCCGACGTCACCATCATCGACCGTTCGATCCCTCGCCTGCGCCAGCTCGACGACATTTTTAACGGCCGCGTCCATACCCGCTATTCGACCGTCGAGGCGATCGAGGAAGAGTGTTTTTCCGCCGACGCGATTATCGGCGCGGTGCTGATCCCGGGCGCGGCGGCGCCAAAGCTTGTCAGCCGCGAAATGCTGTCGGGCATGAAGGCAGGCGCGGTCATGGTCGACGTCGCCATTGACCAGGGCGGCTGCTTCGAAACATCGCGCGCCACCACCCATGCCGACCCGACCTATGTGGTTGACGGCATCATCCATTATTGCGTCGCCAACATGCCCGGCGCCGTGCCGGTGACCTCGGCGCATGCGCTGAACAACGCTACCCTGCATTATGGCCTGCAGCTTGCCGACAAGGGGCTGAAGGCGCTGACCGACGATCATCATTTGCGCAACGGCCTCAACGTGCATCGCGGCCGCATCACCAACCGTGCGGTCGCCGAGGCGCTCGGCTACGAAATGGTCGAGCCCAAGGCGGTGCTCGCCGCCTGACGCCGACGAGCCAAAAGTTCCTCCGAGCCTCGGCCCGCAGTCTGACTGCGGGCCGCTTTTTTTTCAGGCGCTTTCGATCCGGCACTGGAAGCAGTTGTTCCGGGCGGAACGGACATGCACAAAGGCAACGTCGTCCCGGGCGAGCAATTCGAGACTTCGGCTTTCAATGTCGTGCGTCGCAACGACGCCGCCGGTTCCGTAGACGATCCGCTCGTCGGCCCCGTAGCCACGCACGATATAGTCCGGGGCGGTGAGCATGTCGGGCGCCCGCCCAGTCGCCGCGATGTCGCATGGCGCGGCATGAAGAAAGATCGGGCCGGTTTCGGCATAAGGCTGCAGCGACGAGAACGGTCGGTAGGCCAGAACCAGATAGGGCTCGCCCGCAGCGATCAGCTTCAGGCAGTGGCGGCACGGCAGACTGCCGCCATCGCTGATTCTGGTTTCCGCGGACCGCCCGTAGGCGTCGGGCGCGCCCGACTGGATGGCGCGGACGTCGGACGTCGGCATGGCGAGATAGCGTAGCTTCAACATGGCGGTTTCCCGAATTGCGGACCAATTCGGGAAACAGGCCAGTTTGCGCGCCTGCCCTCCACCCGTTTCCCGCGCCTCAATACGGCCGGATCACTTCGGTGACATTGCGCAGCGTGACGCGGCGGTTGCGCCAGTCCTCGTTCTGGGTCGGCACCAGCAGGAATTCCTCGCCATAGCCCACCGTATCAAGCGCCCGGCGGGGAATGCCGAATTCCTGCACCAGCACCCGGCGCAGCGAATTGGCGCGGCGCTCGGACAGCGCCTGGTTGGAGGAGAACGAACCGACCGCGTCGGTGTGCCCCTCGATCAGGAACACCGCCCCGCGCTTGCGGCGCAGGATGCGCTCCATCGCGATGGCGATGTTTTCGACCTTGCCGTATTGCGACGGATGGATTTCCGCAGAAGCGAACTCGAAATTGATCGACTGGATGTCGATCGACGGCGCCATGCGTCGGATTTCCGGGCGGCGGCGCAACTGGTCGCGCGTGACCCGCCGTTCCGGCGCCAGACGGCGCTGCGGCTCGGCGTCGAGCTTGCGTTCGATCTGGGCGGCGCTGGGCGTCGTGGCCTGCGAATAGGCAGGTGCGACGCCGGCAAGGACGGAAAGCGCGACGGCGGCCGTGACGAGGAATTTCTGCAACTGCATTTTGGGTCTCCTGAACGGCGCACACCGCCATCGTTGGACCGACATTGCAGCATCCAGCCTGAAGCGGCGATGAACGGATCGTTCAGCCCACCTTCTACCCGCGCACCAGGACCTCGGCGCGTTCGGCGAGCGTCATCGGATAGACCGTCTCGCGCACCTGGCCGACCGGCTCAAACCCCATGCGCTGGTAGAGCGGCAAGGCGGCGGGATGGTCGAGCGTGCAGGTCTGAACCCGCACAGCTGTGGGCTTGCGGTCCCACGCCGCATGAAGCGCCGCCCCCAAGAACCACTTGCCGATGCCCTGCCCCGTCGCCCGCTCGGTCAGTCCGAAATAGACCAGTTCGACCGTGCCCTCCTCATGCGGCGCGATCTCGAACAGCCCGGCCGGCACGCCGTCGAGATAGAGCACGTCAATGTTGCGCTCCGGCTCGGCCAGCCTTGCCGCCTGCGCCTCGTCGCTTTGGCGCAGTGCGTTGACCCAGTGCCATTTGCGGCCGATGCGGTCCATCAGGTAGCGGTAGTAGTGGACCGGCATATCCCTGACCCGCAGCAGCGCGATGTTGCGGTTGTAGGGCAGCGGCGGATAGTGGCCGGGCGGCGCGTCCATCTGCAGGAACGTCACCGTGACGTCGATCGGGTCTGTCATGCGCCTTGCCTGTCTGGTCAGGATTTCGATGGGCCGGTGACGACCGGCGTGTCCGGGGTCGAGCCCCACTCGGTCCACGAACCGTCATAGAGCTTGTTGTCGGCGTGTCCGAGCGTTTCCAGCGCCAGCGTGATCACCGCCGCCGTGACGCCTGAGCCGCAGGAGGTGACGACCGGCTTCGACAGGTCGATCCCGGCATCCTCGATCAGCTTGCGCAGTTCCTCGGCCGGCAGCAGTTTTCCGTCGCGCCCGAGCGCCGACGCCGGAACGTTCAGCGCGCCCGGCATGTGGCCGCCCCGCACCCCGGCGCGCGGCTCGGGGTCGGTTCCCTCAAAACGGCCCGGCGGCCTTGCATCGGCGATCTGGCGCGAGCCGTCGGCGACGATGGCGCGCATGTCGGCGAGACCGGCGACGCGTCTTCTGTCGAACGCCGCCTCGAAAAAGGACGGCGCGACCTTGGTCGGCCTGGCGGTGACGAAGCGCCCCTCGCGCTTCCAGCCGTCGATGCCGCCCTCGAGCACATAGACCTTGCCGGCCCCCATGACGCGAAACATCCACCAGGCGCGCGGCGCCGAAAACAGGCCGGGACCGTCATAGACGACGATCGTGTCGTCGCGAGCGATGCCCATCGCGCCGGCATAGGTCGCAAACAGTTCCGGCGACGGCAGCGCGTGCGGCATGCGCGACGCCGGATCGACCACCTGGTCGTGATCGAAAAACACCGCGCGCGGAATGTGGCCGGCGTCGTATTCGGCCCGCGCATCGCGCCCCTGCGCCGGCAGATACCAGGACGCATCGATCACCGTCATGCCGGGATCGTTGAGATGTTCTTCAAGCCAGTCGGCCGAAACCGTAAATCCCGCAATGTCTGACGCCATGACCGCCTCCGCCGGCCAACATAGTCACGCTGCCGGCATGGGCAAGCGCCGTCATCGCCGCAGGGTCGATTATCGATGGCTCGGCGCCGCGATATGATCGAGCCGAACGAGGAGAGCACCGATGCGACGGATTGTTGCCTTTGCCTTGCTGCTGATGATGGCCGGCGCGGCCATCGCCCAGACCAGCCCGCCGCCGCCGCCCGACAATGGCGGACGTGACTGCGAGAGCAAGAAGAAAGAGCAGCAGACGTCGTAGCGGCGGCGGTCAAACCACCGGCGCCGGGCCGAACCTGATCCTGAACCGCCGGTTCTCGCGGCCCTTCTTGTCGATCTTGCCGATGTGGATCTCGCCGACGTCCAGCGTGCGCGCCACATGGGTGCCGCCGCAGGGCTGGCTGTCGATCGACCCGCTGTCGCCGATATTGACCAGCCGGATGCGGCCAAGACCAACCGGCGGACGGACATTCTTCGACTTCACCAGCCCAGGATTGGCGGCGAATTCGTCGTCGGTGATCCAGCTGATGAACACCGGATAATCCGCCAGCACCAGTTCCATGATCCGTTCGGTGACGAACTCCTTGGTGTATTTCGGGTCGGGAATGTCCAAATCGACGCGGCTGTCGTCTTCCGACACCGACGCCCCGGTGATCGGAAACGGGCAGACAACCGACAATAGATGGCAGGCGGTGTGCATCCGCATCAGTTTCAACCGCCGCTCCCAGTCGATTGAAAGCGTTACCTTTTCGCCGACCGCGGGCACGGCCTGTCCGGGCGCCGGCAGATGCAGGATGTCGTCCTTGGTCTCGCCCGTCACCGTGGCGGCGATGGCGATCTCATCGCCATTGGCCCGCACGATCCGCCCGGTGTCGCCAGGCTGGCCGCCCGACGTGGCGTAAAAGATCGTCCGGTCGAGCACGATGGCGCCGGCGTCGGTGATCGCGACCACCGTCGCATCGGCAGTCGCCAGATAGGCGTCGTCGCGAAACAGCGCCTGGGTGGCCATCAGGCGGCGTCCTCGAACGGCACGTCGATCGACGGGGTCTGCTCCATCCATTGCGGCGCCGGCAGGTCCCTGGCGCGCAGGAATTCCGGGTTGAACAGCTTTGACTGGTAGCGGGTGCCGTAGTCGGCGAGCACCGTGACGATGGTGTGCCCGGGGCCGAGCTGCTTCGCCAGCCGGATCGCGCCGGCGATGTTGACGCCGGTCGAGCCGCCGACGCACAGCCCCTCCTCCTGGATCAGGTCGAAAATGATCGGCAGCGCCTCCGCGTCGGGAATCTGGAACGCTGCGTCCGGCGCAAAGCCGTCGAGATTGGCGGTGATGCGGCCCTGGCCGATGCCTTCGGTGATCGAACTGCCCTCCGACTTCAACACGCCCTCGGTGTAGAACGAATAGAGCGCGGCGCCCATCGGGTCGGCAAGGCCGATCTTGATCGCCTTGTTCCTGTCCTTCAATCCGAACGCAATGCCGGCCAGCGTGCCGCCGGTGCCGACCGCCGAGACGAAACCGTCGACCTTGCCCTGCGTCTGGGTCCAGATTTCCTGCGCCGTGGTGGCGATGTGGCCGTCGCGATTGGCGACATTGTCGAACTGGTTGGCCCAGATCGCGCCATTGGCCTCGCTCTTTGCCAGTTGCGCCGCCAGTCGGCCCGACACCTTGACGTAGTTGTTCGGGTTCTTGTAGGGCGCGGCCGGCACTTCGATCAGTTCGGCGCCGAGCAGCCGCAGCGCGTCCTTCTTCTCCTGGCTCTGCGTCTCTGGGATAATGATTACGGTGCGGTAACCGAGCGCCTTGGCGACGACGGTGAGGCCAATGCCGGTATTGCCGGCGGTGCCCTCGACGATGACGCCGCCGGGCCTGAGCAGGCCGCGCTTCTCCGCTTCGCGGATAATGAACAGGCCGGCGCGGTCCTTCACCGACTGGCCGGGGTTCATGAACTCCGCCTTGCCGAGAATTTCGCAGCCCGTCTCCTCCGACGCGCGGCGAAGGCGGATGAGCGGCGTATTGCCGATGGCGTCGATGACCGAGTGAAACATGAGGCTGTCCTGCGAATGACGGGCAAGGGTAACCGCCTTTGCCGCGATCTAGAAGCCTTTCCGTCTACGAACTGGGCCACGACGCGGCAAGGGAGATTTTTTCAAGAACCAGCCGAAATGTAGGATCGGTTTGCGGATCGGCATGCCCCGCCTGTCCGTTCGCGCAAACCCATTGCCCGAATTGCCGTCCCGAGCCCGCCGCGATAACAATCTGCGCGATGTCTGGGGAGTGCAGCGATGGTCCGAAAATTCCTGATTGCCCTGGCGGCGATCGCGCTTGGCGCGGTGGCGCTCTACCTGGCCGGGCCGCGCGTTGCCGCCGATACGACGGTGACCTTCGACCCGGCTTCGATCGGCAATGACGTCGACGCCTATCTGGCGGCGCGCGAGGCGAACATTCCCGACCTGCGCCCGGAACTCGCCAAGGAAATCGTCTGGGCCGACCCCGCGACCAAGGCAAAGACGCCGCTGGCGCTTGTCTATGTGCACGGCTTTTCCGCCTCCAAGGGCGAACTGCGGCCCCTGCCCGACAAGGTCGCCGCGGCGCTCGGCGCAAACATCTTCTTCACCCGGCTGACCGGCCACGGGCAGGACGGCGCGGCGATGGCGACGGCAAGCTTGAACGACTGGGTCAACGACGTCGCCGAAGCTCTCGCCATCGGCCGGACCATCGGCGACCGGGTCGTCGTCATGGCGACGTCGACCGGCGGCACGCTGGCGACGCTGCTGCTTGCCGACAAGGCGGTGTCGAAAGATGTCGCGGCCGCCATCTTCCTGTCGCCGAATTTCCGCGTCCAGGCCGCCGGCGCATCGCTGCTGGCCGGCCCCTGGGGCAAGCAGATCGCCGAACTGGTCGGCGGCAAGGAGCGCAGCTTCGACCCGCCCAACGACCTGGTGAAACGGCTGTGGACGACGCGCTACCCGATGACCGCGACGCTGCCGATGGCGGCCTCGGTCAAGGCCGCGCAAGCGGTCGATGTCGAGGCGATGACCGTGCCGGCGCTGTTTGTGATCAGCGACCAGGACAAGGTGGTCGATCCCGCCGCAACCCGCGCCATCGCCGCCCGCTGGGGCGCGCCGCACCAATTGCTGACGGTCGACAAGTCCGGCGATCCGTCCAGCCATGTCAATGCAGGCGATGCCTATTCGCCGCAGAACACCGACCCGCTGGCGGCCGAAATTCTCCAATGGCTGAAAGGCGTTGGCGTCGGAAACTGATTCAGTTTCAGCGCTTGGGCGGCGCGTCCCGGGCAAACAGGAAGATGACCAGCGCAACCGCGACGATTGCCGCGTAGAACCAGAACAGGGTCTCGTAGGCCGCCGACGGGTTTGCGGGTTCGGCGACGTGCGTCACCAGTGCGCCGGTGACGAACTGGAACAGCCCGACGCCGCCGACCGAGAAGAAATTCATCAGCGTCACGCCTCGCCCGGTCAGGTGCGGCGGCACGAACGCGCTGGCGTGCGCCATCAGCAGGCCATAGCTGGCCCCGCAGACGCCGATCATCGCGAGCAGCACGGCGTCGCCGAACATGCCCTGCCCGACATGCAGCGCCAGAAATGTCAGCGCCACGACCGACAGGCTGTTGCCGGCAAACGCGACCCATTTGCGGGTGCCGAACAACTGGTCGAGCGGTCCGTAGATGAAATTGCCGGCCACCATCGCCAGCGCCATCGCCAGCGTGACATTGCCGATGTCGAGCACGCTGGCCTGGTAGACGTCGCCGAGATAGGGACCGGCCCACAAGCCGCGAATGCCGGCGGCCGGCGCGTAATTGATCGCGGTGAGCGGAATGATCGGCCACAGCTGGCGGATCTTCAGCAGCTCGAAATAGCCGGCGAAGCCGGTGCTCGGTCCGTGGTCCTCGGTCTTGGGGTCGCGCACGAACAGCAGGATCGCCGCGGCCGTCGCCAGTCCGATGACGGCAAGCGCGATCATCACGCCGCGCCAGCCGAACGCTTGCGCCGCCGCGGCCAGCGGCGCGGCGCCCACGACATTGCCGAGCGATCCGATGCCGATGACGGTGGAGATCAGCACCGCCAGGCGCGCGGGCGCATAGGAATGCGAGAAGATGAAGACCGACGCCATCAGCACCGGCGAGCAGCCGATGCCGATCATCGCCATCGCCACGGTCAGCATCCACGGCGCGGTCGCGACGCCGAACAACAGCGCGCCGCCGCCGCCGCCGATCGCCAGAAGCGCGCCCGCCGTGATGCGCGGCCCGAACCGGTCGAGCGCGACGCCGACGGCGAACTGCGACGCCGCGAAGGCGATGAACCAAGCGCCCGACGCCAGCGACAGATCGGCCTTGGTCGCGCCCAGTTCGGCGCTCAAAGCCGGCGTCAGCACCGCCAGGAAGGAGCGGAAGAACTGCGACAGCGTGTAGGCGAAAATCAGCGATGCGAAGCCAGCCATGCGTCCTCCCCAGATCGGCCCGCAAAAGAAGAGGCGGCGAGATTGCCCGCCGCCCCTACCCGATCGAAACCTGGCGATCAATGGACCAACAGGCGGTCAGCCTGTCGGCCTGTTGGCTCACGCCGCCCGCTTTGCGCCGCGGTTGCCGAAATTGCGCTTCGGACGGAAGCGCCGCTTCGGCTTGCCGGCCGCCTTGTCGCCGTCGGCGGCGGCATTGGCCGCGGGCTTTGCGACCACGTCTGCCTTCTTGCCCGGGCCGCCCCGACCGACCCAGTCGCGATTGCCGGCGGGACGCTGCTGCGCGTTGNNCCGCCGCGATTGCCGTTGGCGGCGCGCCCCGGCTCGTTGCGGTCTCCGGCGGACTGCGCCGCGCGCTTTTCCGCCTCCAGCGGCGGCGCGCCGGAATGGTCGGCGACGACCGGCAGCTTGACCCGCATGATTTTCTCGACGGCGCGCAGTTTTACGCCTTCCGACGGATCGCACAGCGTGATGGCGATGCCGTCGGCGCCGTTGCGGCCGGTGCGGCCGA
>DDFA01000066.1:40112-99487 GCA_002336975.1 Phyllobacteriaceae bacterium UBA1940
CGCGCGCGGCGATGTCGGTGGCGACAAGAATGCGCATGCTGCCGTCGCGAAAGCCGTTCAGCGCCTTCTGCCGCGCATTCTGGCTCTTGTTGCCATGGATCACCGCGGCCTCGATGCCGTCGCGGTCGAGATCCTTGGCGACGCGATCCGCGCCATGTTTTGTGCGCGCGAAGATCAGCACCGAGCGCATCGCCGGATCGGCCAGCATCTTCGTCAGCAGGTCGCGCTTCTGCTTGGTGCGCGCGATGATGACGCTTTGCTTGATCTCGGCGGCCGGCGTGCCCTGCGGGGCGACGTCGACGCGAACCGGATCGCGCAGCAGGCTGCCGGCAAGTTCAGCGATCTCGTCGGGCATGGTCGCCGAAAACAGCGCCGTCTGGCGCGCCGGATGCGTCGCCTTGGCGATGCGCCGCACATCGTTGATGAAGCCCATGTCGAGCANNGCGGTCGGCCTCGTCGAGCACCAGCCAGGTGGTTTCCGACAGGTTGAGGTCGCGCTCGCGCACCAGGTCGGTCAGCCGGCCGGGCGTGGCGACGAGGATGTCGACGCCAAGCGACAGTTTCTTGACCTGCGTGCCGCGCGACACGCCGCCCAGCACCAGTGCTGTGGCGACATGCGTGCCCTTGGACAGCGCCTTGAACGTGTCCTCGATCTGCACCGCGAGCTCACGCGTCGGGGCCAGCACCAGCGCCCGCGCGGTGCGCGGCTTGCGCTTGTCATGCAGCGCCAGGATGCGCTTGAGGATCGGCAGCGCGAAAGCCGCCGTCTTGCCAGATCCGGTCTGGGCGATGCCGAGGATGTCACGGCCCGCCAATTGCGCCGGGATGGCTTTCTCCTGGATCGGCTTCGGCTCGACGAAGCCCGCCGCATTGGCGGCGCGCAACAGCTGGCCGGTGATGCCGAGGACTTCGAAGCCCGAGCGGCTGGTGTTGTTTTCAGCAGTCAAAATTCTCTTCTTTCGGCGGCGTCTTCGCCGCGCGTCAAACGCCGGGCGCGCTTGCCCGCCGCACAATCTTCAATGGAAACGACAAGGCGACTGATCCTCAGGCGGATCCGCCGGCTGCGCTGTCGTGCCCGGACATCTTTTTGTTCCGGGACTTCTCATCTTGTCGCGCAAGCGCGGCGGAGGATGAGGCGACGCAACCAGTCCAACATCATGGAAAGCCGGATCACCGGCCCATGCGCCTGAGCTGCATATGACGCTTTTCCGGCCGGAATGCAAGATAGTTTGTGCGGCGCACAAAATCCGGCCTAGGCCGAAGCCTTCTCCGCCAGCTCGCGCAACTTGAGGATGGTGTTCCAGTTGCGCGCAGAATTGGGCGTCCCGATCCATTTGTCGAACCGCTCGGCCAGCCTCGATCTGGAGAAGCCGTTCGGCGTCGACAGATAGGCCGCATTGCCGGCAACTTCAAAACCGTCGCCGCCGACCGCCAGTTCTTTCAGCCGCGCGATGTTCGCGGCTGTCGGCGTCTCGTCGAACCAGGCGGCGTGGAGAAGATTGCCGGCCCCCTCGCCGACCGCAAACAGGTTGGCGCCGACCAGCCGCCGCCATTCGTCCAGCGTCGGGATGAAGATCGGCTTGCGGAAGTCGAATCGTTCGGCGCACATCTTGGCCAGCACCTGGCGGGTGCGGGCCGCGTCCCAGCGGCTGACGAGCACCGCATTGCCGCTGTTGATATAGGTGGCGACCCGATCGAACCCGGCTTCGGCGAGCGCCGCGCGCAGCGGCGCGGTCGGCAGTTGCGTCGCCCCGCCGACGCCGCGAAACAGCACAATGTGAACCGTGCCGCTCAAATCAGCAGGCCCGCCAGCGTGTCGTTTTCGGTGATGTCCTCATAGGCCCAGCCCGCCTCCTGGAAGCGCTTTTCCAGCAGCGGGAAATTCCTGCGGTCCCTGGTTTCGATGCCGATCAGCACCGAGCCGAAGTTGCGCGCCGACTTCTTCAGATATTCGAACCGCGCAATGTCGTCCTCGGGACCCATCAGGTCGAGGAACGCGCGCAGCGCGCCGGGGCGCTGTGGAAAGCGGAAGACGAAATACTTCTTCAGCCCCTCGAAGCGCAGCGACCGCTCCTTGACGTCGGGCAACCGTTCGAAGTCGAAATTGCCGCCGGAGACGACGCAGACAATTGTCTTGCCGCGCAACTCCTTCTTCGAAGAATCCTTCAGCGCATCGATCGACAGCGCGCCCGCCGGCTCCAGCACCACGCCTTCGATGTTGAGCATTTCCAGCATCGTCGAGCACAGCCGGTTTTCCGGGATCAGCCGCACCGCATCCGCCGGATAGGCCGACAGATGGCGCAGCGGCTCCTTGCCGATTTCCGCGACCGCGGCCCCGTCGACAAAATTGTCGACCCTGGCGAGCTTCAGCCGCCGGCCCGCCGCCAGCGACGATCCTAGGCTCGGCGCGCCGGCCGGTTCGGCAAACACCATCTGCGCGCCCGAGCCCTGGCCGGAAAAATATTGCGTCATGCCCGCCGCAAGTCCGCCGCCGCCGACCGGCATGATCACCATGTCGGCGGACCGGCCCTTCGGCAGTTGCGCCTCGATCTCCAGCGCCACCGTCGCCTGGCCCTCGATGATGTCGCGATGATCGAAGGGAGGCACCATCATGCCGCCCGACGCTGCGGCGAAATCGAGCGCGGCGCGGTAGCAGTCGTCGAAGAAGTCGCCGATCAGCCTGATCTCGATGAACTCGCCGCCAAAGATCCGGGTCTTGTCGATCTTCTGCTGCGGCGTCGTCACCGGCATGAACACCACGCCCTTGCGGCCGAAATGGCGGCACACGAATGCAAAGCCCTGCGCATGATTGCCGGCGGAGGCGCAGACGAAAACCTCGGGGACATGCCTGCCCGCCAAAACCTTGCGGAAGAAGTTGAAGGCGCCGCGCAGCTTGTAGGAGCGAACCGGCGTCAGGTCCTCGCGCTTGAGACAGACATGCGCGCCATAACGGCGCGACAGATGCGCGTTTTCCTGCAGCGGCGTCGGCGCAAACAGCGGTCGCAGCGCTTCGGCCGCCTGCCGCACTCCGCGCACAAAGTCATCGGCCATGGCAGGCTCTCCCCGATCCGGGCGCGCGACACGCGTCGACCGAAAACTGTTGGCTCATCGGGCGCGCTATTGCATATTCCGCCCCGCGAAGCCACACCGTCGCGCCGCGCCATCGAGGTTCCCGAGTGCATAGCCTGACAATACGCGCCGCGGTCCACGTCGCCTCGGTCTTCGGCATCTACCTGTCGGCGGCGATGCTGATCCCCGCGGCCGTCGATCTCTATTACGCCAATGACGACTGGCGCGCGTTCGCCTTCTCGGGCTTCTTCACCGGCGGCCTGATGATGGCGATCGCCATCGCCACGCGCGGCCGGCCGCCGCCGGCGACCGCACGCTTCGGCTTCCTGCTGATCAATCTCCTCTGGTTCACCATGGCGCTGGTCGGGGCAATCCCGCTGCTGGCCTCGTCGTCGATCGAACTGGATCTGGCCGACGCGTTTTTCGAATCTGTCTCCGGCATCACCACCACTGGCTCCACCGTCATCAACGGGCTGAACAACGCAGCGCCCGGCATCCTGCTGTGGCGGTCGCTGCTGCACTTCATGGGCGGCCTCGGCGTCATCGCGCTCGGCCTGTTCCTTCTGCCGTTCCTGAACATCGGCGGCATCACCTATTTCCGCCTCGAATCCTCCGACATCCAGGAGCGTCCCTTCGAGCGGCTGGCGACCTTCACCACGACGCTGATCGCCATCTACACCGCGCTGGTTGCGCTGTGCGCCTTCAGCTACGCGGCCAACGGCATGGCGACCTTCGACGCGATCAACCACGCCATGTCGACGGTGGCGACGGGCGGCCTGTCGACCCACGACGATTCGTTCGTCCGCTATTCATCCAATCCCGGCATCTTGTGGACCGGCACCGTTTTCATGTTCATCGGCGGCCTGCCGTTCTCGATCATGATCCTGTTCATCGTCCGCGGCCGCTTCGAATCGTTCGGTGATCCGCAGATCAGGGTCTACGCCAGCTATGTCGTGCTGCTGGTGGCAGCGGTCGCGATCTATATCCGGGTGGTCGACGATCTGCCGTTTTCGTTCGCGCTGACCCATGCGGCATTCAACGTCGTCTCGATCATCACCACGACGGGGCTGGCGAGCGACAATTTCGCCGCCTGGGGACCGTTTGCGATCGCCTGCATCTTCGTGTCGACCTTTCTCGGCGGCTGCTCCGGCTCGACGTCGGGCGGCATCAAGGCATATCGCTTCCTGATCCTGTTCGAACTGATGGCCAATGGCGTGCGCCGCCTGATCTATCCGAACACCATCTATCCGGTGCGCTATGGCGACCGCAGCGTCTCCGACGACATGCAGCGCGCAGTCGTGCTGTTCATCGCCTCGTTCTTCGTCATCTGGGCGATCGGCACGCTGCTATTGGCGGCGACCGGCGCCGACTTCCTGACATCGCTGTCGAGTTCGCTGTCGCACATCACCAATGTCGGCCCCGGCATCAGCCCCGGCATCGGCCCGGTCGAAAACTATTCCAACCTGCCCGACGCCGGAAAATGGATCCTGTCCGGCCTGATGCTGCTCGGCCGGCTCGAAATCCTCGCTGTGCTGGTGATCTTCTCGCCGGCTTTCTGGGGGCGGTAGAGATGAGCGGACTGTCGTTATTCACCCGGGCCGCGCCGGACTGCCGGGACGCGAGGGCCGTCCGATGAACGGCCACGTCATTCGCGCCGCCATCCATATCTCGGCGATCTTTGCGCTCTATCTGTCGATCGCGATGCTGGTCCCGGCCGGCATCGACCTCTACTATGGCCATGAAGACTGGAAGGTGTTTGCGCTGTCGGCCTTCTTCCAGGGCGGACTGGCGATGGCGGTGGCGATGGCGACGCAGGGCCGGCCGCCGCCGGCGACGCCGCGCTTCGGCTTTCTAGTGCTTAACCTGCTGTGGCTGACGCTGGCCGTCGGCGGCGCGCTGCCGCTGGCGGCGTCGTCGATCAACATGACCCTCGCCGGGGCCCTGTTCGAATCGGTCTCCGGCATCACCACCACAGGAGGCACCGTCATCAGCGGCCTTGATGTCGCGCCGCCCGGCATCCTCCTGTGGCGGTCGATCCTCAATTTCATCGGCGGGCTCGGTGTTATCGCCATCGGCCTGTTCCTGCTGCCCTTCCTCAACATCGGCGGCATCACCTATTTCCGGCTCGAATCCTCCGACATCAACGCAAGGCCGTTCGAGCGGCTGGCGACGTTCACCGTCAGCCTGATCGCCATCTACACCATGCTGGTCGCGGCCTGTACCCTGCTCTACGCCGCCGGCGGCATGACCGGCTTCGACGCGATCAACCACGCGATGGCGACGCTGGCGACCGGTGGTTTTTCGACCCACGACAGCTCGTTTGCCCGATACGCCAACAGCCCGATGATCTTGTGGACCGGATCGTTCTTCATGTTCCTGGGCGGATTGCCGTTTTCGATCATGATCCTGATCGCGCTGCGCGGCCGGTTCGAGGCGCTGGCCGATCCGCAGATCAAGGTCTACGCCGCCTACTGCGCCGCCTTTTCGTTCGCCGCGACCGTCTATATCATCGTCGCCAACCACGCGCCGTCGGGCTATGCGTTATCCAACGCCACGTTCAACTTCGTCTCGATCATCACCACCACCGGCTTTGCCAGCGAGGACTACACCAAGTGGGGACCGTTCATCGTCTCCACCATCTTCGTCGCCACCTTCCTGGGCGGCTGCTCCGGTTCGACGTCGGGCGGCATCAAGGCCTACCGTTTCCTCGTCCTGTTCGAACTGCTGGCCAACGGCGTCAGGCGACTGGTCTATCCCAACACCATCTATCCGGTGCGCTATGGCGACCGCAGCGTCAGCGAAGACATGCAGCGAGCGGTGGTTCTATTCGTCGCGTCCTTTTTTGTCATCTGGGCCTGCGGCACGGTGCTGATGGCGGCGACCGGGCTCGATTTCCTCACATCGTTGTCGGGATCGCTGGCCTGCCTGACCAATGTCGGTCCGGGCCTTGGCGACGTCATCGGTCCGGCCGGCAATTATTCGAAACTGTCCGACCCGGCGCTGCTGATCCTCACCTTGCTGATGCTGATGGGGCGACTGGAGCTTCTCGCCGTGCTGGTGGTGTTCTCGCCGACTTTCTGGCGGCGCTGAGGCGATCCCTTAGATGAACAAGTCGACCTTCTCGAAGGTGCGCACGTCGACCAGGCCGATGTCGGAAATGCGCAGTTCGGGAATGACGACCAGCGCCAGCAGCGAATGCTGCATGAAGGCGTTGTTGAGCGTACAGCCGCACGCGATCATCGCCTGCTTCAGTCTCTCGGCCTTGTCGGCGACGATCTCGGCGCGCTCGTCCGACATCAGGCCGGCGATCGGCAGTTCGATCATCGCGATCTCCTTGCCCTGGGAGAACATCACGACGCCGCCATTGACCTTGGCCAGCCGGTTGGCGGCCAGCGCCATGTCGAGCTTGTTGGTGCCCACGACCACCATCTGGTGACTGTCATGGGCGACGGTCGAGGCGATGGCGCAATCCTTGTTGTAGCGGAATCCGGAGACGAAGGCGTTGACGACCTTGCCGGAACCCTTGTGGCGCTCGACGATGGCGATCTGGGCGACGTCGGCCTTGCGGTCCATTTCCACCAGCCCGTCCTTGACGGAAAGATCGTGTTCCAGCGCCCGCGTCGGCGCCTGGTTCTCGACCACGCCGATCACCCGCACCCGCGCCGAATTGGCGCCGGCCCTGGCCTTGACGTCGAAATCCGTGGCGACGACCTCGCGTCCGATATTGACCGTCCTCTTGGCCTTGGACGGATAGTCGTAGGGCGGGATGTCGGCGACCAGCCTGCCGTCGGCGGCGAGCAGCACGCCGCGCCCGTACACCTCGTCGATGACCAGCGCCGGCAGGTCGGACACGATCAGGAAATCCGCCAGCCGGCCGGGCGCGATCGAACCGAGTTCGCGCTCGACCTTGAAATGCTGGGCGGTGTTGATCGTCGCCATCTGGATCGCGGTCATCGGCTTCAGGCCCTGGGCGATGGCGTGGCGCACGACCCGGTTCATATGGCCGTCATTGACCAGCGTGCCGGCGTTGCAGTCGTCGGTGCACAGGATGAAGTTGCGCGGGTCGATGCCCTGTTCCGTCACCGCCTTGATCTGTTCGGCGACATCGTACCAGGCCGACCCCAGCCGCAGCATCGCCTTCATGCCCTGCCGGACCCGCGCGATCGCGTCGGCGGCGCGGGTGCCCTCATGGTCGTCTTCGGGTCCGCCGGCGGCGTAGCCGTGGAACGGCAGGCCAAGATCAGGCGAGGCATAGTGGCCGCCGACCGTCTTGCCGGCCCGCACGGTGGCGGCGATCTCTGCCACCATCAGCGCGTCGTTGGCCGCAACGCCGGGAAAATTCATCACCTCGCCAAGGCCGATGATATTGGGCCACTTCATCGCTTCGGCGACGTCCTGCTCGGTGATCACCGCGCCATTGTTCTCCAGCCCCGGCGCCGACGGTACGCAGGACGGCATCTGCACATGCACGTTGACCGGCGCGGCGACCGCCTCGTCATGCATCAGCCGCACCCCTTCGAGACCAAGCACATTGGCGATCTCGTGCGGATCGATGAACATCGACGTGGTGCCGTGCGGGATCACCGCGCGGCAGAACTCGGTCACCGTCACCATGCCGCTCTCGACATGCATGTGCGCGTCGCACAGGCCGGGAACCAGGTAGCGCCCCGCCGCGTCGACGATCTTTGTGTTGGGGCCGATCGTGTGGCTGGCGTCGGGGCCGCAATAGGCGAACCTGCCCGACTGGATGGCCAGATCGATGCCAGGAATGATCTCGCCGGAGTGAACGTTCACCCACTGCCCGTTCCTGACTATCAGGTCGGCCGGACGGCGGCCCATGGCGACGTCGACAAGGGTTGGCGCCACGGCCTCGCGCGGCGCGGGGTGCGGAAAGGCGGCGTCGTTCATGCTGGAATCTCCCTTTCGCACACATTGCCGCGTCCCGCCGCCGTTTGCCAGCCACCGGGATTTTGAATGAGTATCGCGGCCTCGCGATGCCCGCGGTTTGCGCACATCTAATACAAACGGTTTAGAACCAAAGTCTTGACGCCCCAGCCTGTTAGTACTCTTATCGTCGCCAGCGGCGGCAAAGCGCCGGATCTGGCCTTTTCGGGGCAAGATTGAAAAACACCGTCAAATCACAGTGACGGGCCAATGGGAGGAAATCGATGAAGAAACTTTTCGCAACCTTTGCGACCGCTGCCGCGCTGGCGATGACGGGAACCGCATTTGCACAGGGTTATCCGGAACGTCCGATCACCGTGGTCGTGCCGTTCTCGGCCGGCGGCCCGACCGATACCGTCACGCGCCTGGTCGCCGAAGCCATGTCCAAGGACCTTGGCCAGCAGATCGTGGTCGAGAACGTCGGCGGCGCCGGCGGCACGCTCGGCGCGGCCCGCGTCGCCCAGGCCGATCCGGACGGCTACACCCTGCTGCTGCACCATATCGGCATGGCGACCAGCGCCACGCTCTACCGCAAGCTGCCCTACAAACCCGCCGAATCGTTCGAATATGTCGGCCTCGTCACCGAAGTTCCGATGACCATCGTCGGCAAGAAGGATCTCGAGCCGACCGATATCAAGGCGCTGGTCGACTACGCCAAGGCCAACAAGGACACGGTGACGGTTGCGAACGCCGGCATCGGCGCGGCGTCGCATCTGTGCGGCATGCTGTTCATGACCGCGATCGGCACCCCGCTCGTCACCGTGCCTTACAAGGGAACCGGACCGGCGATGACCGACCTGCTCGGCGGCCAGGTCGACATCATGTGCGACCAGACCACCAACACGACCAAGCAGATCCAGGCCGGCACGATCAAGGCCTACGCCGTGACGACGCCAAAACGCCTCGACGTGCTGCCCGACGTGCCGACGACCGCCGAAGGCGGCCTGCCGGGCATGGAAGTGGCGATCTGGCACGGCATCTATGCGCCCAAGGGCACGTCGGCCGAGATCACCGACAAACTGTCCAAGGCGCTGCAGAAGGCGCTGACCGATGACAACGTCAAGGCGCGCTTCGCCGAACTCGGCACCTCGCCCTCGCCTGCCTCCGACGCAACCCCCGCGGCGCTGAAGGCCAAGCTCGAGAGCGAAATCGCCCGCTGGAAGCCGATCATCGAAGCGGCCGGCCAGTTCGCCGACTGATCGATATCGACGGGGCGGCCGAAATGTCGCCCCGCTTCGTTCGGCAGCGTGCCGGAGCTTGACGCCGGACCACGGGGGGCAGGATGAATAGACTGACGTTCGACAAGGAGAACGCCATCTGCGGCGCGTTCTTTGTGCTGTGCGGCCTGATCTTCGGCTATCAGTCCTTGCAGGTCGACCTTGGTTCGTGGCTGCGGATCGGCCCCGGCGGCATGCCGCTGGTGCTGTCGGGCCTGCTGATCCTGATGGGCGTCGTCATCTTCGTCGGGGCGATCAATGTCGGGGGCGAGCCGATCGGCAAGATCGCCTGGCGCGGCATGTTCTTCATCCTGCTGGCGCCAATCATCTTCGGCCTGACGGTGCGCGGGCTGGGTTTCGTCGGCGCTGTCTTCGTCACTTCGCTATTCGCCTCGTTCGCCTCCTACCGGATGAAATGGTGGGTTGCGCCGATCCTGGCGGCGGCGCTCGCCGTCTTCTCCCTGATCGTCTTCAGCTACGGCCTCGGGCTCCCGTTCGAGCGCGTCGGCCCCTGGCTCCGCTTCTAGGCGCTCGACATGGATCTGTTCTCCAATCTCGCGCTGGGTTTTTCCACCGCCTCGTCGCTCTACAACATCGCCTTCTGCCTGATCGGCGTACTGCTGGGCACGCTGATCGGCGTGCTGCCGGGCATCGGCGCGACCGCGACCATCGCCATGCTGCTGCCGATCACCTTCCAGATCGGCGATCCGGTGTCGTCGCTGATCATGCTGGCCGGCATCTATTACGGCGCCCAATACGGCGGCTCGACCACCGCCATCCTGATCAACATGCCGGGCGAATCCTCGTCCGCCGTGACCGCCATCGACGGCTACCAGATGGCGCGCAAAGGCCGCGCCGGCGTCGCGCTCGCCACCGCCGCGATCGGTTCGTTTTTCGCCGGCTCCGTCGCCACCGTGCTGATTGCGCTGTTCGCCCCGCCGCTGACCACGATCGCGCTGAAATTCGGCTCCGCCGAATATTGCTCGCTGATGGTCGTCGGCCTGGTGATGTCGGTGGCGCTGGCGCACGGTTCCGTCGTCAAGGCGGTCGCCATGGTCATACTCGGCCTGCTGCTCGGCCTTGTCGGCCAGGACGTCATCTCGGGCGCGCCGCGGCTCAATTTCGGCATGACGCAGCTCGGCGACCAGCTGAATTTCGTCGCGCTGGCGGTCGGCTTGTTCGGCATCGCCGAAATCCTGCGCAACCTCGAGGACGAACGCACCCGCGAGGTGCTGATGTCGAAGGTGACCGGGCTGATGCCGACGAAGGAAGATTTCAAGCGCATGGCGATGCCGATCCTGCGCGGCACCGGGCTGGGTTCGGCGCTCGGCATCCTGCCCGGCAATGGCGCGGTGCTGGCGGCGTTCGCCTCCTACACGATCGAAAAGCGCATGGCCAAGGACCCGCATGAATTCGGCCATGGCGCGATCGAAGGCGTCGCCGGACCGGAATCGGCCAACAACGCCGGCGCGCAGACCTCGTTCATCCCGATGCTGACGCTCGGCATCCCCGCCAATCCGGTGATGGCGCTGATGATCGGCGCGATGATCATCCAGGGCATCGTGCCCGGCCCCAATGTCGCGGCCGAGCGCCCGGCCCTGTTCTGGGGGCTGATCGCCTCGATGTGGATCGGCAACCTGCTGCTGGTGATCCTCAACCTGCCGCTGATCGGCCTGTGGGTGAAACTGCTGAAGGTGCCGTACTACGTGCTGTTCCCGACGATCATGGCCTTCTGTTCGATCGGCGTCTATTCGGTCAACTCCAACATCTGGGACCTCTATGCCGTCGCCTTCTTCGGCCTGCTCGGCTATTTTCTGGTCAAGCTGCGCTGCGAGCCGGCGCCGCTGCTGCTCGGTTTCGTGCTCGGGCCGCTGCTGGAGGAAAACCTGCGTCGGGCGATGATCCTGTCGCGCGGCGACCCCACGACCTTCGTCACCCGCCCGATCAGCGCCGGCCTGCTGCTGCTCGCCGTCGCCGTGCTGGTCGTCGTCTTCCTGCCATCGGTGCGCAGGAAGCGCGAAGAGGTGTTTGTCGAGGACGAATAGCCGTCAAGTCCGCAGCCCGGCCGCGAACGCGGCCAAGCGCGGTCTCGATCTGGTGCGGGCGGCGGGGATCGAACCCGCATGACCAAAGGTCGAGGGATTTTAAGTCCCTTGCGTCTGCCAGTTCCGCCACGCCCGCGTGCCGCTGGCTTATTACGGCTGCGGCGGGTCGGCAACCGGTCATTGCGGCATTCGCGCGCTCGCCCTCGGCTGGCGGCGGGCCTGGGCGCAATCGTCACGCAATCGCCGCAGGATCGCCACATCCGCTCCCATGTTCCGCCGGTTTCAAAGCCGACCACTCCGGCGGCCGGACATCTGTCCCGGCAAGATTGGAGAGACCAAGTGAACAAGACTTTTCTTGCCGCGCTCGTCGCGGCGCCCGTGCTGATCGGCGCGGCGCTTGCCCAGGCAGCCGACCAGGTCAATGGCGACGTCAGCCCGCAGGCCGACGACTTCGGCGGCGTCAAGATCGGCGCGCTCAACTGCGATGTCGGCGGCGGCTTCGGTTACGTGCTGGGCTCCGCCAAGCAGATGGACTGCACCTTCCGCTCCACCAGCGGCCAGGCCGAACGCTACACCGGCGCGATCAGGAAGCTCGGCGTCGATCTCGGCTTCACCACCAAGGGCAGGCTGGTATGGGCGGTGTTTGCGCCGACCGCCGGCTACCACAAGGGCTCGCTTGGCGGCGTCTATGAGGGCGCCAGCGTCGAGGCGACCGTCGGCGCGGGCGTCGGCGCCAATGTGCTGGTTGGCGGCACGTCGGGCTCGATCAGCCTGCAGACGGTCAGCGTCACCGGCCAGCTCGGGCTGAACCTGGCTGCGGCCGGAACCTCGCTGACGCTCAACGCTGAATGACCGGATCGGGGGCCGGCGCCGAAAAGCGCGGGCTCCCGATGTTCCATCTCAGGCCGGCGACCAGTTCCGGTAGGCCTCGATCAGTTCCGGCATCCGGTCCATCGGCGGAAATCGCTCGAAACCGTGCGGCGCGCCGGTTTCGGCGAAGGCAAGCTTTTCGCTCATGTAGGTCTCGACGAACGGCGCGATGCCCGAGGTGTCGTCGAGCATGGTCGGGCGCAGATTGACGAACCCGTCCAGCCCGGCGATCCGCGTGTACATCCAGCTCATGCAATGGCCGCAGAAATAA
This sequence comes from Phyllobacteriaceae bacterium UBA1940, assembly GCA_002336975.1. Lineage (GTDB taxonomy): Bacteria > Pseudomonadota > Alphaproteobacteria > Rhizobiales > Rhizobiaceae > Mesorhizobium_A. Next base: position 52,529 of record DDFA01000066.1, read on the forward strand.
TGTCGTGCGTCGGGGCCATGCAGGCCACCGATGACCGGCTCTCCCTCGACAACCGCGAACCCGTCGGCCGGGATCGCCGCCGACAGCGAATAGGCCGACGAACTCATCCGCTGACAGCCGGTGCAGTGGCAGGCCATCGTCACCATCGGCGCCCTGGTCACCTTCAGCCGCACCCGGCCGCAGCGGCAGCCGCCTTCGCGCGGCAAGGTCCAGTCGACCATCGCTCAGGCTCCGCCGATCTTGTCCTGCGTTTTGGTGTCGAAGTCCGAGGCATCGTGGCGCTCGCGCAACTGGCTCTCGGGTTTTCCGGACACCCGGTTGACCATGCGCCCGCGCCTCACCGCCGGCCGCGCGTGAAGCTGCTCCGCCCAGCGGATAACGTTCCTGTATTCGTGCACCGACAGGAATTCGGCAGCCTCATAGGCCCAGCCCATCACCATGCCGCCGTACCACGGCCAGATCGCCATGTCGGCGATCGTGTAGTCGGCGCCGGCGATGAACTCATTGTCGGCCAGCCGTCTGTCGAGCACGTCGAGCTGGCGCTTGGTCTCCATCGCATAGCGGTCGATGGCGTATTTGATCTTTTCCGGCGCGTAGGCGTAGAAATGGCCGAACCCGCCGCCGAGGAACGGCGCCGAACCCATCTGCCAGAACAGCCATGACAGCGTCTCGGCGCGTTCGGCCGGGTCGGTCGGGAGGAAGGCGTTGCCGAACTTTTCCGCCAGGTAGACCAGGATCGCCCCGGACTCGAACACGCGGATCGGTTCCGGCCCGCCGCGGTCCATCAGCGCCGGGATCTTCGAGTTCGGATTGACCTCGACAAAGCCGGACGAGAATTGCTGGCCTTCATTGATGCGGATCAGCCAGGCGTCGTATTCCGCCCCCTTGTGGCCGGCCGCCAGCAGTTCCTCCAGCATGATCGTCACCTTCTGGCCGTTCGGGGTGCCAAGCGAATAGAGCTGCAGCGGATGCTTGCCGACCGGCAACTCCTTGTCGTGGGTCGCGCCGGCGATCGGCCGGTTGATCGAGGCGAACGCCCCGCCATTGCCCTGTTCCCAGGTCCAGACTTTGGGCGGCGTATAGGCTTGCGACATGTGGAAAGCGCTCCGGCATTCGTTGGTTCGAACGCACCAGATAGGTTGCGGGCGCGGCGATTGCCATCAAATTGCGTTGATGACCCTTTGGGCCTCGCTGAATGCAGACGGCCTCAGGCGGCGCGCAACTCCGAAAGGTCGGCTGCGTCGAGTTCAATCGCATCGAATTCAAGCGCCAGGAATTCCGCCGTCTGCAGGTCGAGCGCTTCGAGCGCGGCCTCGTCCGACGACTGAGGTTCGAGCAGCGCCATTTCGGCGGCCTCGGCGGCAAGCCGCTGTTCTTCCAGCTGCGCGGCATGTTCGATCGCCTGCAAGTCGGCGGCATGGCGGCGGGCATTGTCGCGCAGCAGCTGGACATGGATGCCCGACAACAGCGCCGACAGTTTTGGATCGCGGTCGCCGGCAGCTCGCAGCATCACCCAGCTGACCTCCTGCGGGCCTGCGACGCGCTTGCCGCGCGCAACGTCGCGCCAGACATGGATGGCGGCGATGAACACCGGATAGGTGCTGGCGGCAAGCCCGGCGGCGCGCAACAGCGCCTCAAGCGCCACGTCGCGCCCGTCGGCGAGCAGAGAGCGCACCCGCGATTCCTTGTGCTCCGACAAGGCGACCAGCGCCGCGCCGAAAAAGTCGATCTTGCCGAAGGCGACGATGCGCACGAGAAAGCTCGAGGTCAGCTGGCCGGTGGAGCGCAACTGGCTGACAAGCGCCGGGCATTGCGCCGCCGGCGTCTGGTCGAGCAGGCTGACGCAGGCGCTGACGCAGGCTTCGCGCGCCACCCGCTCGGCGCGCGGCTGGCCCATCAGCGCCCGCACCAGCGGCGCGGCGCTCAGCGCCTCGCCGAGCTTGCCGAGCAACAAATGGTGGGTGTCGGGCGCAAGCTGGCGGCTGGCGAGCAGCGCCTCGCGCACACAGGCTTCGCCGCCGTGGCGTTCGGCGATCCGCTTCAGGCTGGCCGGGCCGATGTCGGCGCCGGTATTTTGAATGAGCGCAAGACAGGCCATCGGCCCGCTCACCTCGGCGATTGCGGCCGCCAGCGGCGCGCTGACGCGCGGCCGCATCGCCACCATCCGGCAGCTCTCCTCGTTCGATCCCGCAACCAGGTCGATCAGATAGTCGTCGCTCAGCACCGGCGAGCGCAGCAGCACTACCGCCGCGATCTCGGGCTGGTCGCAGGCGAGCGCCGACATAATCTGCACCGGGGCGCGATGGCAAAGCGACAGCGATTCGGCGATCGCAAGCCTCACCTTCGGCGACGGGTCGTCCAGCAGCATGGTCAGCGCCGCTTCGGCGGCGCAGCGGTCTTCGAAACAGAGCTCGCTGACCGCGTAGGCGCGGCCGAGCGCGTGAACGGCTGCCGCACGCTCGGAGACTTTCGCCGTCTCGATCCATTTCAGAAATTGATGAACTATCATCGACTCAAAAACACCTCACTCGCCGAACACCGTATCGGCAAAAGGTTTAGGAACTGTTCACCATGAATCTTAAGGGCTGATCTGGCCTTTGCGGGCTTGCGCGCGGCGGGGGCGATGCTACTCACAGAGCAATGTGACAAACGGTCGAGGAGAAGGCGATGGCGGGGCTGTATCTTGAGGAGTTCGAAGTCGGTCAGGTGGTGCGGCACGCCCTGACCAGAAGCATCACCGAAAGCGACAATGTGCTGTTCTCGGTGATGACGATGAACCCGCAGCCGCTGCATATCGACTTCGATTTCGCCGCCAAGACCGAATGGGGCAAGCCGCTGGTCAATTCGCTGTTCACGCTCGGGCTGATGATCGGCATTTCGGTGCATGACACGACGCTGGGCACCACCATCGCCAATCTCGGCATGACCGACACCGTCTTCCCCGCGCCGGTGTTTCACGGCGACACGATCCGCGTCGAAACCGAGGTGAAGTCGATCCGGGCGTCGAAGTCGAAGGACGACCGCGGCATCGTCGAATTCGAGCACCGCGCCTACAACCAGCATGGAACGCTGGTGGCCAAGACGACGCGGCAGGCGATGATCAAGCGGAAGCCGTCCTGATGCGGTCGCTGCTGTTCGTTCCAGGCGATTCGGAGAAGAAGCTCGACAAAGGCCTGTCGGCCGGCGCCGACGTACTGATCATCGACCTGGAGGATTCGGTGGCGCCGGAGCGCAAGCCGCTGGCGCGCCGCATCGCCGCCGACTTCCTGGCGGGGGCGCGCGGCCAGACGCGCGCAATACTCTATGTGCGCGTCAATGAACTGGATGGCGGCATGACCGACGACGACCTGGCCGCGGTGATGGCGGCGGCCCCCGACGGCGTGATGTTGCCCAAATGCTGCGGCGCGGCCGATGCGGTGCGCCTGTCGGCCAAGCTGCGCGTCGCCGAAGCGCAGGCGGGACTGGCCGACGGTTCGACCGCGGTCATTCCGCTGATCACCGAGACCGCGCGGGCGCTGCTGGCGGCGCCGAGTTTTTGCGTGCCGCTGCCGCGGGTCGCCGGCGTCACCTGGGGCGCCGAAGACCTGTCGGCCGACATCGGCGCGCGCGAGACGCGCGACCCGCGTGGCCGCTATGCGGACGTATTCCGCCACGCCCGCACCATGACGCTGCTGGCGGCGACGGCGACGCAAGCCGCGGCGATCGACACGGTGTTTGTCGACTTCCGCGACCTCGACGCGCTGGCCGCCGAATGCGCCGAGGCCGAACGCGACGGGTTTACCGGCAAAATGGCGATCCATCCGGCCCAGGTGCCGGTCATCAACGACGCCTTCACCCCGTCCGGCGCATCGATCGCCCAGGCGCATGCGATCGTCAAGGCGTTCGAGGACGCCGGCAATCCGGGCGTCGTCGGCCTCGGCGGCAAGATGTACGACCGGCCGCATCTGCGCCGCGCCGAGCGCCTGCTGGCGCGCGCCGCCGTCGCCGGCCTCGCCTGATCAGTCAGCCGTCCAGCGCGGCCGGCGCATCTGGAACACCGACGTCACCGTCGCATAGTCGAGATAGCCGAGGCGCGAAAGATTGCCGGCCTTGACCACGTCGAACAGGCCGTCGGTCAGCGCCGCGTCGTCGATATGCACGCCGACGACCTCGCCGATGACGACGATGCTGGTCCCGCCTCGACCGCCGAGCCCGCGCGGCCGCATCACCTCGGTGACCTTGCATTCGAGCGCAGCGGCGGCCTGCGCCACGCGCGGCGGTCGCACCAGGCGGCTGGGCGCGTGGGTCAGCCCGGCATAGCCGAACTCGTCGACCCCGTGCGGCGCGTCGACCGAGGTCGCGACCACCTGTGCAGCGAGGTTTCCGGTCGCGAGGCTGGCGACGAACTCGCCGGTCAGCTCGGCATTGGTGGCGCTGTCCTTGGCCCCGTCGGAGGAGAACCAGACGAGGAAGGGATCGTCCGACAGCATGTTGAAGAAGGAATAGGGAGCGAGATTGATATTGCCGGCGGCGTCGCAGGTCGAGATCCAGCCGATGGGGCGCGGCGAGACGATCGCCTTGGCGGGATTGTGCGGCAGGCCGTGACCGTCCTTCGGTTGGTAAAACATCGCTCAGCCGGCCTCCGGCCCGGAATAGTCGGTGTAGAGCGTCTTCCAGTCCGGGCGCGGACGGTCGGGAAAGTCGCCGTCAACGACGCCGATATGGACGAAGCCGACCACGCGCTCATTGGCTTTGAGGCCAAGGATCGCCCTGCCCTCGGCGGTGTCGGAATACCAGTTGGTGATCCAGTTGGCGCCATAGCCGATCGCCTGGGCGGCAAGCGACAGGTTCATCGCCGCCGCGCCGCCCGACAGGAACATTTCCCATTGCGGGATCTTTGGATTGTCGCGGGCAATCGATACGACGCCGACGACCAGCGGCGCGCGCGAGAAGCGCGTCCGCTCCTTCTCGAGCCGCATCTCGGGCAGTTCGCCCTCGAGCTTGACGGCCAGTTCGGCAAGCCTGTCGCCGATCTCGCGCCGCGCCGCGCCGCGATAGAGAATGAACCGCCACGGCGCCAGCCGGCCATGGTCGGGCACCCGCGAGGCGATGCGCATCATCAGGTCGATTTCCTCGTCCGTCGGCCCGGGGCCGGACATCTGGTCGATCGGCGCGGACTTGCGCGCCAACAGGAAATCGATAACGGCTCGGTTCACGTCATATCCTCGGTCGTGGGGGGCTTTGTCGGCGCGCGGCGGCGCAACTTGGCGAAACGGTCTTGAATTTGCCACCGCGCTGGGTTTCAACGCAAGCATGATGATCATCCTGCGCCTGCTGACCGTGACCGCGATGGCGATTCTGTTCGCCGTCGCGCCGGCGATCGTCCACGCGCAGGAGCTTGCCGATCCCGGCGCCGCCGTGACGACGCCGCTGCCCGCCTCGCCGCTCGACGGCGCCAGTTCCTATGCGCCGAAACCGTCGCTGCCGACCCTGCCGAAGATTTCCGGCGCCGGCGCGCTGACCCTGTCGGCCAAACTGGTCAAGGGCGGCCCCGACATCACCCGCGGCCTGACCTGGCGGGTGTTCGGCCAGACGCCGGGACAGGACGGAAAACTGCCGCTGGTCGCCTCGGCCCAGGGCGGAACCGCCTCGATCGACATCGAGCCCGGCAGCTATCTGGTGCACGCGGCCTTCGGCCGCGCCGGCGCCACCAAACGCATCACCGTCGGCCGCCAGGCGAAAGTCGAGAGCCTGGTGCTCGACGCCGGCGGCCTGAAGCTCGACGCTGTCGCCAGCGGCGGCATGCCGATCCCGCCCGACCAGCTGACCTTCTCGATCTACGAACAGGACGAGGGGTCGCGCGGCGAGCGCGCCCTGATCATCCGCGACGTCACCCCCAACACCGTGGTGCGGCTCAACGCCGGCGTCTACCAGGTCGTCTCGGACTACGGAAAGGTCAACGCCGTGATCCGTTCGGAAATCCGCGTCGAGGCCGGCAAGCTGACGGAAGCGACGGTCGAGCACAAGGCCGCCAGCATCACCATCAAGCTGGTGCGCGAGCAAGGCGGCGAGGCGATCGCCGACACCTCGTGGGAGGTGCTGACCGACACCGGCGACACCGTCAAGGAAAGCGTCGGCGCCTATTCTTCCATGGTGCTGGCCGAGGGCCGCTACACCGTCATCGCCAAGAACCGCGATCGCGTCTACCAGCGCGACATCGAGGTCGAGGCCGGACGCAACCATGATTTCGAAGTGCTGACCGAAAACGCCCTGCCCGCCGGCAAGCCCGGCCAGGAAATCGAGACGCCGGGATACGAATAGGCGGCAGGCCCGCAAGACGAACAAGGCCGGGAGCGATCCCGGCCTTGTTTGTCTATGCGGCTTCGGTCGCCGCGATGCGTGCGCGCTGGCGGCGGATGTCCGGCGGCGTCGCCTCGTCGACCAGCGCCGCGATCGCCTCGCCGAGCCCCATCGACACCTGGTCGCGCGAGCCGAGCCGACGCATGTTGACAGTGGCCTCGTCGGCCTCGCGCTTGCCGCACACCAGCATGACCGGCACCTTGGCCAGGCTGTGCTCGCGCACCTTGTAGTTGATCTTCTCGTTGCGCAGGTCGAGTTCCGCCGACAGACCGGCGTCGCGCAGCCGCTGCAGCACCTTTGCCGCATAGCCGTCAGCTTCCGAGGTGATGGTGGCGACGACGACCTGCACCGGCGCCAGCCAGAGCGGGAAATGGCCGGAATAGTTTTCGATCAGGATGCCGAGGAACCGTTCCAGCGAGCCGCAGATGGCGCGATGCACCATCACCGGCTGGCGCTTTTCCGAATCCGACGCGATGTAGAACGCGCCGAACCGTTCCGGCAGGTTGAAGTCGACCTGGGTGGTGCCGCACTGCCATTCGCGGCCGATCGCATCCTTCAGCGTATATTCGAACTTGGGGCCGTAGAACGTGCCCTCGCCTTCGTTGACGCCGGTCTTGATGCGGTTGTCGTCGCGCGCCATCTTTTCCAGCGAGCGCCGCAAGATGGCTTCGGCATGATCCCACGCCGCGTCGGTCCCGACCCGCTTTTCCGGACGGGTGGCGAGCTTCACCAGCACTTCGTCAAAACCGAAATCCTTGTAGACCGACATCATCAGGTCGTTGATCTTGAGGATCTCGGATTCCAGCTGCTCCTCGGTGCAGAAGACATGCGCGTCGTCCTGGGTGAAAGCGCGCACCCGCAGCAGGCCATGCAACGCGCCGGAGGCTTCGTAGCGGTGCACATTGCCGAACTCCGCGAGCCGGATCGGCAGGTCGCGGTAGGATTTCAGGCCGTGCTTGAAGATCTGCACATGGCCGGGGCAGTTCATCGGCTTGAGCGCGAAAATCCGCTGGTCGGCGTCCGGATCGTCGGGGTGGGTGAAGGCATGGGCGGACTTCACCGCGAACATGTTCTCCTGGTACCAGCCCCAATGACCAGACGTCTCCCACAGCGACTTGTCCAGCACCTGCGGCGCATTGACCTCCTGATAGGCGTCGGCGAGCCGGCGGCGCATATAGGCGATCAGCGTCTGGAACAGTTTCCAGCCCTTGGCGTGCCAGAACACGACTCCCGGCCCCTCTTCCTGGAAATGGAACAGGTCCATCTCGCGGCCGAGCCGGCGGTGGTCACGCTTCTCGGCTTCGGCCAGCATGTTGACATAGGCGTCGAGCTGCTCCTGGCTGGCCCAGGCGGTGCCGTAGATGCGGGTCAGCATCGGATTGTTGGAATCGCCGCGCCAGTATGCGCCGGCGACCTTCATCAGCTTGAACGCGGCGCCGATCTGGCCGGTCGAGGCCATGTGCGGACCGCGGCACAGATCGAACCAGTCGCCCTGGCCGTAGATCTTCAGATCCTGGCCCTCGGGAATGGCGTCGACGAGTTGCACCTTGTAGCTCTCGCCCTTGTCGCCAAAGACTTTTCGCGCCCTGTCGCGCGACCAGACTTCCTTGGTGAACGGCTTGTTGCGGCCGATGATCTCGCGCATCTTCTTTTCGATGGCGGGAAAATCGTCGGGCGTGAACGGCGTGTCACGTGCGAAATCGTAATAAAAACCGTTCTCGATCACCGGACCGATGGTCACCTGCGTGCCGGGCCAAAGCTCCTGCACGGCTTCGGCGAGCACATGCGCCGCATCGTGACGGATCATCTCGAGCGCCAGCGGATGGTCGCGGGTCAGGATCTCGACATGGCCGTCGGTCGCCAGCGGATCCGACAGATCGCGCGCCTCGCCGTCCATCGCATAGGCGACGGCCTTCTTGGCCAGCGACTTCGAGATCGATTCGGCGAGTTCGAGCCCGGTCAGCGCCGCGGGGTAGTCGCGGACGGAACCATCGGGAAATGTGAGGGAAACGGAGCGTGACATTGTCTTTCCTTCATCCAGTCCCGCCAACGAGCGCGGGTGGTTTTTCGTGAGGAGACGGATTTAGCGAGTAAGAGCGCCGACGGCAAGACAAGCGGATGCGTCGCCGCAACCGAAGCTGCGGCGGTGACCGGGAGAGCGGGCATGGCGTGGCGGGCTATGAGGTGTCGGGCGCCGGAACACTCAAGCCGGTCGGCACGACAGCAGCCGTGACGAAGCAGCCAAGGCGCTCCGCGATGCGGTCAAACAGATATTCAGGCAGCTTGGCGGACGCCTGCGGCGTCTGGCAGATCAGCCAGGACAGCAGGCATTGCAGCGTCTGCGCCAATATGTCGAAGCCCGCCGCGAGACGCATCATGTCAGCGGCGCTGTCGCCGCTTGGCGAAAACCTCGCCTCGGGCAGTTGCTCCCAGAAGCCGCAATCGGCAGCGATGTCGAGCACCAGATCATGGGCGATGGAATGGGCCGGACGAAGGATCCAGAACAGCGCGAAACGCAGCGGCCGGGGCAAGGCTGCAATACGTTGCGCCAGCAGAGCAAACGACAGCAGCCGCGCAATTGCGCGTTCGATCTGCCTGAAAACCTGCCGGTCTGTGTCGCCGCTGTCCACCGCCGCGCCCCTGTTGAACTCCCGGCAATTATCCCGGCGGCTTTCGCCCGGGAGAACAAAATGGCGCACTGCGGCTGGCGGATATTTTCTATCCGGCTGACATCAATGGATTTTTCGGAGCAGACGGCTCAGCGCCCGGCCTTGCTTATCCCCCAATAGCGCCAGGGCAGATACCAGCGGTAGCGGGGCGCAAGCTCGACCGGGACATTGTCGATGCCGTGGGTGCCGCCCGGACCGCAGCGCATGAAGCGGAACAGCGCCATCCAGCCGCCGGGCCACAGCCCGTGGCGGGCGATCGCCTCATAGCCATATTCGGAACAGGTCGGCATGTGGCGGCAGGAATTGCCGATGAAGCCCGACAGAGTGAGCTGGTAGAGCCGCACCAGCGAGGTGCCGACCACCCTGCCCGGCGTCTTGCGCCATGGCCCGGCCCAGTTGCGCGAACGGGCGGCATGCGGGTGATGATGAGGCTCGGCCATGCGCATCAGATCGGACGTGGCGGGTCCGCCGTCAAGGACGGGTGAACACACCGTCACGCGATGATCGCCGGGGTATGCTTGGCGGAGCACCGGCCGATGCCTATCTTCGGCGGGACTTCAATCCGTCCGCCGGTCTCGCCGGCGGTCGATCCACGCGCCCGGCAAAGCCCGGACAGCCCGCGGCAGAGCAGCAAGATGAGCAAGACAATTGAACTCGGCATTGACACATTCGGCGACGTGACCAAAGACGCCGGCGGAAAAATGCTGCCCGCGGCGCAGGTGATCCGCAATCTGCTCGACGAGGCGGTGCTGGCCGACCAGACCGGCGTCGATTTCATTGGCGTTGGCGAACACCACCGCGACGACTTCGCCATTTCCGCGCCCGAGACGATGCTGGCGGGCATCGCGACGCGCACCAGCCGCATCAGGCTCGGCTCGGCGGTGACGGTGCTGTCGTCGGACGACCCGATCCGCGTGTTCCAGCGGTTTTCGACCGTCGACGCGCTGTCCAGCGGCCGCGCCGAGGTCATTTTGGGACGCGGATCGTTCACCGAATCCTTCCCGCTGTTCGGCTACGAACTGTCGAAATACGAAGTGCTGTTTTCCGAAAAGCTCGACCTGTTCGCGGAACTGCTGAAGAACGGGCCGGTGACCTGGTCCGGCGACCTTCGGCCGCCGCTGGAGGGCGTCGTCATTCACCCGCCGATCGAGAACGGCCGGCTAAAGGCCTGGATCGGCGTCGGCGGCAGCCCGGAATCGGTGGTGCGCTCGGTGCAGTACCGGATCCCGATGATGCTGGCGATCATCGGCGGCGATCCAAAACGCTTCCGCCCTTTCGTCGATCTCTACCAGCGCGCCCAGGAGCAACTCGGCGTCGATGAAAAGATGCCGCTGGGCGTGCATTCGCCGGGCCATGTCGCCGATACCGACGAACAGGCGCAGGAGGAATTGTGGCCGGGCTACAAGGCGATGCACGACCGCATCGGCCGCGAGCGCGGCTGGGGGCCGACGACAAGGGAGAGTTTCCTCAACGAGGTGCGGCACGGATCGTCCTACACCGGCTCGCCCGAGACGGTGGCGAAAAAGATCGCCGCGACCGTCAAGGCGCTCGGCGTCGACCGGTTCGACATGAAATATTCGTCCGGCACGCTTGGCCACGACAAGATGATGCGCTCGATCGAACTGTTCGGGACAAAGGTCATCCCGATGGCGCGGGACATACTGGCGTCGGACAAGGCGGCGGCGTGAAGGCGGGTGCAATCCACCTGACTTGGTGAAGGTTCGTCCCCACCCTTGTGGGGCAATTGCCTGTGGATGGAAATTCCCCCTCACCCGGCCTCCGCTTCGCTCGGCCTCCCTCCCCATGTCGGGAAGGTACGGGTGGGGCGAACCTTTGCGCAGTCAGGTGGGCGTGAATGTGATCGGGAAGACGCGACGGGCCTGGCCGCCTAGGCCGCCTGTTCCTTGTCCTTGCGCAGCAGCATGCCGAACAGGTCGCGCGGCTCGTCGGGATCAGCCAGAAGGTCGAGTTCCTCGAAGAGCCCGGTGACCTTGAGCTTGTCGCGCACATAGCGCAGCGCCGAAAAATCCTCGATGGCGAAGCCGACGCTGTCAAACAGCGTAATCTGACGCTGGTCCGTGCGGCCCTGGGCCTTGCCGGTCATTACCTGCCAGAGCTCCGTGACCGGGTGGTCGGCCGCAAGCTGCTGGATCTCGCCCTCGATGCGGGTCTGCGGCGGGTATTCGACAAAAATGCCGGAGCGCAGCAGGATGTCGCGGTGCAACTCGGTCTTGCCCGGGCAGTCGCCGCCGACCGCGTTGATGTGGACGCCCGAACCGACCATGTTGTCGGTGAGGATCGTGGCGCACTGTTTGTCGGCGGTGACGGTGGTGATGATGTCGGCTCCTTCGACCGCAGCCTGGCCGCTGTCGCAGACAGTGATCGAAATTCCCTTGCCGGCGAGATTGCGGGCGCATTTTTCCGAGGCCGAGCGGTCGATGTCGTAGAGCCTGACCCGGTCGACGCCAAGCAGCGCCTTGAACGCCATCGCCTGGAATTCCGACTGCGCCCCGTTGCCGATGATCGCCATGGTGCGAGAACCTTTCGGCGCGAGATATTTGGCGGCGACCGCCGAGGTCGCGGCGGTGCGCAGCGCCGTCAAAATGGTCATTTCCGACAGCAGCATCGGATAGCCCGAGCCGACATCGGCGAGCACGCCGAAGGCGGTGACGGTCTGCAGCCCCTCGCGCATGTTCTTGGGGTGGCCGTTGACATATTTGAAGCCGTACATCTGGCCGTCGGAGGTCGGCATCAGCTCGATGACCCCGTCATGGCTGTGCGAGGCGATGCGCGGCGTCTTGTCGAAACTCTCCCAGCGGCGGAAATCGTCCTCGATATAGAGGGCGAGTTCGGTGAGAAACGTCTCGACGCCGACGGTCAGCACCAGCCGCATCATCGAATCGACGCTGACGAAAGGAACGATGGCGAGTTTCGAAGGGGCGGTCATCGTCAAAGGCTCCCGGAATGGCTGCGGGTGGGACGGTCCATGATGCGGCGGCCCATCAGGCTGGCGGTCAGGTCGACCATCAGGATGGCGGTGCGGCCGCGCTCGTCGAGGAACGGGTTCAGTTCGACCAGGTCGAGGCTGGTGACGAGGCCGGAATCCGACAGCATCTCCATCACCAGATGCGCCTCGCGGAAGGTTGCGCCGCCGGGCACGGTGGTGCCGACGGCGGGCGCGATCGACGGGTCGAGGAAATCGACATCGAAGGAGACGTGCAGCAGGCCGTTGTCGTCTGCGACGCGTTTCAGGAACGCCCGCAGCAGCCTGGCGACGCCGTGTTCGTCGATGGCGCGCATGTCATGCACGGTGACGCCGGCGTCGGCGAGCGCGCTGCGCTCGGCCGGATCGACGCTGCGCAGGCCGATGGCGCAGATGCGGGTCGGATCGACCGGTGCGTCAAGCGCCGGAAAATAGCCGGAAAACCCTTCACGTCCGCTGGCATAGGCGAGCGGCACGCCGTGCAGATTGCCCGAGGCGGTGGTGTCGAGTGTGTGGAAATCGGGATGCGCGTCGAGCCACAGCACGAACAGCGGCCGCCCGGTCTCGGCGGCGCGGCGCGCCACGCCCGTCAGCGTGCCGGCGGAAATCGAATGGTCGCCGCCGAGAAAGATCGGCATCGCGTCCCGCGCCGCCTCATACGCTGTCTCGGCGATCGCCTCGGTCCAGCCGACGATTTCGGGCAGCGCCTTGAGCGCCAGATTGCCGTGGACCGCCACTTCGGCGCGGCGCGGCTGCACCGCGCCCCAGTCCTCGACCTGGTGGCCGAGTTCGCGCAAGGTGGTCGCGAGACCGGCGGTGCGCAAGGCGCTCGGCCCCATCTCGCAGCCCATGCGCCCGGCGCCGTCCTGGACCGGCGCGCCGACAATCCTGCAAAGCATATGCTCGCCCCCATCAACGCCGGCATTGGATCATCCGTGGGCGGCAGAATGAACAACACAAATTGGCAAATACGTCGAATTGGCTTATCAGATCGGCAAACGGAGCCGCCACAATGGACGAACTGGATCGAAAGCTGATCGTACTGCTGCGCCAGGACGCGCGCCGCTCGATTTCGGATCTGGCGGTCGACCTGAAAGTCTCGCGCGCCACGGTGCGGTCGCATATCGACCGGCTGCAGAAATCCGGCGACATCGTCGGCTATACGGTGATCCTGCGCGCCGACGCCATCGACCAGGCGGTGCGCGGCATCTCGATGGTGGCGATCGAGGGCCCGGCCAAGGACAGGATCGTGCGCGCGCTCGGCGGCTATCCTCAGGTGACGGCCGTCCACACGACCAACGGGCGCTGGGACATCGTGGTGGAGGTCAACGCCTCGTCGCTGACCGAATTCGACGACGTGATCCACCGCATCAGGCTGCTGCCGGGGGTTTCGGGCTCGGAGACCAGCCTGCTCCTGTCGACGCCGCGCACCACCCGGGCGCGATCGGGATAGAGCAGTTCCGGCTCAGGCCGCCTCGCCGGCGCGCTTGCGCTCGATCTGGTCGATCGCGTCGACGACGGCGTCGAAGGTCAGCATGGTCGATGCGTGGCGCGCCTTGTAGTCGCGCACCGGTTCGAGATATTTGAGATCGGCGAAACGGCCCTGCGGCGGCTGACCGTTCTCCTTCAGCATTTTTTGCATCGCCTCGCGCACGGCGCGCAGTTCCGCCGCGGTGGCGCCGACGACATGCTCGGCCATGATCGCCGACGACGCCTGGCCGAGCGCGCAGGCTTTGACGTCATGGGCGAAGTCGGTGACGGTGTCGCCGTCCATCGTCAGATCGACGATGACGGTGGACCCGCACAGCCTCGAATGCTGGCGCGAACTGGCGTCGGGCGCGGCCAAACGGCCGATGCGGCCGATATTGCCGGCAAAACCGAGAATTTTCGCGTTGTAGACGTCGTCGATCATGATTTTGCGCCATTGCTGACAAGTTTGGCATGAGCGGATCGCCGCACGCCTTTTCCCTTTGCCCGCGCCGCTATATATAGTGGTGCAGAACCGCCGACGGCAAGCAGCACCTTTGGGCTGCCGGCAGCCGGTTTCCACCGCCCCCGCTTCCCACGATAGAGGAAACCGGCCGGATCCGTTCAACCCGTCGCTCCACCGAGGGCGACTACTGGAGACGCCGTTATGGACGCCATCATCAAGACGGCCGCCGGCCGCGCGATTTCGACAGCCGCACCGTCCGCCGACCGCCCGACGCAGCAGGAAGCAGAGGCCGCCGTGCACACCCTGCTGCGCTGGATCGGCGAAAATCCCGAGCGCGAGGGCCTGGTCGACACGCCGCGGCGCGTCGCCAAGGCCTATCTCGAAATGTTCGGCGGCTACCATCAGTCGCCGGTCGAGGAACTGGGCACCACTTTCGAGGAGGTCGCCGGCTTCGACGATCTGGTGATCCTGCGCGACATCCAGTTCTATTCGCATTGCGAGCACCACATGGTGCCGATCATCGGTCGCGCCCAGGTTGGCTACCTGCCCGACGGCAAGGTGGTCGGCCTGTCGAAGATCGCCCGCGTCGTCGACATCTTTGCGCAGCGCCTGCAGACCCAGGAGGCGATGACGGCCCAGATCGCCAACACGATCCAGCAAGTGCTGAATCCCCGCGGCGTCGCCGTCATCGTCGAGGGCGAGCACATGTGCATGGCGATGCGCGGCATCAAGAAACAGGGATCGACGACCCTGACCTCGACTTTTACCGGCGTATTTCGCGACAATGTCGAGGAACAGGTCCGGTTCATGTCGATGATCCGCGAACCGGGCCGGCGATGACCGCGCCAGCCGGCTTTGCGCCCCCCTCCGCCGACAAGCGCGAACTGGAGGAAGGCGCGGCGTTCACGCCGCGTTTCGGGTCCGACGGGCTGATCACCGCCGTCGTCACCTCGGCGGACGATGGCGGCCTGCTGATGGTCGCGCACATGAACGCCGAGGCGCTGTCGCTGACGCTGGCGACCGGCGTCGCCCACTACTGGTCGCGCTCGCGCCAGTCGCTGTGGAAGAAGGGCGAGACTTCCGGAAACCTGCAGCAGGTGACCGAAATGCGCACCGACTGCGACCAGGACGTCGTCTGGCTGAAGGTCAGGGTCGGCGGCCATGACGCCACCTGCCATACCGGCCGCCATTCCTGTTTCTACCGCATCGTCGCCGGCGAGGATGGCGCGGCGAGGCTGGTCGATGACGGGTCGCGGCGGCAATTCGATCCGGCCACGGTCTATTCCAAGCAGACGTAAGGTAAGTTCATTCACGGTTCAGCAACGTCCTTCCTATATATAGATTGACCGACACAGGAGTAGTTGCGTCATGGCGATGCTCGACTGGGCATCATTGCGTCGAAAGGCCGACTTCGGCGGCGAACCGCCCGCCACGGTCGAGATGCCTGCGCCCGCGCCCCAAAAGAAATCCGGAGTATCCCTGGCGCTGGGCGGCGGCGCCGCGCGCGGCTGGGCCCATATCGGCGTCCTGAGAGCCCTCGACGAAGCCGGCATCGACATCGACATGATCGCCGGAACCTCGATCGGCGCACTGGTCGGCGGCTGCTACCTCGCCGGAAAACTCGACGAACTGGAAGAATTCGCCCGCTCGCTGACCAAGCGCCGCGTCTTCGGCCTGCTGGATTTTCACCTTGGCGGCAACGGCCTGTTCGGCGGCATGAAGCTGACCGCGCGCATGCAGGAACACCTGCGCGACGTGACGTTTGACGACTTGCCGAAGCCGTTTGTCTGCGTGGCGTCGGAAATCCGCACCGGTCATGAAATCTGGCTGTCGAGCGGCTCGCTGATCACCGCCATGCGCGCCTCCTACGCGCTGCCGGGCGTGTTCGAGCCGGTCACCTGCAACAAGCGAACGCTTGTCGACGGCGCGCTGGTCAATCCAGTGCCGGTGTCGGTGTGCCGGGCGCATGAACAGCGGCTGGTGATCGCGGTCAACCTGCACTACGACCTGTTCGGCCGCGCCGCGGTGCTGCGCCACAGCGCCGTGGACGAGGCGGCCGAAAGCAAACCGGCGTCCGCGGCGGAATCGCGGCTCGGAATCACCGGCGTGATGATCGAGGCGTTCAACATCATCCAGGACCGGATTTCGCGCGCCCGCCTCGCAGGCGACCCGCCGGACCTGTCGCTGCAACCCAAGCTCGGCCATATCGGGCTGACCGAATTCCACCGCGCCGACGAGCTGATCCGCGTCGGCTATGAAGGCACCATGGCGCATATGAACGACATCGAGCGCCTGCAGCGGGTGATGGTCTAGCACCTGACCGGATGGTCACTTGCGGTCCCGCAGCGCCAATTCACCCCCACCCGTACCCTCCCCACAAGGGGAGGGAGTCGTCGACGTCGGCGCCACACGCTCGCTTGTTGGTAGGGAGGCGTTGACGTTCCGCATTTCCCCTCCCCCTTGTGGGGAGGGGTAAGGGTTGGGGGTAGCTGGAATGCGGTTCGGGGCGCGGTCGGAACGGCGAACCTACCGCTCGACGGTCGCGGCGTCGAGGATGCGCAGTTGCGGCGTCGCGGCGCCGTTCCAGTGGTTGACCGACAGCGTGCCGGCGACATGCACCGCCGAACCGCGATTGTCGATCAGGAAGCGGCCGAGCGGGTTGCCGGCGGCGCGAAACGCGATCGCCGCCAGGCGCCGCCCCGTCTGCGATTGCAGTTCGACCCGCAGATGGCCGCCATTGCCGACCTCGCGCGCATCGACGATGCGATGGCGCGGCAGCGCCAGGATCGGCGTCGAATGGCCGGAACCATAGGGGCCTGCCTTTTCGATTTCCTCAAGCAGTTTGAGGCTGGCCCCGTCGGCGGCGACCGCGGCGTCGATCTTGAGGCTTTCGGCGTCGCGCAACTCGAACACGGTCTTTGCGGCGTAGTCCTCGAAGAAGGCGCGCAAGTCGCCGAGCCTGGCGCGTTCGACGGTGATGCCGGCCGCCATGGCGTGGCCGCCGCCCTTGACCAGCAGCCCGTTGTCGACCGCCTGGCGCACCATGCGGCCGAGATCGAAGCCGGGGATAGACCGGCCGGAACCGGCGCCGACGCCGTTGGCGTTGAAGGCGATGGCGAAGGCCGGCCGCCGCGCATGGTCTTTCAGCCGCGACGCCAGCAGCCCGACAATGCCAGCATGCCAGCCGTCGCTGGCGGTGACGATGACGGCGGGCCCCTGCCCGACCGCCAGCTCGGCGTCGGCCTCGGCCTTGGCCTGCTCCAGCATTGCCTGCTCCATCGCCTGGCGCTCGCTGTTCAGCCGGTCGAGCTGGGCGGCGATTTGCGCCGCCTCGACCGGGTCGTCGAGCGTCAGCAGCCGGCTGCCGAGCGCCGCGTCGCCGATGCGGCCGCCTGCATTGATGCGCGGGCCGATCATGAAGCCGAAATGATAGGGGTTGAGCGGCTCGCCGATGCGCGAGGCGCGCGCCAGCGTGGCGATGCCGGGATTGGTCATCCGCCGCGCCGCGACCAGCCCCTTGACCACGAATGCGCGGTTGAGGCCGACGAGCGGCACCACGTCGCAAACCGTCGCCAGCGCCACCAGATCGACCATCGACAGAAGGTCGGGCAGGTCGGAGCGACCGGCGGTCCGCAGCAGCCGGGCGACGTGCACCAGCGTCATGAACACGACGCCGGCCGCGCACAGATAGCCGAGGCCCGACAGATCGTCCTCGCGGTTGGGATTGACCACCGGCGTCGCTTCCGGCAGCGGGCCGCCGATCTGGTGATGGTCGAGCACCACCACGTCGGCGCCCGCCTCGCGCGCCGCCGCGATGGCCGCGGCGCTGTTGGCGCCGCAATCGACGGTGACGATCAGGCTGGCGCTGCGCTCGACCAGGTCGCGCATTGCCGCCGGATTAGGCCCATAGCCCTCGAAAATCCGGTCCGGGATATAGATTTCGCTCGATATTCCAAGATGATCGAGGAATTTTTTCATCAAGGCGGACGAACACGCCCCGTCGACGTCATAGTCGCCGAAGATCGCCACCCGCTGATTGCGCAGGACGGCGTCGGCGATGCGCCGCCCGGCCGCATCCATGTCGGTCATGGTCAGCGGATCGGGCATCAGCTCGCGAATGGTCGGGTTGAGGAACGCCTCGGCATTGTCGGGCGCGACATCGCGGCCGGCCAGAATGCGGGAGACGATGTCGGAGACGCCGTGCGACTGGGCGATCGCCAGCGCGATCGCCTCCTGGCGCTCGCTCAGCCGGTGCTCCCACGCAAGCCCGGTGGCGGAATTGCGGACGTCGAGGAAAAGGCGATCAGGCGTGGGCACAACGCTAACGTGGGGATCGTCGCTGTCGTGTCAAGTTCAGGCCGGTTTCGGCAGCGGAAAACTGGCGCAGAGCTTGTGGCCGTCAGGATCGCGCAGATAGGCAAGGCAGACCTTGCGCGCACCCAGATCGCGCACGCCTGGCGGGTCCTCGGCGCTCGTTCCGCCATTGGCGATGCCGGCGTCGTGCCATGCCTGCACCATGTCGACGCTGGTCATCAGCATGCCGATGGTGCCGCCATTGGCGAAGCTGGCCGCCTCGCCGTAGATCGGCCGGGTGACCAGGAACCGAAAACCGTCCTTGGCGTAAACCAGCCGGCCCTTGGCGTCGACCACGCCGGCGGAACCGCCGGCGGCGGCAAAGATCGCGTCATAGAACTGGCGCGACCGCTCGAGATCGTTCGATCCGACGACGATATGCGTGAACATGGCGTTCCTCCCGGATCAAAACTTGTCGAGGTCCTGGTGGCGAGCGATGATCTCGCGCACCGTGCGCGACGAGGAGCGCATGACGATGGTGTGCGTTTCGATGAAGTTCTTGGTGAAGCGCACGCCCGACAGCATGTTGCCGTCGGTGACGCCGGTGGCGGCGAACAGCACGTCGCCGCTCGCCATGTCGTTGACGCGGTAGATGGCGTTGGGATCCTTGACCCCCATCTTGCGGGCGCGCTCGACCTTTTCGGGCGTGTCGAGGATCAGCCGGCCCTGCATCTGGCCGCCGGTGCAGCGCAGCGCCGCGGCCGCCAGCACGCCTTCGGGCGCGCCGCCGGTGCCCATGTAGATGTCGATGCCGGTTTCCTGCGGGTCGGTGGTGTGGATGACCGCCGCCACGTCGCCGTCGCCGATCAGGCGGATGGCGGCGCCGGTGCCGCGCACCTCGTCGATCAGCTTCTGGTGACGCGGCCGGTCAAGGATGCAGGCGGTGATTTCCGACACGTCGACGCCCTTGGCCTTGGCGACGCGGGCGATGTTTTCCGTCGGCGTGCGGTCGAGCGAGATGACGCCGTCGGGATAGCCGGGGCCGATGGCGATCTTGTCCATGTAGACGTCGGGCGCGTTGAGCAGCGTGCCCTTCTCGGCGATGGCGATGACGGCAAGCGAGTTGGGCAGGTTCTTGGCGGCGATGGTGGTGCCTTCCAGAGGATCGAGCGCGATGTCGACGACCGGGCCGTTGCCGGTGCCGACCTCCTCGCCGATATAAAGCATCGGCGCCTCGTCGCGCTCGCCCTCGCCGATGACGACGGTGCCCTTGATGTCGAGACGGTTCAGCTCCGAGCGCATGGCGTCGACGGCGACCTGGTCGGCGGCCTTCTCGTCGCCCCTGCCCCTGAGCCTCGCGGCGGCCACGGCGGCGCGTTCGGAGACGCGCACCAGTTCCAGCGTCAGGATACGGTCAAGCCCGGTCGATGCAGTCGTCACAGTGTCATCCCTCCGCTTTGGCGAGCTCGTCGCCCATTTTTTGCATCACAATCTGAATGGCCTTCAAGGGCCGGATCATCACCTTGAAATCGACGATCCTGCCGTCGGCGTTCCAGGCGATCATGTCGATGCCGTCGACGGAAACGCCGTCGACGACCGTGTTGAATTCGATCACCGCCGAATCCGTCCCGGTCCACTCGCCGACATAGCGAAACGTGCCGTTGCCGAGCACTTTCAGCGCCGCCGCGAGATATTTGACGGTCAGCGCCTTGCCACGCTGCGGCGTGTGGACGACGGGCGAATGAAAGGTCGCGTCGTCGGCGATCAACTCGCGAAGCGCGGCGGCGTTCTTTTGCGCCGCCACCGCATGCCAGGCGGCGAGCGCGGCGGGCGTCTGGCGCGCCAGTCCGCTCATTCGGCGCGCTCGATGCGGATGACCTGCGGCTTGTCGGTCAGGAGCCCGTCCTTGGTGACGCCGTCGACCGCCTTGCGCACCGCCGCCTCGGTCGTCTCGTGGGTGACGAGAATGACGGTCTTTTCGTCGGGACGCTCGTCGCCGGCCGACCGCTGCACGATCGATTCCAGCGAAATGTCGGCGTCCGCCATGCGCCTGGCGACGCCGGCGAAGACGCCGGTGCGGTCGTGCACGGTGAGGCGGATGAAATAGCCGCCGGCGTGCGAGCGCATGCGCGCCTTCTTGTAGGGTTTCAGTTCCTTGGCGGGCCAGCCGAACACCGGGCCGTGCTGGAAGCCGGGGCGGCTCTTGGCGATGTCGGCGATGTCGCCGATGACGGCGGACGCCGTCGCATTGCCGCCGGCGCCGGGGCCGGACAGCAACAGTTCGCCCAAAATGTCGGTCTCGATCGCCACCGCATTGGTGACGCCGTGCACCTGCGCGATGACGGACGCGGTCGGCACCATGGTCGGGTGCACCCGCTGCTCGATGCCGCTGTCGGTGCGCTGGGCGACGCCGAGCAGCTTGATGCGGTAGCCGAGTTCGGCGGCGGCGCGGATATCGG
The DNA here is from genome assembly GCA_002336975.1 of Phyllobacteriaceae bacterium UBA1940. Taxonomy (GTDB): domain Bacteria; phylum Pseudomonadota; class Alphaproteobacteria; order Rhizobiales; family Rhizobiaceae; genus Mesorhizobium_A. The sequence continues at coordinate 73,205 of DDFA01000066.1, forward strand.
CCTGGCTGATGTTGGAAATGCCCTCGAGATAGATGTCGTCGGCGGCGATGCGGGTGCCGAACGCCAGGCTGGTGAGGATCGACAGCTTGTGCGCGGTGTCGTTGCCCTCGATGTCGAAGGTCGGATCGGCCTCGGCGTAGCCGAGCCGCTGCGCGTCCTTGAGACAGGCCTCGAACGACAGGCCCTCGGCCTCCATCCGGGTGAGGATGTAGTTGCAGGTGCCGTTCAGGATGCCGAAGACGCGGCTGACGCTGTTGCCGGCCATCGATTCGCGCATCGTCTTGATGACCGGGATGCCGCCAGCGACCGCCGCCTCGTAATTGAGCAGCACGCCCTTCTTCTCCGCAATCTCGGCCAGCGCCACGCCATGTTTTGCAAGCAGCGCCTTGTTGGCGGTGACGACATGGCGACCGGCCTCGAGCGCCGCCTTGACCGAAGCGCGCGCCGGCCCCTCGTCGCCGCCGATCAGTTCGACGAAGACGTCGATGTCGCCGCCGCGGGCAAGCTCCACCGGATCGTCGAACCAGGCGACGCCGGACAGGTCGACGCCGCGGTCGCGCTTGCGGTCGCGCGCCGACACGGCGGTGACGGCGATCGGACGGCCGCACTGGCGGGTCAGTTCGGCGGCCTTGGTCTCGAGCACCCGCACGACCGAGCCGCCGACCGTGCCAAGCCCGGCGATCCCAACACGCAAACCTTCAGCCATACGCCGCGCCCTTTCGGAAAATCTTGAATGCCCGGCTCAGCGGCGCGCGCTGAGCGGGATCACATTGCCGGACGCGCCGGCGGCGCCGACGCTCGAGAAGAATTTTTTGATCGAGCGCGCAGCCTGGCGGATGCGATGCTCGTTCTCGACCAGCGCCAGCCGCACATAGTCGTCGCCGTGTTCGCCAAATCCGATGCCCGGCGCAACCGCGACATCGGCCTTTTCCACCAGAAGCTTGGAAAATTCCAGCGATCCGAGCGCCTTGAACTGGTCCGGGATCGGCGCCCAGGCGAACATGGTGGCGGCCGGCGGCGGAATGGTCCAGCCGGCCTTGCCGAACGCGTCCACCATCACATCGCGGCGGCGGTGATAGATCTGCCGCACCTCGGCGATGTCGGCGCCGTCTCCGTTGAGCGCGGCGGTCGCCGCCACCTGGATCGGCGTGAACGCGCCATAGTCGAGATAGGACTTGACCCGCGTCAGCGCCGCGATCAGCCGTTCGTTGCCAACCGCAAAGCCCATGCGCCAGCCCGGCATCGAAAACGTCTTCGACATCGAGGTGAACTCGACCGCGACATCCATCGCGCCCGGCACCTGCAACACCGAGGGTGGCGGCTCGCCGTTGAAGTAGATTTCCGAATAGGCCAGGTCCGACAGCACGATGATCTCGTGCTTGCGCGCGAACGCCACCACTTCCTTGTAGAAATCCAGCGTCGCCACATAGGCGGTCGGGTTGGACGGATAGTTGAGGATCAGCGCCAGCGGCGTCGGGATCGAATGCTTCACCGCCCGGTCGAGCGCCGCCAGAAAACCGTCGTCGGGCTCGGCCTGCACCGAGCGGATGACGCCGCCCGACATGATGAAGCCGAAGGCGTGGATCGGATAGGTCGGGTTCGGGCAGATGATGACGTCGCCGGGCGCGGTGATCGCCTGCGCCATATTGGCGAAACCCTCCTTGGAGCCGAGGGTGGCGACGACCTGGGTGTCGGGATTGAGCTTCACGCCGAAGCGGCGGGCGTAATAATTGGCCTGGGCGCGGCGCAGGCCCGGAATGCCGCGCGACGACGAATAGCGATGGGTGCGCGGATCGCGCACCACCTCGACCAGCTTGTCGACGATGGCTTTCGGCGTCGGCAGGTCCGGATTGCCCATGCCCAGGTCGATGATGTCGGCGCCGCGCGAGCGGGCGCTGGCTTTGAGACGGTTCACCTGTTCGAAGACGTAGGGCGGAAGCCGGCGGGTCTTGTGAAAATCGTCCATTGGGCGCTCCTGGCGCAAAATGCGTCGTCGCGCGGCGCTATACACAGTTTCGCCCCTTGGCGAAATAGCGGTTCGTTATTCGCTCTCGATCTCTTCGAGCGTTTTGCGCTGATTGCGCTGCGCCTGGCGGAACTGTTCGGCATTGGTGGTCTGGCCGCCGCCGCCCTGCGCCGCGACAGTTTTTTGCGCCGCCTCGAGCTCGGCGATCTTCTGGTCGGCCTCCGAACCGGTCAATTGCGCCGTTTCGGCCTGCCGCCGCACGTTCAGATCGGGATAGGCGCCGGTATTCTGGACGCCCGGCTGCGGCGCAAAATCGTCGATCGACGCGGTTTGGCATCCGCCAAGCGCCGCGGACGCAACCACGGACAGCGCAACAAGGCCCAGATTTCGACGTACCGGCGTCATGTTTGGCTCCGACATACAGGAAAGTTCTATTGAACCGCGATGAGCGTCGCACAATAATATGTCAACACAAGGCCGTTGGGAGGCGGCAAAAATGGCGCATGAATCTGAGGCTGCCGGCGCATCATCTCCCGACATCGGGCGTTTTCTGGTCAAGGACCCGGATCGCATGGCGCTCAACGTCGCCAAGATGCTCGAGGCCGCGGGCAAGGCCGCCTCGGAATGGTCAGGCCCGCGCGAACGCGGCGAAGTCGCCGACACGCTGTCGGATCCGATGGCCGACATGGTCAAGACCTTCTCGAAAGTCAGCCAGTACTGGCTGGCCGAGCCGACGCGGGCGCTGGAGGCGCAGACAAGACTGTTCGGCGGCTTCATGTCGGTGTGGATGAATTCGGTGCGCCGCATGTCGGGCGACGCCCCGGTGCAGGACGAGGTGCGTCCCGACAAGGGCGACAAACGCTTCAACGATCCCGACTGGGCCGACAACGCTTTTTTCGATTTTCTCAAGCAGGCTTATCTGGTGACGTCGCGCTGGGCCGGGGAGCTGGTGACCGGCGCCGAGGGTCTCGACGACCACACCCGCCACAAGGCGAGCTTCTACCTGAAGCAGATCTCCAACGCGATCGCGCCGTCGAACTTCATCCTGACCAATCCGGAACTGTTCAAGGAAACCGTGTCCCAGAACGGCGCCAATCTGGTGCGCGGCATGCAGATGCTGGCCGAGGACATCGCCGCCGGAAACGGCGAGTTGAAGCTGCGCCAGGCCGATTATTCGGTGTTCGAGGTCGGCCGCAACATCGCCACCTCGCCCGGAAAGGTGGTGGCGCGCAGCGCCGTCGCCGAAATCATCCAGTACGAGCCGACGACCGAGACCGTGCTGAAGCGGCCGCTGCTGATCTGCCCGCCCTGGATCAACAAATTCTACATCCTCGACCTCAACCAGGAAAAATCCTTCATCCGCTGGGCGGCGGCGCAGGGCCACACCGTCTTCGTCATCTCGTGGGTCAATCCCGACGAACGCCACGCGCTGCTCGGCTGGGACGACTATATCAAAGGCGGCATCGAACTCGGCCTCGACGCGGTCAAGACCCAGACCGGCGAGGAGGCCGTCAACGCCATCGGCTATTGCGTCGGCGGCACGCTGATGGCGGCGGCGCTTGCGCGCATGGGCAAGCACAAGGACAACCGCATCCGCTCGGTGACCTTTTTCACCACCCAGGTCGATTTCACCTATGCCGGCGACCTGAAAGTGTTCGTCGACGAGGACCAGGTCGAGGCGGTCGAGCGGTCGATGAGCGGCAAGGGCTATCTCGACGGCACCCGCATGGCCACCGCCTTCAACATGCTGCGTTCGGGCGACCTGATCTGGCCCTATGTGATCAACAATTATATGCGCGGCAAGGCGCCGGCGCCGTTCGACCTACTCTACTGGAATTCAGATTCGACTCGCATGAGCGCCGCCAACCACTCGTATTATCTGCGCAATTGCTATCTCGACAACACGTTGGCGCAGGGCCGGATGGAACTGGCCGGCGAAACCCTGAAACTGTCCGACATCAATATTCCGGTCTACAATCTGGCCGCCAAGGAAGACCATATCGCGCCGGCCAAGTCGGTCTTTGTCGGCTGCGCCGGTTTCGGCGGCGAGGTCGAATACGTCATGGCGGGCTCCGGCCACATCGCCGGCGTCGTCAATCCGCCGTCGCTGAAGAAATATCAGTACTGGACCGGCGGCAAGCCGGTCGGCGCGTTCGAGACATGGGCGGCGCAGGCGACCGAGAACCCGGGATCGTGGTGGCCGCACTGGCAAAGATGGATCGAACGGCTCGACAATGCGCGTGTGCCGGCCCGTGCGATCAAGCCGGTTTCGCCGCCGCTGGGCGACGCGCCTGGCGAATATGTCAAGGTTCGGGTATGAGTGCGTCGGAACCGGCAACGGGTCGCAGCCTCATTGTGACCATCTTCTCGCCCCATTTCGCGGATACGCGCGGAAATGGCGGCTGGATAATCCATGAGTCATCGCACGATCCGGAATTGGTGACCTGAGTACGAAGAGCCCGCGTCCCGGGCGTTGATCGGGGCGGCGGACTGACGAAGGGGATTTCTATTGCGAGCTGCATACCCTCGCCCGGCGAGCACCACCGGACGCGTCGCCCGGGCGCTGTGCCTCACGATAGGTCTGACGACGGTGCTTGCAGGCTGCTCCGGCAGCGGACTTGAAGGCCTCGACCCCGCAACTCCGTCCTACGCCTCGCCGACATCGGCGACCGACAACGCCTCGGGACCGGCGGCGGATCGCGCCGACATCGTTTCCCTGACCGACGAGCAGGACCAGCAGATCAACCCGGATGCGGCGTTCGTGCCGATGCCGCGGCCTGCGGAAGCGGCGGTCGCCGCAACCGACGAGGCGTCAGCGACCACGGTCGCCGCCGCCGAGCCGACGAGCGCCGCGCCGCTCCCGACATCCCAGACGACATCGGCGACGCCTGCGGCGGTGGCCGCAGACAATGCCGACCAGCGCGTCGCCTCCGCATTTGCCACGCCGGCCCAGCCGACCCCGGCGGCCAAGAAACAGGGTTTCCTCGCCGGCCTGTTCGCGCAAAAGCCGCAGTCCGCGCCGGTGATGTCGAGAGCCCCGGCCGAACCGCCGAAGCCGGTGCTGCAACTCGCCTCTGCCGACCCGAAATCGGCCGCCGTATCCGCCATGCCGCGCTCGTCGGCCGACATCGACAAGCCGGCCACCCAGTCGCTGGGCAGCGACCTCCCCGGCGTACGGAAGTCCTCGCTGTTTGAAATCACCCGCAAGAACGGCATCGATGACGACAGCGACGTCGACCTGCACGAGGACGAGGAAGCGCCGACCCAGATCGCGTCGGCGGCCGGCATGGCCCGTCTCGCCCCCAACGGCCTGCTCAAGCAGCGCGACAGCGTCGATGTGAGCTGTCTGAAGCCGTCGCTGGTCAGGATGCTGAAACAGATCGAGGGCCACTACGGCAAGCGCATCGTCGTGACGTCCGGCTATCGCAGCCCCGCCTACAACCGGAAGGTTCGCGGCGCGCGCAAGTCGATGCACATGTATTGCGCGGCGGTCGACGTGCAGCTCGACGGCATCTCGAAATGGGAGCTGGCCCGGTTCGCCCGCTCGATGCCCGGCCGCGGCGGCGTGGGAACCTATTGCCACACCGAATCGATCCACATCGACGTCGGCCCCGAGCGCGACTGGAACTGGCGCTGCCGCAGCCGCCGCAAGGGCTGAGCCTTTTCGGGCATCACACAAATACCGAGCGGGCTAGACGGCCCGCTTTTTTGTCGGCGGATGTGATGATCTGGCGGCTCAGAACCGGCCGACGGCCCAGTCGACGATCTCGACAGACGCCTGGTTGAACGCCCGGTCGAGCGCGTCGGCGTAGGCGGCGTTGCCGGCGCCCGAGACGGCGGCCTGGGCGGCGAACGTCCGGGCGGCGCGCACCGTGCCGTTGCGGTCGTTGAGCACCCGCACGAACAGTTCGACATCGGCCCGGTCGCCGCCGTCGAGACGGATTTCGAAACGGCGGATCTCGGTGATCACCTGATAGTCGATCGCCAGCCCCTCGCCCGGCTTGCCGACGCCGCCGACCCGGTCGGACGACTGGAACGACTGAGCCAGCTTGGCCTGGACGACCTTGGGCAGACGGTCGGCCCACTGCGCGCCCTTGAGATACTGAACCTCGCCAGCGTCGGGCTTGATGACGATGTTGACGCTGTCGAGGCTCTTCAGCGCGGCGGGTTCGGCGATGAGTATCTGGACGCCGCGCTTGCGCGGCCCGCTCGGCGGCGGCGACGCGGCGCTGAGTTCATAGGTGTCGAGCGGCCTGGAGCCGCCGCCCAGCGCGGCGCAGCCCGACAGAAGGACCGCGCCGAGCACGGCCGCCACAATTGGCCTGACCAGATTCACGCGTGACGCCTCCGCCGGCATGTCCCCGCCGACTCCCACATGATGACACCCTTCAGGGCCTGTTTGGAATGACGCACCGTCAATGTCAACGCCGCGCCCTGCCGTCGTACTGGCGCACCTCGCCGTCGCCGCCGGAGAGGATGCGTTGCGGATTGCGGCCGAGATCGGTGATCGCTTCTTCGATGCGCGTCACCGAACGGCGGCTGTCGCGAACCAGCGCCTCGACGTCGCGCAGCCCCTGCCCGCTGAACCGCGCCAGCCCGTCGGTGATTGTCCCCATCCGCGCGTTCAGCGTGTCGGCGACCTGCTTGTAGGCCTTCAGCGTCTCGGCGGCTTCCGCCATAAGCCCGCCGGCCTCGTCGGAGCCGAGCAGGCTGTCGACCTTGGCCAGAATGCCGTCAACGCGCACCGAAGCGGCGTTGAGGCGCTGGGTCAGTTGCGACGCGTCGGCGATCATCTGGTCGATCTCCTTGGCCTTTTCACCGAACGGCGCCGTCACCTTGTTGACATCGTCGGCGACCTTCCTGGCTGTTTCGGAGGCGGCCTTGATGTTGTCCATCGTCGCCTGAACTGATTTGGCGTCGACACCGGCGAGGATCTGGTCGACCTTGGCGACCGTGCCGGTGGCGTTCTGCGACAGGGTCGCGATCGACTTGACCGCCTGGTCGACATTGGCGACGACCGTGTCGACATTGCCCGACGCGCCCTTCAGGTTCTCGGTCACCGTGGCGACGTTCGAGACGATCGTATCGATTTTCTTCTCATCGACCGCGTTGAGCAGCTTCTCCACCGATGTCAGCGTGCTGTCGAGCTTGCCCGACACCGCCGAGAACGTTTTGGACAGGTCGCCGACGCTGGCGAGGAACTTGTCGATGGCGTCGGCATTCTTGCCGAGCGCGTCGGCGAATTTCTGCGCACTGGTGACGGTGCCGGTCAGCGGCACCCGCACCTCGTCGACAAAGGTCTCGACGCTGGTCAACACGCCGTCGGCGCGGGTCAGAAAATTCTGGGTGAGTTGCAAAATATTGCCGAGCGCCGACGGGTTGGCGGTGATCTCGGCCACCTTGCCGGCCTCTTCAGCGGCCTGGAGGATGCTCTTGCCGCCGACCGTCCCGCCCTTCAGTTCGATGCTCGCCTGGCCGGTCAGGCCGGCGATGCCGACATCGGCGGTGGTCGTCTCGGTGATCGGCGTGGCGCGGTCGATGACCGTTTCGGCAAGCGCCACGGTCGGATCGTTGACGTCGATATAGATACGGGTGACGTCGCCGACCTTGACGCCGTTGAACAGCACGGCGCTGCCCCTGCCCAGGCCAGAGGCGGAGCCTGGAATGCGCACCCTCAGCGTAGCGGTATCGTTGTTGCCGCCGATGCCCGCAGTCCAGTAGACGAAGCCGAACATCGCCAGCAGCAGCACGACGGTGAAGATGCCAACGGCGACATAGTTAGCCTTGGTTTCCATGTCAGATCAGGCCCCAGCCCCTTCGCGCGTCGACAAATCGAGCTGTCGAGCCCGTTTGCCTCGAAAATATGACTTTACCCAGGCGTTCTCGCTTTTCAGCATGTCTTCGACGGTGCCCTGCACCATCACCTTCTTCTCGCCGAGCACGGCGATGCGGTCGCACACCGAAAACAGGCTGTCGAGGTCGTGGGTCACCATATAGACGGTCAGCCCCAGCGTGTCGCGCAGTTGCGCCACCAGTTCGTCGAAGGCGGCGGCGCCGATCGGATCGAGGCCGGACGTCGGCTCGTCCAAGAAGACGATGTCGGGATCGAGCGCCAGGGCGCGGGCAAGCGCGGCGCGCTTGATCATGCCGCCCGACAGTTCCGACGGAAATTTCTGCGCCGCGTCCTGCGGCAGCCCGACCATCTCGATCTTGAGGCGCGCCAGCTCGTCCATCAGGCTTTGCGGCAGGTCGAGATATTCGCGCATCGGCACCTGGATGTTTTCCAGCACCGTCAGCGCCGAGAACAGCGCGCCGTGCTGGAACAGCACGCCGAGCCGCATGTCGACATCGACCCGCTCGCGTTCGGAAATATGGTCGAGGTCCTTGCCCAGCACATGGATCGTGCCGGACCGCTTGCGGTTGAGGCCAAGAATGGTGCGCAGCAGCACTGATTTGCCGGCGCCCGACGCGCCGACAAAGCCGAGGATTTCGCCGCGCCTGACGTCGAGCGACAATCTGTCGAGCACCACCTTGTCGCCGAACGCGACGGTGACGTCCTTCGCCGAGATGACGATCTCGTCGCCACCGGCTGCGCCGTTCATGGCCTGGCCGCCGCGCGCCATCAGAAATCGATCGCCGCGTAGAACATCGCAAACAGGCCGTCGACGACGATGACCACGAAGATCGCCTTCACCACCGACGCGGTGACGTGCTCACCCAGCGATTCGGCGCTGCCGCCGACCTTCAATCCCTCCACCGAGGCGATAATGCCGATGATCAGCGCCATGAACGGCGCCTTGATCAGCCCGGCGAGAATGGTCGACAGATCGATGGCGCTCTGCATCCGGTCGATAAAGGTCTGCATCGATATGCCGGAATAGACCAGCGACACGAACATCGCGCCGCAGATGGCCGCAAAATCCGCGGCGATCGTCAGGCACGGCAGCACGATGACCAGAGCCACCAGCCGCGGGAACACCAGCACGCCGATCGGATTGAGGCCGATGACGGTGAGCGCGTCGATCTCCTCGCGCATCTTCATCGAGCCGATTTCGGCGGTGATGGCGCTGCCCGAGCGGCCCGCGATCATGATCGCGGTCAGCAGCACGCCGATTTCGCGCAGCACCAGGATGCCGACCAGATCGACGACAAAGATCTCGGCGCCGAAATAGCGCAGCTGGAACGCGCCCTGCTGGGCGATGATGGCGCCGATGATCGAGGACATCAGCAACACGACGGGGATCGCCCCGATGCCCATCTTGTCCATCTGGCTGACGATGGCCGCCGGATTGACCGCGTGGCCGCGCCCAGCCTTCATCTGGCCGCCGCGGATCGTCGCGCCGAGGATATGCATGCTCATCAGGAAATCGTCGCGCCCGCCATAGACGGCGCGCCCGATCGCGTCGAACATGCTCATCGGCCACGTCAGGCCTCTTGCCGGCGGCGCGTCGACGATCTCGCGCGACGCTTCGTCGACAGCGCCGAGCAGTTCCTGGACGGCGGGATCGGCGCCGGAGACGACGATTTCCGCGCCGGCTTTCTCCTGCGCGGTCATCAGCCGCTTGACCATCCACGCGCCGGCGGTGTCGAAACGCTCGGCGCCCGACAGGTCGATCTGAAGCCGCCTGACGCCGCTCGCCGAATCAAGCTTGCGCATCTGGGCGTCGACATGGCCGACGGTGCGCGACGTCCAGACGCCGCCCAGCCTGCACGCAAGCGTGTCGTCGCCGCGATCGATATCGATGCGCGCGGCGTCGTTGTGGCTTGCGTCCTGCTTCGCGGTCGTCAACATGTGAGCCGTCATAGCGGTTAGCGCGAAGCCTGTCACTTTGCGCAACCCATCTTGGCGCATGAGAGGATGCAAGCGTGGCGCGCACGTTACAGATCGAGCAGGAAAGCTTTCCGATCGCCGGCAGTTTCACGATTTCGCGGGGGTCGAAGACCGCGGCGGACGTGATCTGCGTCACGCTTCGCCAGGGCGGCAAGGCCGGGCGCGGCGAATGCGTGCCCTATGGCCGCTACGGCGAGACGCTTGCAGGCGTGCGCGACACGATCGAGGCGGCGCGGGTGGTGATCGAGCTGGGCGGCGGACGCGCCGACCTTCTCGGCCTGATGCCGGCAGGCGCCGCGCGCAACGCCGTCGACTGCGCGCTGTGGGATCTCGAGGCAAAAATGTCCGGGGTGCGCGCCGCCGACCGGCTTGGCGCTACCCACACCTCGCCGCTGGTGACCGCCTATACGCTGTCGCTCGCCGCGCCCGAGGAGATGGAGCGGGCGGCGCGCGCCGCCTCCCACCGGCCGGTGCTGAAGATCAAGGTCGGCGGCGCCGCCGACGACGAGGCCCGCATCCGCGCGGTGGCGTCGGGCGCGCCCAACAGCCGGATCATCCTCGACGCCAATGAGGGCTGGAACAGCGACAACATCGTGCGCCACATGGACATCGCCGCCGAATGCGGCATCGCGCTGATCGAACAGCCGCTGCCGGCCGGCCGCGACGAATTGCTGGCCCACATCGCCCGGCCGATTCCCGTCTGCGCCGACGAGAGCCTGCACCTGACCGCCGACCTCGATCACCTGGTCGGACGCTACGACGCCGTCAACATCAAGCTCGACAAGACCGGCGGCCTGACCGAGGCCCTGCTGCTGCGCGACAGGGCGCGCGAACTCGGCTTCCAGATCATGGTCGGCTGCATGGTCGGCACCTCGCTGGCGATGGCGCCGGCGGTGCTGCTGGCGCAGGGCGCTCAGTTCGTCGACCTCGACGGCCCGCTGCTTTTGGCCCGCGACCGCGAGCCGGGCCTGACCTATGACGGCTCGACGGTCTTTACGCCCGAACCGGAACTGTGGGGATAGCGCAGCGCCGCCAGCGCCAGGATGACGGCGACCACCGCCACCAGCGCCATCGACCAGAAGCCGAACTCGGCCCAGCCGGCGTAGAGCGGCCCGCTGACAAGCGTGACGGTCGCAAGGCATGTCATGTTGAGGAAAAATGCCGCGCCCTGCGCCGCGCCCAGCCTCGCCTCCGGCACCGTTTGGGTGAACATTTTCTGGGTCGCGAGGAAGACCAGCGAGAACGAGAAGGCGTGCATCAGTTGCAGCGCCGCGAACCCGGCGAAGCCCGCGCCTGCCGGCCAGGCCATGGGCATCAGCAGCCAGCGCATTGCGCCGACCCCGGCTCCGAGCGCGAGGACGACGCCTGGCCGGGCGCGGCCAAACAGCCGGTTGAAGGCGAAGAACATCACGATCTCGCCGGCGATGGCGAGCGCCCACAGGACGCCGACGCCGCCGTCCGAAATGCCGAGCGCCTTCCAGTAGATCGAGGTGAACGCATAGGCGAAGCCGTGCGACGACTGGGCCAGCGCCGAAGCTGCGATGATCAGCAGGAAATAGGGCTGGCGCAGCGCAAAGGCGGCCCCGTGGATCGTCTGCGACGGCAGCGGCGCTTGCTGCCGCGGCCGGCCGATGCGGGGCACGAAAAACGCCGAGATCACGACGCTGGCGAGGCCCGCGAGAATGAGCCACGGAATCAGCGCCTCGCTGGTCCAGGCCAGGATATGGCCGCAGGCGAAACTGGCGACCAGGAACGACGCCGACCCCCACACCCGCATCGAGGCGTAGTCCGACCCGAAACGCCGCACCCCCGAAAGCGCGATCGAGTCGGACAGCGGCGTATGCGGGGCCCAGGCGGCGGCGAGCAGCACCGAGACGACCAGAGTCAGCAGATAGGTCTGGTCCGGGATCAGATATCCGGCGCAGAAAACCATCGCCGCCACGGCCGAGGCGATCAGCACCGGAACCCGGTCGCGGGCGCGGTCGGCATAGGCCGAGACCAGCGGGCCGGCGAAGATGCGCACGAACATCGGCGCGGCGAGGATGACGCCGATCTGCGTCGGCGAGAACGAATTGTGCTCCAGCCACAGCGGAAAATACGGCAGATGCACGCCATTGGGCAGGAAGATGCAGACATAGAGCAGCGAAACGCGCAATTCGAACTGGCGCGGCTTGACGGACAGGTTGGGAGGCGTCTGCATCGTCCGCCCCTATCATGGCGCGCCAGGCATCGCTAACGGCTTGTGGCAGCCACAAAGGCCGGCGGCGTTGGACCAGCAGCAGCCCAGAACCGCACCGCACCTGGCCAGCGTTTCCGCCGTCCTGCGCCGCAATTCCCATCGACCGGACGAAACAGGTATCAGGCGAATGATGGTTGAGCTTTGCCACGGGGGCGGCTAGGTCTCGAAATTGAGACAAAGGAGGACGCCATGGATCTGGGCATCAAGGGCCGCAACGCGATCGTCTGCGCGTCGAGCCGAGGGCTGGGCAAGGGCTGCGCGCTCGCGCTGGCCGAGGCCGGCGTCAACCTCACCTTGAACGGGCGCGACAAGAATGTGCTCGCGACGACGGCGGCCGAAATCCGCGACGCGTTCGGCGTCGAGGTGCGCGAAATCGTCGGCGACGTCAGCGACCGCGGCGTGCAGAAGGCATTGCTCGAGGCGGGTCCGGCGACCGATATCCTGGTCAACAACAATGGCGGCCCGCCGCCGCGCCCGTTCGGCGAGCTTGACCGCAAGGCGATCATCGACGGCGTGACCAGCAACATGATCACCCCGGTCGAACTGATCCAGGCGGTGATCGACGGCATGAGCGAGCGCGGTTTCGGCCGCATCGTCAACATCACCTCGCTGTCGGTCTACCAGTCGATCCCCGGGCTCGACCTGTCGTCGGGCGCGCGCGCCGGCCTGACTTCGATGGTCTTCGGCCCGGCCAGGACCGTGGTCGGCCGCAACGTCACCATCAACAATCTGCTGCCGGGCAAGCTCGACACCGACCGGATTCGCGCCACCCAGGAATTCGGCGCGAAAAAGGCCGGCAAGAGCGTCGAGGATTACGCCGCCAGCCAGGCGCGGGAAATTCCGGCCGGACGGCTCGGCACGGCGGAGGAATTCGGCCGGATCTGCGCCTTCCTGTGCTCGGTCCATGCCGGCTATCTGACCGGACAGAACATCCGGGTTGACGGCGGGCTTTACCCGAGCGCCTTCTAGGCCATCGAGATTCAGCGCCCGAAGAAGGCGCGTCATGGGGGAAAACGATGACAGACGGCGGTGGCAAACGAAAGCTCAGCGACCTCGATGAGGCTGCGCTGTTTTTCCATCGCCATCCGGCGCCGGGCAAGCTCGAGATCAGGCCGACCAAGCCATTGGGCAACCAGCGCGACCTGGCGCTGGCCTATTCGCCGGGCGTCGCCGCCCCTTGCCTCGAAATCCACGAGGACCCGGGCACGGCCGCCTATTACACCGGGCGCGCCAATCTAGTCGGCGTGGTGACTAACGGTTCGGCTGTTCTAGGCCTCGGCAATATCGGCCCCCTCGCCTCCAAGCCGGTGATGGAAGGCAAGGCGGTGCTGTTCAAGAAATTCGCCGGCATCGACGTGTTCGACATCGAGATCGACGCGCCTCAGATCGAGCGCATGGTCGAGGCGATCTCGGCGCTGGAGCCGACATTCGGCGGCATCAACCTTGAAGACATCAAGGCTCCGGAGTGTTTTGAGGTCGAGGAACGGCTGAAGGCCAGGATGGCGATCCCGGTGTTCCACGACGACCAGCACGGCACCGCGATCATCGTCGCCGCCGCGGTGCTGAACGGGCTGGAGGTCGCCGGAAAAAAGCTGGCGCAGGTGAAGATCGTCACCTCGGGCGCCGGCGCTGCCGCGCTTGCCTGCCTCAACCTGCTGGTGGCGCTTGGCGCGATGCGGGAGAACATCTGGGTCACCGACCGGTTCGGCGTCGCCTATGCCGGCCGCGTCGACGAGATGGACCGCTGGAAGGACCCTTATGTGAAGGAGACCGACGCCCGCACGCTGGCCGACGTGATCGGCGGCGCGGACGTGTTCCTCGGCCTGTCGGCGGCTGGCGTGCTGAAGCCGGAACTGCTGGCCGAGATGGCCGAAAAGCCGCTGATCATGGCGCTGGCCAATCCGACGCCCGAGATCATGCCCGAAGTGGCGCGCGCCGCGCGGCCGGACGCGATGATCTGCACCGGGCGCTCCGATTTTCCCAATCAGGTCAACAATGTATTGTGTTTTCCTTACATCTTTCGCGGAGCGCTGGACGTCGGCGCGTCGGCGATCAACGAGGAAATGAAGATGGCCGCGGTGCGCGCCATCGCCGAACTTGCGCGCGAGGAGCCGTCCGACGTCGCCGCGCGCGCCTATTCGGGCGAGACGCCGACCTTCGGTCCCGACTATCTGATCCCCTCGCCGTTCGATCCGCGGCTGATCCTGCGCATCGCGCCCGCCGTCGCCAGGGCCGCCGCCGACAGCGGCGTCGCCGCCCGGCCAATCGCCGACATGGACGCCTATGTCGACCGGCTGAACCGTTTCGTCTTCCGTTCCGGCCTGGTGATGAAGCCGATCTTCGCCGCCGCCCGCACCGCGGCGCGCAAGCGGGTGATCTATGCCGACGGCGAGGACGAGCGCGTGTTGCGCGCCGCCCAGGTTCTGATCGAAGAAGGCGTCGCCGAGCCGATCCTGATCGGCCGGCCGCAGGTGGTCGACACGCGGCTGCGCCGCTATGGGCTGCGCATCCGTCCCGGCGTCGATTTTCACCTGGTCAATCCCGAAGGCGACCCCCGCTACCGCGAATATGTCGACCTGTTCGTCGAACTGGCCGGCCGGCGTGGCATCACCGTTGAAGCCGCCCGGACGATTGTTCGAACCAACACAACGGTTATCGCTGCGCTGGCGCTGCGCCGAGGCGACGCCGACGCCATGATCTGCGGGCTGGAAGGCCGCTTCGAGCGGCATCTGCGCAATGTCAGCCTGATCATCGGTGCACGCTCCGACGTGCGCTATCGCGACCTGTCGGCTCTGTCGATGCTGATCTCGACGCGCGGCGTCACGTTCTTCACCGACACCTATGTCACCGTCGACCCGAGCGCCGACGAGATTGCCGAAATGACTGTGCTGGCCGCTGAAACGGTCAGCCGGTTCGGCATAGCGCCCAAGGCGGCGCTGCTGTCGCATTCAAACTTCGGCTCCCGCGACAGCGCCAGCGCGATCAAGATGCGCGAGGCGACCGCCATCCTCCACAGGATCGCGCCGGAACTTGAATGCGAAGGAGAGATGCAGGGCGATTCAGCGATCTCGGACGATTATCGAAAACGCATCTACCCCCATTCGAAGCTGAAGGGCGAAGCCAACCTGCTGGTGTTTCCAAACCTCGACGCGGCCAATATCGCGCTGAACACGATCAAGGCGATGACCGATGCGCTGCATGTCGGCCCGATCCTGCTTGGCGCCGAGCGGCCCGCCCATATCCTGACCCCGTCGGTGACGTCGCGTGGCGTCGTCAACATGTCGGCGCTTGCGGTGGTGGAAGCCTCGCAGGACGCGCCGCTGCACCTGCCGCGCACCGAGGCGAACCAGGAAAGCGCGGGTTAACCCGGGCGTGCGAGAATGATCCGGACTGCAATTCGACGAACCGCCATCAAACGGCCGGATCGCGCGGTTAGGGCAGTCGGCATCGATGGTGGCGGAGTGACGGACCGGATGTTGCAATCGGCGCAATACGCCTCGCCGGCGCGCGCATGGCTGATGGCCATGCTCTGCCTGGCGGCCTGGCTATCGGCGCCGGTCGACGCATCGGCGCAGTCGCGGCTTTGCCGTCAACTCGAGGCCCAGTTGGCCGACGCCGGGCGTGGCGGCGATTCCGCCTCGCCATCGCAGCTTCGGCGCTACAATCTGGCGATCAAGGCGCAGCGCGAGCAGTTGCAGAAGGCGCGCCGCATGCTGCAACGCTCCAGTTGCAGCAATTCCGACGACAATCGCGGCAGCGCCTGCGCCAGCTATGACAGCCAGATCGGCCGCATGGAACGCAATCTCAGATCGCTGGAGAGCAAGCGCGACCAGCTGGTTTCGGGCGGCGGCGGCAATCCGCGGCGCGATCGGGCCCGCATCCTGGCGGCGCTCGACGCAAATAGCTGCCGCGACGCGCCGCAAGCCGACGAGCCGCGCGAACGCGTCGCCCGCCGCGACGGCGGCAGCCTCTTCGACCGGCTGTTCGGCGGCAATCGCCGTTACGAGGAAGAGCCGCCGCCGATCACCGAGCGCGAACGGGTGCGCACCACCATCGACGGCGACATGAGCGACAATTACGGCGGCAGTCACCGGACGCTGTGCGTCAGGACCTGCGACGGCTACTACTGGCCGATCTCCTACGCCTCGTCGCGCAGCGATTTTGCGCGCGACTCGCAGAATTGCGAGACGATGTGCCCCGGCACGGAGGTACGCCTGTTCACCCACCGCGTGCCCGACCAGGAATCGGAGGAAATGGTCGACCTGGCCGGCAAACCCTATGCCGACATGTCGACCGCTTTCAAATATCGCGAGGCCGGGTTCCAGCGGCCCGCCGACTGCACCTGCCGGGCGGCGCCAAAGAATTTCTCGATCATCGCCGGCGACGGCGCCAAGGACGGCGACGGCGATGTCGCGGCCGTCCTGCCGCAGCCGCGCCCCGATCCGGCGGCGGACCCGGAGACCGAGGCTAACCGCAACGGCCGGCTCGACCAGGATGTAGTGAAGCGGCTGATCGCATCGGGTCCGACCACCGAGACCGACCGCAAGGTCAGGGTCGTCGGGCCAGCATACCTGCCCGACCCGCCAAAGGCAGAAGCTCAGCCAGTTCCGGCCCAGACGGCAATCCAGTAATCGCCAGCCGGACCGGCAGGAACAGCGCCTTGCCCTTGCGGCCGGTCGCGGCTTTGGTCAGGTCCATCCAGGTCCTGAACGCCGTCTGGTCCCACGGTTCGGGCGGCAAAAGGTCGAACGCCTGACGGACGAAATCGAGATCCTCGCCGCTCAGAGCCGGCGGCGTTTGCGGCCCGTTCCGGACGATTTCCCACCACATTCCCGCATCGGTCAACCGGTCGATATTGCCGCGAACGGCCAGCCAGAACGGCTCGGCGTCCGGTCCCGCGACGCCCAACGCCGCCAGTCGCGCGGCGACGTCGGAAAAGCCGGCGTGATGCAGCAAGGCGCGGTTGAGCACGATCAGGTCGGCCGGGTCGAATTTCGACGCCGAGCGCGAGGTGGCGGCAATGTCGAAATGCGCCGACAGTTCGACCATGTCCCTCGCCGCGACGACGTTCTCCGAGGTGCCGGTGAGCACCGCCAGCGAGGCGACCGCCATCGGCTCGATGCCGTCGGCGCGCAGGCTGCGGACGGACAGCGCGCCGCTGCGCTTCGACAGCCCCTCGCCCGACGCCGAGGTCAAGAGATTGTGGTGGCCAAAACCGGGCGGGGTCGCGCCCAGCGCCTGAAACAGCGCGATCTGCACGCCGGTATTGGTGACGTGATCGTCGCCGCGGATGATGTGGCTGACGCCGAGATCGATGTCGTCGACCACCGATGGCAGCGTGTAGAGATAGCTGCCGTCGGCGCGCACCAGAACCGGGTCCGACAGCGACGCCAGGTCAACGGTTTCGGGGCCGCGCACCAGGTCGGTCCAGTTGACGTCGGCGCGGCGGGTCGAAAACGGATCGGCCTCGAAATTCGGCAGCAGGAAACGCCAGTGCGGGCGGCGGCCCCCGGCGTCCAGCCGCGCCCGCTCGGCCTCGGACAGTTTTAGAGCTTCGCGGCCGTAGACCGGCGGCAGCCGGCGCGACAGCAGGATCTTTCGCTTGAGCTCGAGCTCGTCCGGGGTCTCGTAGCAGGGATAGAGCAGCCCGGCCCGCTTCAGCCGTTCCACCGCCTCGCCATAGACGCCGAACCGCTGCGACTGGTAGCGAACCGCCGCCGGCTCGACCCCAAGCCAGGCCAGGTCGGCGAGAATATTGTCGGCATATTCCTGTTTCGAGCGCGCCACGTCGGTGTCGTCGAACCGCTGGATCAGCCGCCCGCCCCGCTGCAGGGCGAAAAGCCAGTTGAACAGCAATGTGCGGGCATTGCCGATATGGATGTTGCCGGTGGGCGACGGGGCGAAACGGACGGTGACGGTCATGGCTGCGGCGTAGCCGAGGCGGACGCGGCTGGCAAGTTGCGCGCGCGCACCTGGGGGTCGGTTCCGGCTGGGGGCGAAATGACACTCTAACTCGCCCCCAAAGTGCTCGCCCTTGTCGCGGAGGGGCGTAGCTGTCGTTGGGTCGCCCGCGATATGGCAATCAGCAAAAACACCGTCGCCGAAATCTTTGAGCGAACACGGGACACTTATCTGATATCGGAGAGCTGACTATTCGCAGCTTGTCATCAGCTCAGGCTTGCCACCTTCATGGATTTTGATAGATCGGAATTCCGGCCAACTCGAAGGAAAACGATATGCCGGATTTCTCCACTATCCTGCTTTTTGCCGCTGCGTGTCTCGTGCTGACCGCCACGCCCGGACCCGATATGCTTCTCATTGCTTCACGCAGCATAAGCCAAGGGCGATCCGCAGGATTCCTGACCTATGCTGGTATAGCACTTGGCACATATTGCCATGCTCTCGCGGCAGCGTTGGGACTTTCACAGCTTTTTGTCGCGGTTCCAACGGCATATGAGGTCGTTCGCTGGGCTGGCTGCGCCTATTTGATGTACTTAGCTTGGAAAACCATTCGTTCTGAGGGCGCGCATTTCTCCCCTACATCGGGCCTAGAACGATTTTCAATGAAGCGGATTCTCGGCGAAGGTCTGGCAACAAATCTTCTAAACCCGAAAATGGCGCTCTTTGTCCTAGCGTTGTTTCCTCAGTTTGTGCACCCAGAAACAGGGTCACTCACCGTCCAAATGCTGGTTCTGGCTACCGTGCTGAACGGAATCGGCTTTGTCGTAAATGGCTCGGTTGTCCTATTGAGCGAACATATCCGTAGTCGGGTCACCGGCTTCGTCCGATTCAGGAAGTTACCGCAGTATCTTCTCGCGACAGTTTTCGCAGGTTTGGCCTGTCGCCTCGCATTGGGTGTCAGAAACTAACTGCATCCCATCCGACAACGAAGGGCTGCTCTCGCGGGAGGCTTGAGGTGGAATTAAGCACACCTCGCCCAAACAATCTCCTAGAGTGTCATTTCGCCCCAATCCGAACCGACCCCACCTGGCGCGCCACCAGCCAGAGAAGGATCGAGACCGGGAGGCGGTAGAGCCCCATGACGATCGGCTGCGCCGGATAGTCGACGCCCGTATCGATCAGGTAGCCGGTGACGCCCGGCCCGGCGGCGGAGGCGAACACCGCCATCGAAAATACCAGCGCGCGGATCGACCCGAGATTGGCCAGGCCATGGACTTCCGGCGGCGCCGCCCCGAACAGGGTCGTCGACTGCGTCGAGAAGATGGTGAGCGCGAAGGCGGCGGCCAGCCAGCGGGCGTTTTTCCAAAGGAAGTCGACCATCGGCGATCCCTCCGGCCGGCCCAAAGGCCGGCGACGTTTCCGCTCAGGTCCGGTCGCGGAACTTGTTGGTGATCGGATAGCGGCGATCGCGGCCGAACTGTTTGCGCGTGATCTTGACGCCGGGCGCCGACTGGCGGCGCTTGTATTCGGCGAGATAGAGCAGGTGTTCGACCCGCTCGACCGTCGGGCGCTCGAACCCCATGGCGACGATGTCGTCGACGCTCTTCTCGCCCTCGACCAGCCCTTCGAGAATGGCGTCGAGCACCGGGTAAGGCGGCAGCGAATCCTGGTCGGTCTGGTTTGGGCGCAGTTCCGCCG
The DNA here is from genome assembly GCA_002336975.1 of Phyllobacteriaceae bacterium UBA1940. Classification (GTDB taxonomy): domain Bacteria; phylum Pseudomonadota; class Alphaproteobacteria; order Rhizobiales; family Rhizobiaceae; genus Mesorhizobium_A. Next base: position 92,840 of record DDFA01000066.1, read on the forward strand.
ACGGCGCCTTGTCGAGAATGTTCTGCGGGATCACCTCGCCGGTGGGACCAAGCGAGCCGGGCGGCAGATGGGCGTTGCGCCAGTTGGCCAGCGCATAGACCTGCATCTTGTAGATATCCTTGATCGGATTGAAGCCGCCGTTCATGTCGCCGTAGAGCGTGGCGTAGCCGACGCTCATTTCGCTCTTGTTGCCGGTGGTGACGACCATCGAGCCGAACTTGTTGGAGATCGCCATCAGGATGGTGCCGCGCGCGCGGCTTTGCAGATTTTCCTCGGTGATGCCCTGCTTGGTGCCCTCAAACAGGTCGGCCAGCGTCTCGATGAAACCGTCGACCGGCTTGAAGATCGGCACGATGTCGTAGCGGCAGCCGAGCGCCCTGGCGCAGGCTTCGGCGTCGGAAAAGCTGTCCTTCGAGGTGTAGGTGTAGGGCATCATCACGCAGCGCACGCGCTCTTCGCCCAGCGCGTCGACCGACAGCGCCGCGCAGATCGCCGAATCGATGCCGCCCGACAGGCCGAGCACGACGTTCTTGAAGCCGTTCTTGTTCACATAGTCGCGCAGCCCGATCATGCAGGCGCGGTAATCAGCCTCTTGCCTGTCCGGCAGTTTCGACATCGGCCCGTCGACGCAGACCCAGCCCTTCGCCTTGCCGTCCTCGCCGCCGCGCTTCCAGGTCGAGACGACCACAGTCTCCTCGAACTGGCTCATCTGGAAGGCGAGCGACCGGTCGGCGTTGATGGCGAAGGACGCGCCGTCGAAGACAAGCTCGTCCTGCCCGCCCAGCTGGTTGGCGTAGAGCAGCGGCAGGCCGGTCTCGACGACCTGGCGGACGGCGACCTGTTCGCGCACGTCGGTCTTGTCGCGGTAATAGGGCGAACCGTTCGGCACCAGCAGTATTTCCGCGCCGCTTTCCGCCAGCGTCTCGCAGACGCCGAGATCGCCCCAGATGTCCTCGCAGATCGGGACGCCGATGCGCACGCCACGGAAATTGACCGGTCCGGGCATGTCGGGGCCCGGCTGAAAAACGCGCTTTTCGTCGAACTCGCCATAGTTCGGCAGATCGACCTTAAAACGTTCGGCGATGATCTTGCCGCCATCGGCGACGATGACCGAATTGTGGATGCCGCTTTTTCGCTTCAGCGGCGCGCCGACGATGACACCCGGCCCGCCGTCGGCGGTGTCGGCGGCAAGCTCCCGCGCAGCCGCCTCGCAGGCTTTGAGGAAGGCCGGCCGCACGACAAGATCTTCCGGCGGATAACCGGCGATCAGAAGTTCGGTATAGAGCACCAGGTCGGCGCCCTGGCGCGCGGCGTCCGCCCTCGCCTCGCGCGCCTTGGCCAGATTGCCGGCGATGTCACCGACCGTCGGGTTGAGTTGTGCGACAGCGATGCGAAGAACGTCGAGGGCCTTGGTCATGGCCGAGGCTTAGCGCGCCGATCTGGTCCTGACAATCGTCCAGCTTCACTCGCCCATGCGGGCGGCGATCTCTTCGGCGGAGTGATTGACGCCGATCGACATCGACAGGATGCGCGACAGATGCCGGTAAGGCAGCCCGGTCTCGCCATGCCACTGGTTGAGCAGCGCCTGGATTCTTGCCAGATCGCCCTTCGAGGTCGGATGTTCGGCGATCTCGAGACCGGCGTCGCGCAGCGCCAGCGCGAAATCAGCCGAGACGATGAAGGCGTCCCAGCCGACCCAGCGCAGGAAATACTGCCCGGTATTGCCGCCGAGCCGCGACCCCTGCCTGGCCAGATACGCCATCAGGCCGATCTGGTCGTTTGCCGGCCAGCCGGCAAGGAACTTTCCGAACGAGCCATGTTCGCGGCTGGTTTGTTCGACAAAGGCGGCGTTGTCGCGCACGGACCTGATCTTTTGCGGATTGCGCACGATGCGCTTGTCGGACGCCAGATCGTGCCAGAACTCGTCGGGCTGGAACAGCAACGCCTTCGGCTGGAAACCGAGAAACGCCTCCTCGAAACCCGGCCATTTGGCCTCGATGACGCTCCAGACGAAGCCGGCGGAAAAGACGCGGGCCGCCATCGTCGACAGCATCCGGTCGTCAGCGACCCCGGCGACGTCGGCATTGTCGGCCGCCGGTCCGAGCAGACGATTGAGGACCGCCTCGCCGCCCTTGCGGGCGGCGGCGCGCTTGCGGATTTCAGCAAAGGATTTCATTGCGCGCTCCGGCTGGGACAATCATTGCCCGTTAGCACAGTTTTGCCGAAAATGCGGCGCTCTGACCAGCCGTGACGCAGTTGAGGAGACCGCCATGAGCAAGACAATCGACGATCTTGCGACCCGCTATCTGGATCGCGATGCAGCCAGCCTGAGCGAGGCCGAGCGCGGTGTGCTTGACAGCACATTGAAGCGAACGACGCTCGCGACCGACATGAGTAAGGCGGATCGCCTCGACAGGGGCGCGCGCGTCGCCGACGCCATCGCCCGGGTCGGTGGTTCCTGGAGTTTCATCATCGCCTTCCTGATGTTCCTGGCGGTGTGGACGACCAGCAATGGCTGGTTTCTGGGGCGCGACAGTTTCGACCCCTACCCCTACATCTTTCTCAACCTTGTGCTGTCGATGATCGCTGCGCTACAGGCTCCCATCATCATGATGAGTCAGAACCGGCAGGCCGAACGCGACCGTGCGGACGCCGCACATGACTACGAGGTCAATCTGAAGGCGGAAATCGAGATCATGGCGCTGCACGAAAAGCTCGACGACCTGCGCAAGAGCGAGATTGCCGCGCTGCGCGCCGAGATCGCCGAACTGACGGTGGAACTATCGGCGACGAAAACGCCCCGGGACGGACGCGCGTGAGCGACTTACTGCATCAACTGATCGAGCGATTCGGACTGATCGCGGTGTTTGCCGGCTGCCTTGCCGAAGGCGAAAGCGCCGCGATCTTCGGCGGGTTCTTCGCCCATCAGCAGGTCTTCGATCCCCTGGTGACGCTTGCGGTCGTGTTTTCGGGCGCATGGCTTGGAGACACCGGCCTGTTTCTGGCCGGCAGGCGTTTCGCCGATCACCCGCGCATCGTGTCCTACCGCGCGCGGCCCGGCTTCAGCCACGCCCACAATCTGATCGAGCGGCATCCCAACCTGTTCGTGCTGAGCAACCGCTTCATCTACGGCCTGCGCGCCATTGGCGGGGTCGCGGCGGGACTGTCGTCGATCCCCGTCGCCCGGTTCATGGCTCTCAATGCGATCTCGGCGGCGGTCTGGGCATGCCTGTTCGTCGGCATCGGCTATTTCCTCGGCGAAGGCGCGCAGCGGCTGATCGGCGACGAGATGGTCAAACACGAACGGCTGTTGATCGGCATCGGCATATCGGTGGCCATCGCGATCGCCGGCCTTTGGCTCGGACATCGCTATCTGAAGAAACGCAACTGAGTCCGGTTACGCGACGCCCCAGATCCGTCCGGCGAGCGCCAGCAGCCACACCGAACCCGCCATGATCCCCGCGATCAGGACCGCCAGTGAACCGCAATCCTTGGCGAGCTGGATGTCGATGTGGAAGTCGCGGCTGACCGCGTTGCAGGTGGCCTCCACGGCGGTATTCAGCACCTCGACAAGCAGCATGAACAGCACCGCGCCGACCAGGATCGCATAGCCTGTCCAGCTTTGCGCCAGGAACCAGCCGACCGGCAGGGCCAGACCCAACAGCACCAGTTCCTGCTGCACCGCCTTTTCGGTTCGCGCCAGCCGATCGAGCGCCCTCAGCGAATTGTAAAATGCCTTGATGATGCGTTCCAAGTGAGTCTCCGGGCTGGAATGTGCGGCAGGCTGTAACAGCACCGCAGCCTGAAGGAAATAAATTGGGGGAATTGATGGCGGACGACCGCAAGCCGGCCATTCGGCCGGCGTCGTCGAGAATGGGCATCATTCCCAAGGTCTAGTCGCACCGGCCCGTTTCAACATCCTGCCCTCGGCGATCGAGGTTTTTTTTCCCGCCGGACTCCGCCCATGAAAAAAGCCGGCGGGTCGCGCCGGCTTTTTTGTCGTCAATTGTGCGCCGCGATCAGCCGTTGACGGCCTTCTTGGCTGGCGACTGAAGGTCCTTTTTCAGCAGGTCGCTGACCAGGAACGCCAGTTCGATCGCCTGGTCCGCATTGAGGCGCGGGTCGCAATGGGTGTGGTAGCGGTCCTGCAGTTCCTCGTCGCGGATAGCGCGCGCGCCGCCGGTGCATTCGGTGACGTTCTTGCCGGTCATCTCGACATGGATGCCGCCCGGATGCGTACCCTCGGCGCGGTGCACCTCGAAGAAGGTCTGCACTTCCTTGAGGATGCGGTCGAACGGCCGCGTCTTGTAGCCGGCAGCCGTGATCGTGTTGCCGTGCATCGGATCGCACGACCACACCACCTTGCGGCCTTCCCGTTCCACCGCGCGAACCAGCTTGGGCAGATGCTCGCCGACCTTGTCGAAGCCGAAACGGTTAATCAGCGTCAGCCGGCCCGGCTCATTGTCGGGGTTGAGCAGGTCGATCAGCTGGATCAGCCCGTCCGGCGTCAGCGACGGACCGCATTTCAGCCCGAGCGGGTTCTTGATGCCGCGGCAATATTCGATGTGGGCGTGGTCCGGCTGGCGGGTGCGGTCGCCGATCCAGATCATGTGGCCCGACGTCGCGTACCAGTCGCCGGAGGTCGAATCGACGCGGGTCAGCGCCTCCTCATAGCCGAGCAGCAGCGCCTCGTGGCTGGTGTAGAAGTCGGTCTCGCGCAGCGTGTAGTTCGATTCCGAACTGATGCCGACGGCGCGCATGAACTCCATCGTCTCGGTGATGCGGTTGGCGAGCGCCTCGTAGCGGTCCGATTGCGGGCTGTCGGCGACGAAACCGAGCATCCAGCGATGCACGTTCTCCAGGCTGGCATAGCCGCCCTGGGCGAAGGCGCGCAGCAGGTTGAGCGTCGCCGCCGACTGCCGGTAGGCCATTTCCTGACGCATCGGGTCGGGGATGCGGCTCTTCTCGTCGAAATCGATGCCGTTGATGATGTCGCCGCGGTAGGACGGCAGCGACACATCGCCCTTCTTTTCGATATCGGACGAGCGCGGCTTGGCGAACTGGCCGGCGATGCGGCCGACCTTCACCACCGGCTGCGAGCCGGCGAAGGTGAGAACCACCGACATCTGCAGGAAGACGCGGAAGAAGTCGCGGATATTGTCGGCGCCGTGCTCGGCGAAGCTCTCGGCGCAGTCGCCGCCCTGCAACAGGAAGGCCTCGCCGGCCGCGACGCGCGCCAGCGACCGCTTGAGGTTGCGTGCCTCACCGGCAAAAACCAGAGGTGGAAAGGTGGCGAGCTGCGCCTCGACATCCGCCAGCGCCTTGGCGTCGGGATAAGAGGGCACTTGCAGCACCGGCTTGCTGCGCCAACTGTCGGGCGTCCACCGTTCGGCCATCGGGGTCAACTCCTGAACAAAAACCGCGACTTAGACGCGGGCTCTAAGGAGGAGATTATACACCGGCCAAGGGCAAACCGCCAGCCAGATTTCCGCCTTTGGGAACAAGCTCTTGCGGCAAAACCCGAATCCGCCTTTGCTATAACCGCTCGCGAGTTGGGGGGAGAAGGCAAGGTGGCCGAGCCGGGTCTGGACGACGTTTTTGTCGACGATATCACGCTGCCGGCGGCCGATGGCTATCCGCTGGCGGCGACGCTTTATCTGCCGCGCGGCGCCAAGCGCCATGCCGTGCTGATCAACTCCGCGACCGCGGTCCACCGCAAACTCTATCGCGGTTTTGCCGGCTATCTCGCCAAGCGCGGCTGCGCGGTTCTGACCTACGACTATCGCGGCACCGGCGACAGCCGGCAGCAGGCGATGACCGGCTACAACCAGCCGAAATCGCTGGTCGGCTTCAAGGCTTCAATGTCGGACTGGGCCGCGCAGGACGTCACCTCGGCGGTGGCGTGGATGCGCGAACGCTATCACGACATGCCGCTCGCCTATATCGGCCACTCCTTCGGCGGCCAGGCGCTCGGCCTGCTGCCGAACAACACCGAGATTTCGCGCGCACTGTTCGTCGCCGCCCAGGCCGGCTACTGGAAGCTGATGTCGTCGCCGGAGCGCTATCGTGTCTACGCGATGCTGAATTTCGTCGGCGCGCCGCTGACCCGCGCGCTCGGCTATACGCCGGGCAAGGCCGGGCTCGGCATGGACCTGCCGAAGGATGCGTTCCTGCAGTGGGTCTCCTGGGTGATGAGCCCGCGCTATCTGTTCGACTCCAAACTCGAGGCGTTGCAGAATTTTCCGAAGTACAAGGGCGCGTTGCGCGCGCTGTGCCTGTCCGACGATCCCTGGGCGACGCGGCCGGCGGTCGAACTGCTGTGCTCGGGATTTACCTCGATCAAGCCCGAGATCATCACCGTCACCCCCGCCGACACCGGCGCCAGCGCCATCGGCCATATGGGCTTCTTCCGCCCCGAACACCGCGACACGCTGTGGCGCGGCGCTGCGGAATGGATCGAGGCGGAGGGGTAGCGGGCCTTGTCGTGGTTCAGTGTCATTCCGGGGCGATACGAAGCATCGAACCCGGAATCTCGAGATTCCGGGTCTGGTCCTTCGGACCATCCCGGAATGACGGCGGATAGATGTGCGACATCATTCTCGCGACGCGATGCGCCCGAAGTTTTGGAAGAACGCCTTGCCCCCTGAA